>NZTV01000027.1 GCA_002703245.1 Microbacterium sp.
GGGGCCAACCGTGGCGAATCGCATCTGGCGCGATCACAACATGGGGGTTGTTTTAGCTGACGAAAAGTCAGTCGTCGCAGGCTGGCTGTAGCCAGTGGAGGCTTCGTACCCGAGCAATGAAGGCCGGAAGGGAACGAGGTGCCGTCGGGAGATGGCGCTGACCTGCGAACCGCCCTCAATCTCGCATTGAATGCGATATCCTCGCATCAGATGCGAGCGCCGAGGGGGTGTGATTGTGGTCGGTAGGCAGACGAAGATTGGCCCTCGGGAGGCGGGTTTGATGCTCGTCGAGGGTGTCCCCCTGCTGCATCCCGAGCCGCAGGTCTTCGACGCGATGTTGCAGGGGTGGCGCAACCAGATGCTTGCGCGCAACCTGGCCGCATCGACGGTGGGAAACCGGCTCAGTCAGATGCGCGCCTTCGCCGAGCACAACGCCTCATATCCATGGCAGTGGTCGACGGCCATGGCCGACGAATGGTTCGCCGATCTACGGGCCGTGCACCAGCGGGCCCGATCGACCGTACGCGGCTATCAGGTGTCGTTACGGGGGTTCTGTGACTACGTGACCGACCCCGGTTACGGGTGGGCGGACGAGTGCGAGCGTCGGTTCGGATCGCACCCCATCCAAGTGATCAACGAAGTCAACTCCGCCGACCACGTGGCCGACGTCGAATCGGCCCCAACGAAACGAGCCTTCACGCGCCTGGAACTGCAGGAGTTGTTCGACTACGCCGACGACCGGGTCGCGGCGAAGCGGCAGGCCGGCCGCAAGGGGTGGATCGCGGCTTTCCGAGACGCCACGATGCTCAAGGTCGCCTACGCATACGGCCTGCGCCGCAACGAGAACCGGATGCTGGACTCGGCAGACTTCGGTCGCAATCCCAGCGGTGAGGAGTTCGGTGACTATGGCGTGGTCTACGTCCGCCATGGAAAGGCGCAGCGCGGTTCGCCGCCGAAGCGGCGCGGCGTGCTCACCGTCTGGCCATGGGTGACCGAAGTGCTCGAGCAGTGGTTCGGTGAAGTCCGCCCCCTGTTCGCAGTCCAAGACCATCCCGCAGCCTGGCCCTCGGAGCGTCGCGCAAGGGTCGGCTTGGAGGTCCTCAATCACCGATTGGCGGACTACAGAGAAGCCCTAGGAATGGACCCGAACTTGGATCTGCACTCGTTGCGGCGCTCGTATGTCACCCATTTGATCGAGGACGGTTGGGACCCTCGTTTCGTGCAAGAACAGGTCGGTCACAACCACGCCTCGACTACCTCGATCTACACCTGCGTGTCCTCGGATTTCCGCACCCGAACCGTGCGTCGCGTTCTGGACGACATGGCCGCGGAGATCCTCGGCGCACCCGTGCGACAACCGTCAGTCGGTGGGGCCAACGATCGCGTGCCCGGCGCGGAGATAGGTCACGCGCCAGGAGGATTGGCGTGACGCCGTCGCACGATGCGCCACGCGGCGCCAAACAGGTCAGGCAACGCCGACGGGTGTCCTACCAATGGCGTCTTCGCGAGGTCATGGCCGAGCACAAGATGTACGCCACTACTGAGTTGGTTCCGCTGTTGGCGGAGCGTGGCGTGTACCTGTCGGCGTCTCAGGTCCATAGGCTCGCGACGAGCACACCGGAGCGGCTGTCGCTACCCATCCTGGCGGCGCTGTGCGACATCTTCGGCATCGATCCCGCCGAGCTCATCCACACCGACGCCGCCAATATCGGAGTCCGCAAGGTCGCCGCCGACGATCGGCCCGCGCAGCCACCGCCTGGCGTGGGTGATCTGCGCCCGGTGCGAGCTCGCATCGTTCGACCCGAACAGTGAGCACACCACCCCGCGATCCGTCCGGCGGTTCGGGCCCAGACCATCTGAAGGCGGCCGTGGCTGCCGGGCGGGTGTGCGCACGTTGCCATCGGCCGCTGCGCACCACCAACGGCCCATCACAGGCAGCACCTCAGAGTGCGGCGTGCGATGCGAAATCGCCACCGCGGGTGTGGGTTGCCGTTCGTACCTGGCCCGAAGGGCGCATCTGTTCTGGGTGCTTCGCCCGCGCCTGCGAGACATACGGCGTGTGCCCGGCCTGCGGGATACACCGGCTGCTCCCGGCACGGCTCATAGACGCCACCGGCGATCACCATCCGTACTGTGCCGACTGCTCCCCCGGCGTCGGCGACTTCACCTGCACCCGCTGCGGCCAGGAAGGTTGGCACCACTACAAGGGCATATGTGGACGTTGCGTTCTCGGCGACCGGCTCTCTGCTCATCTCGATGACGGCACCGGACGCGTCCGCCCCGAACTTGCGCCGCTGTACGACCGAGTCGTCGCGATGCCGCGGCCACGGACGGGGATCCTGTGGCTGTCCAAGCCGCACGTTCCGCCCATCCTGGCGGCCCTGGCGCGCGGGCAGGTTCCGTTGACTCACGACGGGTTGTCCACGCTGACCCCGCTGCGTTCCGTCGTCCACATCCGGGACCTGTTGATGGCCTCGGGAGTGCTGCCCGCCCGCGACCGACACCTGCTGTTGTTCGAGCAATGGCTCGACACCTGGCTCGCGGATTTTCAGAATGATCGGGGAAGCGATGCGCTTCACGACCCAACAGCGACCACGGGTGCCGGCGAGTCCTCGTCTACGCCGAATCAGGTACTGCGTCAGTACGCGACCTGGCACATCCTGCGAGGTCTGCGCAAGGCGGCCGACCGAGGCCCCATAGGCCACTACCGCGATCAGCGAGCCCGACACCAACTTCGCGTCGCAGCGCAGTTTCTCGAACGTCTCCACGCCCGCGGCCTGCAGCTCATTCAGTGCAGTCAAAGCGACGTCGACGCGTGGTTCGCCGCCGCGACATTTTCATCGAAGGAAACACTGCGACCGTTCCTGGTCTGGGCCATCCGGACCCATCACATGCGGCGTATGAGGTTGCCGCTGGCCCGGCAGATGCCACCTCGTCCGATCAGTCTGCGCGATCGCGTAGAGCTTCTGCGGCGCGTCGCCAGCGGGCTGGACATGGATCTCACTGAACGCGTCATCGCCACCCTGGTCCTGCTCTATGCGCAACCCCTCAGCCGGATCGTCCGCCTCACCGTCGACGACGTTCTCACCGATCCTGAAGGGCGCGTGCTCATTCGACTCGGGGACCCACCTGCTCCCATTCCGTCTCCGTTCGACGACATCGTGCGGAGTCACCTGCGCGCACGCCACAACCTGCACACCGCCACCAACCCAAACAGCACCTGGCTCTTCCCCGGCCGCCGCGCGGGCCAACCCATACACCCCACCTCGATTCGGCTACGGCTGACCACGCTGGGCATCCCGAACATGCCCGGTCGATCCCGCGCACTGCGCGAGATGCTCCTTCAAGCACCACCTGCGGTCGTGGCCAGCATGCTTGGCTTCCACGCCGGCAAAGCAGAAACCATCGCCGCCGAGACCGGTGCTACGTGGAAGCGATACGCCGCCGGCACTCATGACCGCACACGCCGGCCCCGTTTGGGTTCCTAAATTGCCGCCCAACTTTCGATTGTCAGTTGAGTTTGACGAACGTCCTCGCGTTTGGGTGGCTCAGATCCTGTCCTCGGCCATCGGGCCGTGACGCCCGTCGATTCGGCGCGGCATCACGATGGTGGGTGTCGGTGCCCACGGATAGGCTGAAATGAGAGGTCCCACAATATGCGGGACATGAGCTGGAGGTAGTCGATGGATCCCGTCACTATCGTCGCGGCGGCGGTCGCGATCGGTGCGTCGGAGGGCGTACACGAAACGACTAAGTCGGCGATCACGGATGCATACGCCGCCCTGCGGAACTGGCTCACAAGCAGGTACAAGTCCGTGACCGCCGAGGTCACGGGACTCGAAACGGAACCGCAAGAGGAGTTGCGGCGGGCTCTGCTGGCCAAGAAGCTAGCCGCAGCCGGTGCCAATGACGACCCGGAGCTGCGTGAACTGGCGCAGACCCTGTTGACCTTGGTGGAGGAACAGGAGCCTGACGCGCCAGCGACGGTGGGTGTCGTCTTGCGGCGCGCCTCCGTCGGAGGTGACGTCGAAATCAGCGACGTCGCGGTCGAGGGTGGCAGCGGAGTGGTCGCGGAGGACATTACTGCGGACGGCTCGCTGCGAGTCAGCGGCGTATCTGCACGCGGCACCCAGGAGCCGCCCCACCCTTCGGTGGCGCGGAAGCCGTAGCCAGCGAGCTTGCTTTCGCGCAGACCTTCACCTCGACCCAGCGCAACGTCAACGTGGGCCGCGACAACGTCACCAACGTCCATATTGGAGCAACAACCGCAGCCGGGAACAGTGGTGGCCGTATCCGCGCGGTCACCGTCTCGGCCGAGCGGATGCCGGTCAAAATGAACATCTGGAAGGTCACAGTGCACAACGGCACTACGGGACCCATCACCGATCTAGAGGCTGAGGTGTACCTCGTCGACGAAACCGGAGCGCGGTCGGCCGCCATGTGCGTGCCGGCGAAGGAGAGGATCTCGGTTCGAGAACTCGCCCGCGAAATTCTGACCGAGAATCTGAGCGGCGGACTGGACGCGATTGGTCAAAACGCCCAAGGGATGTACGGAGAGTTGCCGCATGGCATGGGGTTTCGTGGTCCGCAACTCGGGCAGCTCGGCCAGCTCGGCGCCTACGGGCCGATGATGACCAACTACCTGGTGGATTCACCTAGGGGATCGGCGATATTTCAGAGCATGCAGCAGCAGATGGTCGACCGGTTCCAGCGGGTTGTGCCCGCCGGCCAATCCGTCAGCGTGACCTACGTCGCGGACCCCGGCGAGGTGCGAGCCGACGTCCAGTTCGCAGACGAGGTGGGCGATCTTTGGCGCCGCCCGTACGGGGAACCCCCTGAGCCAGTGCTCGTTACTGACGCACCGGCTTAACCGACGTCTGTCTCATTTCTAGAGATTTGAGGTCGATCAGATCTTGTCTCAGAGGATCGGCCGACATCACCGCTCGACTCATCGTCCGTCTAGCCACGGCTCTAGGTCGTCAGCTTGAGGTGTTCGGCTTCTGTGTACTTGTCGTCGATGAGGACGACGGTGCGGTCGGGTTGGTCGATCAGTGAGGCGGCGATGGAGGAGCGGTAGCCGGAGGCGCAGTGCACCCAGACTTCGCCGGTGGGAACGTCGTCGATGCGGCCGGGTAGTTCGTGGAGGGCGATGTTGATGGCCTTGGTGATGTGGCCTTTGCCGTATTCGTCGGCGCGGCGGACATCCAAGACGGTGATGTCGGAGGAGTTTTCGATGTCGGCAGCGAGGGCGGCGAAATCGGCGACGCGGTAGCTGCGCAGCGGTGTGTCGTGGGCCAAGGTGTGGATGTCGCCGGTGGCGGAGCCGGTGAGGTTGTCAATCCCGATGCGGGCCAGTTCGCGTCGCGCATCCAAAATTTGGTCGTGGTCGTCGCCGATGAGGGTGAGCGGGGCACCCCAGGTGTAGAGCCATCCGAGGTAGGCGACGAAGGATCCTGACAGTTCGAAGCCCAGCGTGCCAGCAAGGTGTCCGGCCGCGAAGGCGGTGCGACTGCGCAGGTCGATGACCCATTCGCCGGCGCCGATCCGTCGACGCAATTCCTCGGCGTCCACTGGCGTCGGCAGTGACAGGTCGACCGGGGCCGGGCCGCGGCTGTTGATGACACCCATGTGGGCGTAATAGGTCGGATACTCCGAGAGCCCAGCGATGAGTTCGTCGACGTAGGTTTGCTCGTCCTGCGTCAGTGCGGGGTTGGTGTCGCGTTGTTCGGCGATGGTGGAAGAGTCGCCGCTGGCTGGGCTGGAGGAGCAGAAGCTGCCGAAGCCATGGGTGGGATAGACCGAGGTGGTGTCGGGCAGTTCAGCAGCGAGGCGGCGCACGGAGTGAAATTGGGCGTGCGACAGGATTTCGGTCTGGTCGCTGCCGAGCAGGTCGGTGCGCCCCGTGGTGCCGTGCAGCATGGATCCGCCGGTGAATACACCTTCCACGGCGCCGTCGGCGTCCTGCAGCACGTAGCTGACGTGGTGGTGGGTATGGCCGGGTGTGTGGAGGACGCGCAGATGCAGGGGACCTGCGTCGATAATGTCGCCGTCGGTGACGGCGTGTCGGTGGTACTCCACGTCGTCGCCGGCGGGGACGACGTATACCGCTCCGGTCGTGCGTGCCAGTTCCAGGCCGCCGGTGACGTAATCGTTGTGGATGTGGGTTTCGAGTACGTGGGTGATCTGCACGCCGCGTTCGGCGGCGAGGTCGAGTACCCGGTCGATGTCGCGTTGTGGGTCGATCACCACGGCGATGTCACCGTGGGTGATCAGGTAGCTGCGGTCGCCGAGACCGGAGGTTTCGATGATGGACACGTCCATGAAGTAACTCCTTGTTTGAATGTGGTGCGTAGGTGCCACGGCGGTGTTGTGCCTCAGTGCAGTAGCAGGGTGTCGATGAGGACGTAGGCGGCGACCACGAAGACGAGGTAGGCGAACCAGTGCTGGAGGCGGGTGTTGTCCAGTTTGGTGCCGAGCTTGCCGGCGATCAGCGATCCGGCTACGGCGGTGCCGACGAATGCTGCGGTCAGCGACCAGTTGATGGTGGCGTCCTGCGCATGCGAGGCGATGCCGGCCGCGGAGTTGGCGGTGATGATCAGCAAGGATGTGCCGACCGCGATCGGCATTTCCACGCCCAGCATAATCACCAGGGCGGGAATGATGAGGAATCCTCCGCCGACCCCGAACAGGCCGGTCAGCAGCCCGACCGCGACGGCAGCCGGGATCGACCGCGGCGCGCAGCGGCGCCAGTTGATCCCGCCGGCATTGATCTCGCACGCGCCGCCGGTGTCGTCGGAGTCGGTCAGCATGCGGATCCCGGCGACGACCATGACCACGGCGAACCCCACCATGATGGCCGTCTGCGGTAGGTGATCACCGATGGCGGAACCGGCGAAGGTGGCCGGGATGCCGACGACGGCGAAAACACCGGCCAATCGCCAGTTAACCTGCCCGGCACGGGCTTTGGGTATCGCTCCCACCGCGGAAGCCACCGCGATCACGATCAGTGCGACCAGCACGGCCTGTTCGAAGTCCAGGCCGAGTGCATAGACCAGGGCTGGGATGGCCATGATGGAACCGCCACCGCCGAGTAGTCCCAGCAGGATCCCGATGACCGCCCCGAAAGCGAGTGCCAACGCGATGGTCATGGGTGCGGGGAAGGCATAGGAGTCTGTCGGTCGCTGCCGTCTAGCTGGCCGCGGTGTGATGCAACGAGGCGATCGCTGCCTGCAACTTTTCGGCGGCGTCGTCGGCGACCTCACGGAGCCCGGGCGCATCAGAAACCTGCACCATGACCTGCGGATCCATGGCATCGATGATGATGGTGTCCGCGTCGTCGGGGTCGGTGCGCACGGCTACATTGCAGGGCAGGAGTAACCCGATCTGTCGATCGCAGTTCACGGCGCGGTGCGCCAGCGGCGGATTACACGCACCCAGGATCAGGTAGTCCTCCATGTCTTCGCCGAGTTTGGCCTTCAATGTGGCTTTCATGTCGATTTCGGTGAGGACACCGAAACCTTGCTCCGACAATGCAGTACGCGTCCGCTCTACAGCATCGTCAAACGTCGTGCGTATTGTCGTCGACAGTGCGTATCCCATCTCGAACTCCCTTCTTTTAAATGCCTCAGGCTAACGCCAGAAACAGTTTCTCCAGCTCGGCCTCGGTCAACGGCGTCGTGCCCTCAGGCGCCTCGCCGGTCAAACACTGCCGCATCCCGGTTGCGACGATCTTGAATCCTGCGCGGTCCAACGCGCGCGACACTGCTGCCAGCTGAGTTACCACGTCCTTACAGTCACGGCCCTGCTCGATCATCGAGATCACCCCCAAAAGCTGGCCCTGCGCACGACGTAATCGGTTGAGCACCAACGTCATACTCGCCTCATCAGCAACCATCGCACACTCCTTCGCGGGCCTACCGAAAACGCCACTTTAGCGGTATCACTATCATTGATACCATACCCCGTAGGGTATTTCTTAACCCCGGTCAGGGTCAGGCTCTCTCAAGGACCAGCCGACCACGCTTGAGTGGTTCGTCAGCGAGCAGGCCTTCCTGCGGGAACACCGCCCACCCAGGCTAATCGTGTGGGGGCCGCACGATGGGTACATGCCAGCGGACTCGGCGATGGCCTACCGCCGCGACTTACCCGACGCTGCCATCCATCTACTCGGAGGTGGCCATCGGCTGCTGGAGACGCACCTCGACGAAGGTCGTGCCGCTCGTTGCGATGTTCCTTGACCAGGAGCACCCGTCGAACGTGACACCAGTGCGAGGATGAGCCGGTCTCATTTCTAGAGAAACGAGAGGGCCGCGCGCGGCCCACGTTGAGGTGGCATAACGCAAGGTCGCGCTGTCTCATTTCTTGTCTCACACAGCGCGTCTCAGGTCCTCGTTGTCTATCGGCGCTGACGGTCGTTGCATTGACGGCACGTCAAGTTCGTTACGACATCAACAGCCTGGTGCCGTCCGTTCGATACTGAGGACTTGTCTGCCATGAAAAACGGGCACCATGAATTCGTTGTGGGTGCGTAACGCTGGTTTCGCCGTCAAAGGGAATTCGCCACACAAGTTCACGTCATCACACCAGTAAGCACGATCACTTTTCGTCGGACGATAAACACGCATCGATCCGCAATGCCATTGACGAAAGTGCTACGGGGTCTCAACGCGAGCAACCGCACTGCGAACGCTGAGGCGGTTCACGTCGCCTGGCCCGACATAGTCGTCGTCGGCATGCCTGCGATCTGCGTGCACGGCCCCTAGCGAGTGACGGCGAACATTTCGCCGGTGCCATCGCCGACGTGACTGGAGTGCAGAGGAAAGTTCGAAGACCAGCCAGACTGGGCGCAGTGA
>NZTV01000028.1 GCA_002703245.1 Microbacterium sp.
GCATCCGCGGTCTGTGTGGATGCTGCGAGCCCCGAGTCAGGATTGAACTGACGACCCCTTCCTTACCATGGAAGTGCTCTGCCACTGAGCTATCGGGGCGTGCTGCCCGCATGCGGGCAACTCAAAGAGGATATCAGGTCTGGACATCCCCCAGAAATCGAGATCAGCCTCCGGCGTGCTCGCGTAGCCACGGGATGGGGTCGATGGCGGTCTCGCCACCCATCAGTACCTCGAAGTGCAGGTGAGCGCCGTACGAACGCCCGGTGTTCCCGACCAGCCCGACGGTGGTTCCGACCTCGATCTCCTGGCCGACCTGCACCTGGATCGACCCGTACTGCATGTGCGCGTAGTGCGTCGACACCAGCTCACCGTCGATGACGTGGTCGATGATCACGTGCACACCGTAGGCGCCGCCGGACTCGGTGGCCTCCCGCACGACGCCGTCGGCGACGGCCTGGATGGGCGATCCCGCGCCGGGCGTGAAGTCGACCCCCTCGTGCAGCGCGCCCCAGCGGTAGCCGAACCCGGAGCTCATGGGGACACCGACCGCGAACGGCCACTGGATCTCACCGTTGGGGTCGTTGTAGAAGAGGTCCGAGGTGTTCGCGATGCCCGACTCCGCCGCCACTTCGGCGTACGTCTCGGTGTCATAGCTCTCGCTGCGGGTGATCTGCAGGTTCTGCACACCCTCGGGGGCCACGTACGCCTGGATCTGCTCCTCGTCCTCGGCCGTGATGTCGGTGGCTCCGGGCGCCATGACCGCGGTGGCGACACTCTCGCCGGTCGCGGCGGCGACGGCTTCGGCCGGTGTTGTCGTGCCCACGGCGAGGAGGGTGACCGCCCCCATCACGCCGACGGAGAACGATGCGGCGGCGAGACGCTTGAAGGATGCTCCGCGGAGCCGGCGGGGTGTGTCGTGCGCGGCGACGGCAGCACCGAGATCGGCTGTCTGCTCGGTCGAGGTGGTCTTCGCGGCCGGGGCCGCCTGCTGGACGGGCGTCTCGCCGGTGAAGTTGAGGACTCGCGCGGCGACCTCGAAGTCGTCGGCGGCGGGACCGTCGGCGGTGTCCTCTACGGGCACGTCACCGGCGGAACGGTCGACCCCGGTGACCTCGGTGATCGAGACGGCGGGCTCCGGTGCGGGCGCGGTCCTCAGAGGAGTGGTCGCGGGGGCCGACTCGTCGACCGGGATGGCCCCGGTCACCGATCGGGCCGCGCGCGCGGCCCGACGCGATGTGGGCACCGCGGGTTGCGGCGAAGCCGGGATCATCGGTGTCGCAGACTCGGGTGTCGCCGACTCGGTTTCACCGGCGACGTGCGGCGCGTCGCTCTCCGACGTCCGCGCCGTCGACCGCAGCCGACGGGTCTCCGGCGCCACGTCCGGCGTGTGCGCACCGGCGGTCTCAGCCGGCGCGCGGTGGGCACGGCTGGAACGCCGGGTGGGCGCGGGCTCAGCCATGGGGGAATCGGAAAGCAAGCGGGTGGGGCTCTCGGTTCGAGTCGCGGGGGGAGCGACGGTTGTCGGGGGCGACACTCCTCATCGTTCGGGTGATGAAAAGTAACGATCGGGTAAACACCCTACCCGCGGCAAGCTGAGAACTCCATCCGTGGACACGCGGTTCGACGGATTCGGATGTGACGTTTGTGTTTCAGACCCGGTCGGAGGCCGCTGCGACGAGCGGGCCGAGCAGCTCGGGACCCGCGACGGCCAGGAGGGGGCGCTCGTCGTCGTCGAACCACGCCACCTGCCCCCCGGCTTCGGTGACCAGCAGGTCCGCGGCGGCATGGTCCCACGGCTTCAAGCCCCGTTCGAAAAAGCCGTCCAGGCGTCCGGCCGCCACGTACGCGATGTCGAGGGCCGCCGCACCCATCCGGCGGATGTCCCGCGCGATCGGCATGACCTTGCCGACCACGGCGAGGTCGGCGGCGTGCGTGGTGGCGTCGTAGCCGAACCCGGTCGCCACGAGGGCTCCGGCCTGGCCCGGTGCGGCATTGACCGCCAGCCGGCGACCGTCGAGCCACGCGCCGTGGCCGGCTGCGGCGTGGAACAACTCACCGTGCGCGGGGCTGTAGACGGCACCGGCGAGCACCTCCCACGCGTCGGGGGTCGGGGGACCCATGACGGCGGCGACGCTTGTCGCGTAGGCGGGGATCCCGAAGGCGTAGTTGACGGTGCCGTCGATCGGGTCCACGACCCACGTGATTCCGGAGGTCCCGGCGTGGATGCCGTCTTCCTCGCCGAGGAAACCGTCGTCGGGTCGCGCCACGGCGATGCGCTCCCGGATGAGGGCCTCGACCTCGCGGTCGGCTTCGGTGACGATGTCGGCCAGCGCCGACTTCGTCGCGGCGATCGCGACCCCTTCCCCGCGACGGCGACGGGCGAGGTCTCCGCCCTCCCGCGCGACGGCGATGGCGATGGCCTCGAGTTCGGCGGCAAGCGTCATGCTTCCACGCTATACGTCGCGCCGTTAGCGTGAGGACATGGTCGACCACGCCCCGCACACGCACGACGTCGTCATCGTCGGCGGCGGCCACAATGCCCTCGTGGCCGCCGCATATCTCGCGCGGGACGGCCGATCGGTCGCGGTCCTCGAAGCCCTCCCCCACGTGGGCGGCGCCGCCGTCTCGGAACGCCCGTGGACCGGGGTGGATGCGCGCCTGTCTCGGTACTCGTATCTGGTGAGCCTGCTCCCCCGCTGCGTGATCGACGAGCTCGGTCTGCGTCTGAACCTCACGCGACGTCGATACTCCTCCTATACGCCCGACCCGGCCGATCCCGGGCGCGGCATCATCGTGGACACCGCGGATCCGCGGGCCACCGCGGACTCCTTCCTCCGGGTGACCGGCGACGGTGACGAGGCCGAGCGGTGGGCGCGTCTCACCGACCGGCTGGCCCCGGTCGCGCGGGCGACCTTCCCGTCGATGACCGACCCCCTGATCCCCGCGTCACGCATGAAGGATCGGTGGGGCGACGACGCCCTCTGGGAATCGATCGTCACGCAGCCGCTGGGCGGGCTCGTCCGCGCGTCGGTGTCCTCTGACATCGCCCGCGGGATCGTGCTCACGGACGGCCTCATCGGCACCTTCGCCGCGGCCGACGACCCGTCCCTGCGCCAGAACCGGTGCTTCCTCTACCACGTGATCGGCGGCGGGACAGGCGACTGGGACGTGCCGGTGGGTGGCATGGGCCAGGTCACCGCCGAACTCGAGCGGGTCGCGCGCGGCGCGGGTGCGCACATCGAGACCTCCGCGCCGGTGACCGCGATCACCCCCGACGGGGAGGTGCAGGTCGGCGGGGACGCCCCTCGCACGCTGCGCGGTCGCGTGGTGCTCAGCGGTGTCGGCCCCCAGGTGCTCGGGGCGTTGCTCGCCGCGGGCGGCGCGCCGACATCTCCGCTTTCCGACGCCGGTCCGGAAGGGGCGCAACTGAAGGTCAACATGCTCCTTCGGCGGCTACCCCGCCTGCGCGATGCCCATGTCAGGCCGGAGGCCGCCTTCGCGGGGACCTTCCACGTCAACGAGACACTGTCCCAGTTGGAGGCCGCGGTGCGCGCCGCGTCGGGTGGCACGGTCCCCGACCCCCTCCCGGCGGAGATCTACTGCCACTCTCTGTCGGACCCCTCGATCCTCGGACCGGAGCTTCGCGCGTCGGGGGCGCAGACCCTCACCCTGTTCGGCCTGCACACGCCGCATCGGCTGGCCGACGGCCGGGATCCGGAGGCCTATCGCGCAGAGCTGGTGGCCGCAGCCGAGCGGTCACTCGACGCGGTCCTGGCCGAACCGCTCGCGGACTGCCTGTACCCGGATGCCGAGGGCGATCCCTGCATCGAAGCGCGTACCACCCTGGATCTCGAGCGTTCGCTCGGTATGACCGCCGGCGACATCTTCCACGGACCGCTCTCCTGGCCGTGGGCCGAGGACGGGGATGAGCTCGACAGCCCGGCGGCCCGTTGGGGCGTGGCGACCGGGCACGACCGCATCCTGCTGTGCGGTTCGGGTGCGAGACGGGGCGGCGCCGTCAGCGGCCTGGGCGGCCACAACGCCGCGATGGCGGTGCGGGAGATGCTCGCGTAGCGGTCAGGGACGCGGCGGGAGAGGCGGAGGTGGCGGGTAGCCCTCGTAGCCGGGCGGAACCGGGGGCGCGTCGCCGTCACCGGCCGATTCGCGCCGACCGCGGTGCGGTCCGGGCGCGGTCTCGGTCTCGTCCGACGGCCCCCACGGCATCGCCGGCGCGGTCTGCTGGCGCGAGGCATGCCCGGCCGCGGGGAGGGAGCCCGACGTCGGCTCGGCCGGTGCGGGCGAGGACGGCTGTGGTGCGGCCGGCGGCGGGACCACGGATTCGGTGGGCTCGGAGACGGTGGGCTCGGAGACGGTGGGCTCAGCGGGCGCCGGGGAGGCCGCCACGGGCGGCGCCACGCTCTGTGGCGGGTATGTCGGATGCGGCTCGTACGCCGGCGCCGCGGCGACCTCGGCGGGAACCGGGACCTGCTGCTGGGCGTAGGGCTGGGTCGGGTGACCCGTGTAGTAGGCGTTCCAGTCCGGGGTGCCGTCGAGGAGCACCGGTAGCGGTGTGCGCCCATCGACGTATGTGGGCCACGCGGCCGGGGTGGGTTGCGGACGCGGCGGGCGCGGGGCGAACAGTGCGTTCACCAGCGGGAGTAGCGCGGTGCCCACCGCCGCGAGGATCGTCAGGGCGACGACGAAACGCCAGTAGAGGGATGCGAAGCGGATGTACTCGTGGAAGGCCAGCGGCAACACGAGCATCACCGAAAGGGCGACGACCAGCACCACCGTGACGACATAGACGACGACCGTGAACGTGGTGCGGTTGCGCTGCATCGCCTTGGTGAACAGGCGCACGTGGAGCAGGGCCAGCTGCAGCACCAGCACGATCAGCAGGAACTGCACGAATCGTCCGAGTCCGCTGGAGAAGAAGCGCTCCGGCATCCAGATCATCGTGGCGCCGAGCAGGAGGGTGATGACCCAGACGCCCATGCTGGACAGCGCGAACCATGCGGGACGCCTCGGGGCCAGGTGCGCGTCGAGCAGCGCGACCCCGGCGAATCCGGCCAGGAGCAGGAGCGTCAGGAACGCGCGGCCGATGATCCCGTTGGCTGAGCCGACGAACACCCACACGACGCAGACGAAGGCGGCCGCGATCAGCGCACCGATGGCGACCCAGATCGCGGCACGGATCAGTCCCGCACCCGCGGGCTGTTCGGTCTGGGGCTCAGGTGGATGGGGCGCAGTCATGATCGAACCTTCCTCCGCGCGGGCGATCCGCATCGACCATCCTCGCACGCGGGACCCTGTGCGGCGAGGGCGGTGGGCGCGGTTGCGGACGATGAGCGCATGCCCCCGATCTGGTCCGCGCCGGAGGCCACGCCCGGGCGGGGTACCCCACCGGGGCATGGGTTTGCAAGGCCCCTGCGCGCACCAGGCGACCACTCGTAGCCTGCCGAACGTGCGGGCCTCCCGCGCCCCAGACAGCCACCGAGACGAAGGGTCAGGAATGTCCTCCGACACCGAGAACGACAACCCCTCGCACGATGCCGACGCGCAGCGGAAGATGACCGCGAAGACCTATCTGAAATTCGCCGCGATGATCCTCACCGGGATGGTCGTGATGTATGGGGTGATGTTCGCCGGGTCCTGGGAGTGGTCCCACGTCCGATTCAGCGAGAGCCGCGTGTTCATGGCTCTCACCATGGGCGGGACCATGGGCCTGGTCATGCTCGCCTGGATGCTGGACATGTACCGGAACTGGAAGGCGAACATCGCCGTCATCGGCGTGAGCCTGCTCCTCATCGGCGGCGGCGTCGCTCTCGATCGATCGCAGATCACGGTGGACGACACCGCCTTCATGCAGGGCATGATCCCCCACCACTCCCTCGCGATCACCCGATCTGAACGCGCGCAATTGGAGGATGTCCGCGTCTGCGAACTCGCCGTGGAAATCAGCGAAGCACAGCGCCGGGAGATCTTCGAGATGGACTGGCTCATCCAAGACATCGCCGAGAACGGACCCGCGACGACGGCCGCGGAAGCAGCGGAGCGCCCCGTTCCGGACTACTCCGAGGCCGCCGTCCGCGACTGCCCGACCGACTGACCGGAATACCCCTCCGGGGTATCGCGTTGAGGAGGGCAGAGGAGAGGAGACAGCGCATGGAAGAGTCGCTCGAGAACGCGTCCGCCGACGCCCACGCCGACACACCTTCGGCCCCGGGTGACGGCGACCGCGTCGGGAACCTCACGGGCCACCACGGCGGTCATGGCCCGCACGAACACCGAGGTCACTCGGGACACCACGATCACGTCGGTCAGTTCCGACGCCTGTTCTGGGTCAATCTGCTCCTCGCCGTCCCGGTCGTGATGTTCTCCCGCATGTTCGCCACCCTCGTCGGGTACGAGATCCCCGCCTTCCCCGGCGCGATGTGGATCGCCCCGTTCCTCGGGACGGTCATGTACGTCTGGGGTGGCAGACCGTTCCTGACCGGTGGGCTCGAGGAGCTCCGGTCGAAGTCCCCCGGGATGATGCTGCTGATCGCCCTGGCGATCACGGTCGCCTTCGTGGCTTCGTGGGGGGCGAGCATCGGAGCCCTCGACCACCAACTGGAGTTCTGGTGGGAGCTGGCGCTCCTGATCGTGATCATGCTCCTCGGGCACTGGCTCGAGATGCGCTCGCTCGCACGGACGAATTCGGCTCTCGACTCGCTCGCCGCGCTCCTCCCCGACGAGGCCGAACGTGTCGACGGCGAGGAAACCGTCACGGTGTCCCCCGCCGATCTGCAGGTCGGAGACATCGTCGTGGTCCGCCCCGGCGGCAGCGTTCCGGCCGACGGCACGATCACCGAAGGTCGAGCACACCTGGACGAGTCGATGATCACCGGGGAGTCCCGACCCATCCGCCGAGAAGCCGGGGACCCGGTCACGGCCGGCACCGTCGCGACCGATTCCGGCATCCGCGTCGAAGTCACCGCGACCGGAGAAGACACCGCCCTCGCCGGCATCCAGCGCCTGGTCACCGAGGCCCAGAACTCCACGTCACGGGCCCAACGCCTCGCCGACCGCGCCGCGGCATGGCTGTTCTGGTTCGCGCTCGGGTCCGCCCTCATCACCGCGATCGTCTGGTCCCTGGTCGGCGAACCCGATGCGGCGGTCATCCGCACCATCACCGTTCTCGTCATCGCCTGCCCGCACGCACTCGGTCTGGCGATCCCGCTCGTGGTCTCCATCGCCACCGAGCGCGCCGCCCGCGGCGGGGTACTGATCAAAGACCGCCTCGCCTTGGAGAGCATGCGCCAAATCGACGCCGTTCTGTTCGACAAGACCGGCACTCTCACACGAGGCGAGCCGACCGTCACCGACGTCGCCACCGCCGGGGAGAACTCCCCCGACCACCTCCTCACCCTCGCCGCCGCGGCCGAGTCCGACAGCGAGCACCCCCTCGCCCGGGCGATCGTCCGCGCCGCCCACGACCGATCCCTCACCGTCCCGAAAGCGACGGAGTTCACCTCGGCGCCCGCCCTCGGCGTCACCGCCACCATCGACGACGAGGAGATCCGGGTCGGCGGGCCCCGGCTCGTCGAAGCGCTGGGTCAACGGGAGCTGCCCGACCTCGACAGCCGGCGCGACGAAGGAGCCATCATCCTTCACATCGCCATCGACGGACAGATCGCCGGAGCCTTCGCGCTCGCCGACGAGATCCGGCCGGAATCCCGCGACACCGTCGACGCGCTCCACTCGCAGGGAATCCACGTCGCGATGATCACCGGCGACGCCGAACCCGTCGCCCGTTCCGTGGCTCGAGAGCTCGGCATCGACCAGGTCTTCGCCGGCGTCCGGCCCGACGACAAGTCCGAGAAAGTCGCGGAGCTCCAGAGGGAGGGCCGGAAGGTCGCGATGATCGGCGACGGCGTCAACGACGCCCCTGCCCTCGCGAAAGCCGACGTCGGCATCGCGATCGGCGCCGGCACCGACGTCGCCATCGCCTCCGCCGGAGTCATCCTCGCAAGCTCCGACCCGCGCTCGGTCCTCTCCGTCATCGAGCTGTCCCGACGCACCTACCGGAAAATGAAACAGAATCTGTGGTGGGCCGGCGGCTACAACCTGATCTCCGTCCCCCTCGCCGCCGGCGTCCTCGCACCGATCGGATTCGTCCTCCCGATGTCGGTCGGAGCGGTCCTGATGTCCCTGTCGACCATCCTCGTCGCCCTCAACGCGCAACTGCTGCGACGGCTCGACCTCACCCCCGAGAAGAGTGCGCAGCGCATCCTTCACCACGCACAGGACTGACGGCACGGCACGAACAAGCCCCGCCCGGTTCTCGTGAGAGGCCCTGGCGGGGCTGTTAGCCGCGGGACTCCGCGGAAGTGGCGAGTGAGGGATTCGAACCCCCGAATGCAGTGCAGTCTGATTTACAGTCAGATCCCTTTGGCCGCTTGGGTAACTCGCCGAGTGCGCACCTGTCCGGCTTTTCCAGTCGACCAGAGGCGCGATCAACGATCTTACCCCCGATGACGCTCGCGTCGAAATCGAGGTCGACGGGCGAGACCACCCGGCCTGGTCAGGTGCCGATGCGGTCGATGTCCTCGCCGTCGAACACGGCCGGAAGACGCAACAGCGCGCCCTCGAACCGACACGTCGCCGCCGCGGCGTCCATGGCCTCGGCGAGGATCTCGTGCCAGTCCGGAACCACCGCGCCCCGCGCATCGGCCAGCGCCGCGACGGTGACGGCGAACGACGCGTCGCCCGCTCCCATGGTGTCCACGATCGGGCCCGGCATGGTCGAGATCGGCTGCGTGATCGACTGGGTGCCGGCGAGGATGGTCGCTCCGTCGCGTCCGCGGGTCGCGAGCACCGCGGTGGCACCCTTCGCCTGGAGCGCCTCGGCGACCGAGTCCAGGCCCTGCCGGTAAAGCAACGCGGCATCGTCGTCGCCGACCTTGACGAGGTCCGCCGTCGCGGCGAGGGCTTCGAACCCGCGCACGAATTCCGCACGGTCGTGCAGCATCCCCTCGCGGGGGTTCGGGTCGACCGCGACGACCGACCCGGTCAGTGCCTCGGCGAGCGCGCGGGTCTGCGACGCGACGTCGAAGGGGAAGCAGCTGACGGCCACCACCGCGGCCTCGGCGATCGCGGCACGCTCGGCCGCGCCCAACCGGACGCCGCGGTTCCGGGCCGCCTCGTTGAACGCGTACATCGGCTCACCGCCGGCCCCTCGGGTGCTGACCGCGCGGGACGAGCCGAGGGGTGCGGGCGAGGCGAGCAGGCGCACGTCGTAGTCGTCGAGGTAGGAGCGGATGTGGTCGCCGGCCTCGTCGTCGCCGACCATCGCGATGAGCGTGGCCGGCACGCCGAGCCGGGTGAGGCCGACGGCCACATTGAGCGCCGCTCCCCCGACGAACTCCCTGACGCCTGTCTCGTCGCGGATCTCGTCGATCAGCGCGTCGCCGATGACGACCACCGGGCCGGTCATGCCGCCTCCGCCACGCGGTTCACGAGGGCTTCCGCCCGCTGCCGGGTGCCGTCGATGCGACGATCGACGCTCGCGCGGATCTCGCTCGGAGCCAGCGGCGCGGCCAACCGCACATTCTCGTGGCATGACAAGTCCGCGCAGATGTAGGTGCCGATGCTGTCGCCGTTCTCCCCGGCGTCGCCGGCCTTGCGGGCGGTGAACAAAGCCACCTGGTCTCCGGGTTGCATGGTGTGGCACAGGTTGCACATCGCCGGTCGCGCGTGTGAGGACCCCGAGCTCGCACGGAGGACGACCCCGGTGGGCTCCCCGTCGACCTCGGCGATCACGTAACCGCGGCCGCGGGTCTGCGGATCGCGCCACGCGAAGAAGTCGGTGTGGTCCCACTCGGTCAGCACGAAGTCCGCCGGGAGCCGCACACGGGTGATCTCTTCGGGAGCGGCGTTCACGAACGACTCGCGGACGTCGTCTTCGGTCAACGGGCGCATACAGCCTCCTCGTCCGGTGTGCGGCCAGTCTAAAGAGCCCGCCGGCCGACGAGGGCGGTTCACGCCCGCGCTCCGCCGGCGTCCGACGCGTCGACCGCCGACCCCTCGTCGTCGCGCGACGCATCCGTGCGCCCCCGGATCAGGAATCCGAACCCGAACGCGATGAAGAACATGAGCACTCCGTACACGGCCGCCGGGAGGCTGAGTTCGACCGAGCCGAGCACGGTCTGGGCGATGACGATCGCAAGCGTCGCGTTGTGGATGCCGATTTCGAACGACGAGGCGATCGCCTGGCGGCGCCCGACGCGCACGAGTCGCGGCACGAGGTAGCCGATCGACAGGCTCAGCACGCAGAAGACGACGGTGATCAGCGCGAGGCGTCCGGCGTTCTCGACCAGGAGCGCCCAGTTCGCCGCGACGGCGCCGGCGATGACGACCACGAGCACGATGACGGAGATGATGCGCACCGGGCGGTCCATGCCGTCGGCGAAACGCGGCCACAGGCGGCGGACGATCATGCCACCGATCACCGGCAGGAGCACGATCGCGAACACCTCGAGGGTCTTGGCCCACTGCAGTCCGAGCTGGTCGTCGAACGGATCGAAGTACCAGATCGCGAAGTTGGTGATCAGCGGGAGCGTCACCACGGCGATGACGGAGTTGAGCGCGGTGAGGGAGATGTTCAGCGCGATGTCGCCACGGAACAGGTGACTGTAGAGATTCGCGGTCGTCCCGCCCGGCGAGGCGGCGAGCATCATCATGCCCACCGCGAGGACCGGTGGCAGCTGGAACAGGATCACCAGTCCGAAGCACAGCACCGGGAGGACCAGGAGTTGGCATCCGAGCGCGACGACCACCGCCTTCGGTTGCGTCGCCACCCGCGCGAAGTCGCGTGGCGTGAGGCTCAGCCCGAGGCCGAACATGATGATCCCGAGCGCGACGGGAAGTCCGATGGTGGTCAACGCTGATCCCATCCGCCCAGTGTGTCGGATGCCGCCCTCCCCCACCAGAGCTGCGCCGCGATCCCCTCACCTCCGCCCGCGGCCTTCCCCGTCTTCGATGCACGACGAGTAGATTTGGGGGATGGCAGACTCCAGTTTTGACATCGTCTCGAAGATCGATCACCAGGAAGCCGACAACGCGCTCAACCAGGCCCGAAAGGAACTCGAGCAGCGCTACGACTTCAAGGGCACGGGCGTCTCGATCGAGTGGAGCGGCGAAGCCGTGCTGATCAAGGCCAATACCGAGGAGCGCGCCACCGCCGCCCTCGACGTCTTCCAGACCAAACTCATCAAGCGCGGCATCTCGCTGAAGAGCCTCGACAGCGGCGAGCCGCAGGCCAGCGGCAAGGAGTTCCGGATCGTCTCGACCCTCAAGGAAGGCATCTCGCAGGAGGACGCCAAGAAGATCGGCAAGATCATCCGCGACGAGGGCCCGAAGTCGGTGAAGTCGCAGATCCAGGGCGACGAGCTGCGCGTGCAGTCCAAGAGCCGTGACGATCTGCAGGAGGTCCAGCGCCTCCTCAAGGCCGCCGACCTGGATGTCGCGCTGCAGTTCGTCAACTACCGGTAGATAAGGCCTCTCACCAGAGGTTTATTGCTCCCCGTCCGCAGGGACTCCGCAAGAGTCCGCGGACCCGGTACGCGGATGCCCCGTCTTGCGGTGTATTTCCGCGGTTCTCGAGGTCTGAGGTTTGCGAAGGCGTGGAGTGCGTGTGCTCAGCCGCAGGTGGGCGCGCTGATCGAGGACCTTTCGCGGACGGCGTGTCGAGATTTGCTGAGAACGATTCTCGTTCTCTAGGCTGTGTGGCAACCCGACACGAGAACTCCCGCGGTCATCGCGGAGGAGAGACGATCATGCGCAAAGCCACACCCCTTCCCGCAGCACTGATGGCCGGGGCCGTCAGCCTCGGCGCACTGAGTGGATGCAGTAGTACCGCTCCGGCCTCGACCGAGGAGGAGCTGCGCATCGTCGCCACGACGACGCAGGTAGGCGACTTCGTGCGGGAGATCATCGGCGAGGTCGACGGCGTGTCGGTCTACCAGCTCCTTCAGCCGGGCGTGAGCCCGCACGCCTTCGACCCGAGCGCGGCCGACCTCGTCGCACTCACGGAAGCCGACATCGTCGTCGAGAACTGCGTGGACTTCGAGCCGTGGCTCGAGGACGCGCTCGCCTCGGCGGGATCCGATCCCGTCGTCATCGACAGTTCCGACGGTGTCGAGCTCCTCGCGTACGGCGAGGAAGAGGAACACGAGCACTCCGAAGACGAGCACGACCACGAAGAGGAGCACTCCGAAGACGAGCACTCCGAAGACGAGCACGACCACGACCACGGCGAGTACGACCCGCACATCTGGCAGTCGGTCGCGGACGCCGAGATCATGGTCGACAACATCGCCGCGGCGCTGATCGAGGCCGACCCCGACAACGCCGACACGTACTCGACCAACGCCGACGCATATCTCGAAGCCCTCCAGGAGCTCGACGCCTGGATCATCGCGAGCGTCGGCCAGGTTCCCGTCGAAAGTCGTCTTCTCGTGACCAGCCACGACGCCCTCGGCTACTACGTCGACCGCTATGACCTCGAGTATGTCGGTGCGGTGATCCCCAGCCTCGATGACAGTGCAGAGGCGAGCGCGCAGGAGATCGACGAGTTGGTGGCGCTGATCAAGGAGACGGGTGCCCCGGCGGTCTTCGCCGAGTCGTCGGTCAATCCCGCCGCCGCGGAGACGATCGCGGCTGAGGCCGGCGTGACGGTCTACTCCGGCGACGACGCCTTGTATGCGGACTCGTTGGGCGTCGAGGGCACACCCGGCGCCACCTACGTCGGGAGCATGCTCCACAACACCGAGCTCATCGTCGGTTCGTGGGGTGTCGAGCCGGAACCCGTGCCGGACGCGGTCGCCGGCGCCGCCAACGTGGATGCGGACTAGGACGACGCGGCCACGACGCGCGTGCCGCGCCCCGAACGAGGACGACACCACCCTCCGACCAGCGCCACTGATCACGGTCGAGGACGCCTCGTTCGGGTACGCCGGCGCAGGCGCGCCGGCGCTCACGGACGTGCGGCTTCGCGTCTGCCCCGGAGAAGCCATCGCCCTGATCGGGCCCAACGGGGCCGGCAAGTCGACACTGTTCAAAGGCCTGCTGGGGCTCCTCCCCCCACTGACAGGCTCGGTCTCCGGGTTCCCCCGTACGGGCTACCTTCCTCAGTCCGATCACATCGATCCGGACTTTCCGATCACGGTGCGCCAGGTGGTGACGATGGGTCGCTACGCCCAGCGCGGCTGGCTGCTCCCCCTCCGACGGGCCGATCGGCGGGCGGTCGACCGTGCGCTGGAACGCACCGCGCTGACCAGCCTTGCCGGACGCGTGTTCGGCGACCTGTCCGGCGGCCAGCGCCAACGTGCCCTCCTGGCGCGGGCGATCGCGAGCGATCCGCAACTGCTCCTCCTCGACGAGCCGTTCAACGGTCTCGACCAGCCCAGTCGCGAGGCCCTGATGGACACGGTCGCGGCGCTGATCGACTCGGGCGTCGCCGTCATCCTCTCCACGCACGACGTCTCGCTCGCGCAGGAGACCTGCACGAGCGCGTTGCTCATCGACCGCCGGGTCGTCGCGGCCGGGCCCGTCGACCAGGTCGTGGGCGGGCGGGCGTTCGCGGCGGTGTTCCGGCGCCACGACCCCCATGCCGCTGCGGGTGAGCGCTGATATACATGATCGGCGCGTTCACCTTCCCCTTCATGTCGACGGCACTCGCGGCGATGATGCTGATCGCCCTCGCCTCGGGACCGATCTCGACACTCGTCAACCTCCGCGGTCTCGAGTTCATGAGCGACGGTCTCATCCACGCGGCCTTCCCCGGAATCGTCATCGGATACGTGGTGGGCGGCGTCGAGGGGCTGTACCCGGGGGCGGTGGTCACGACCGTTCTGGCCGCGGTGGTGTTGACCCTCATGAGCCGTCGGAAAGTGTCCTCGGATGCCGCGACCGCCACCGTCCTGACGTCGGCCTTCGGCATCGGCGTGATCGTCGTCAGCCGCGAGTCCGACTATGCGGGGCAGCTGCAGGAGCTGCTGTTCGGACGCCTGTTCACCGTGCAGCCCTCGGAGTTGCTCCCCCTGGGCGTCACCCTGGCGCTGGCGCTGGCGCTGGTCGCGGTGACGTGGCGCAGCCAAGTCTTCCGGGCGTTCGACGCCGCGGGCGCCGCGGCCGCCGGCGGACGTGTCCTCCAGACCGACCTCGCGCTCACCGTCGCCATCGCCCTCGTCGTCGTGGCGGCGTCCAACACCGTCGGGAACCTCCTCGTCCTGGCGATCCTCATCCTTCCGGGAGCGGCCGGACGCCTGGTCTCCCGACGGATCGGGTGGGTCGTCCTCGCGGCGGTCCTGTTCACCATGCTCGCGGCATGGTGGGGGTTGTGGGTGGCGTTCTCCGTCTCCGTCTCTTTCAGCTCTCTGTTGCCGGGCGGCGCGACGGTCGTGCTGACCATGACGATCGGCTACCTGGCACTGGTCGCGGCGCACATCCTCGTCGAGGCGTGGGTGCGACGCCGAGCGGTGAGCACCTGATGGGCTACTTCGAACGCGCCCTCGTCCTCGCCACACTCATCGGCGCGATCACAGGGCTGGGCGGCACGGTCATCGTGATGCGGGGGCGCGTCTTCTTCGCCCAAGCACTCACGCACGCCACATTTCCGGGCGCGATCGTCGCTGCGATCCTGGGCGCGAACGTCCTGCTGGGTGCCGGCGTGTCCGGAATCGCCCTGGTCGGGATGATGCTGCTTCTCGAGCGCCGGCGCGAGATCAGTCGCAACGTGAGCGCCGGACTCGTCCTCACCAGCGGGTTCGCCCTGGGGATCGTGCTCCAATCCCTCAATCCGCAGATCCCGATCAGCCCGGAATCGGTGCTCGTGGGCAGCCTCTTCTTCGCCCCTGCCGGCTCGGTCCCCCTCGCCGCCGGTTCGCTGGTGGTCGTCGTGGTGATCCTGGTCACGTTGCGGCGCCCTCTGCTGTTCTCCACCTTCGACGTCGCCGGATTCCGAGCGGTCGGCGGCCGGGAGACGATCGTCGAGGGAGCCGTCCTCACGATCGTCGTGATCGCCTCCGTCGTGGCGATCCCCGCCGCGGGCGCCGTGCTGACGATCGCCCTGCTGGCAGGCCCCGCATCGGCCGCACGCCTGATGACGCGCACCTGGAGCAGCATGATCGTGGTGGCCCCGCTCCTCAGCATCGGCGCCGCGGTCTCCGGCACACTCCTCTCACGCGCTGCAGGCGTCAGCGCGGGAGGGGTCATCGCCCTCGTCGCGGGCGGTGAATTCGTGGCCGCTCTGGCGGTGAGCCGTCTCCGCCATCGACGGCGCGACAAACGCCCGACCCTAATAGAGAACGATTATCACTCGCATGTATCGTGAGAAGCGATGGCTTCATCGAACGGCGTCCCGCAAGCATCACCCGCACGCTCGGGGCACCCCCAGACGGCGTCCGATCATCCACCCGCGCGAGGAGGCACCATGGCGGCGTCCGACACGACACCTCAGCCGAACCGGGAGAGCACCAAACGCGACACCGTGCGCCGGGCGCTCGCTCGCACCGACGGGTTCGTCTCCGCACAACAACTTCATCTCCAGATCAACGCCGACGGCGACTCGATCGGCCTCGCGACGGTCTACCGCCATCTGGGCGCCCTCGCGGAGCACGGCGACGCCGACACGATCTCCGGCGCGAGCGGCCAACTCTTCCGCACCTGCCGCCGCCCGGGCGCGCATCACCACCACCTGATCTGCGAGAGCTGCGGGGCCGCGGCAGACATCGCGCCTCCCGACGAGGAGTGGATCCGGACGGCGGCTCTCGAACATGGTTTCACCGTCTCGCACCATCTGATCGAGGTGTTCGGCCGCTGTCGTCGGTGCCCTCCCGGCGGGTGATCAGGCAACAGCGGGGCGGAGCCCGCCCGTCGACGCCGCGAGGCGACGTGCCGCCGACGGCCGTCTCGCCGCGCGCGCCCCGTTGAGGATGACGACCACCTCGGCGACCTCGTGCACGAAGACGACTCCGGCCAGCCCCACCACGCCCAGAAGCGCCAGCGGGAACAACACGACGATGATCGCCAGGGCGAGCGCGATGTTGACCGTCATGATCCTGCGGCCACGTCGGGCGTGGGCGAGCGCGAGCGGGATGATCCGGAGATCGTGGCCGGTGAACGCCGCATCGGCCGACTCGACGGCGGCCGCCGAACCGCGCGCCCCCATCGCAAGGCCGACCGTCGCCGACGCCAGGGCCGGCGCGTCGTTGATCCCATCCCCCACCATGGCGCTCGGCCCCCGCGTCACCAGCTCGTCGATCGCCGCGGCCTTCTCGGCGGGGCGCAGCCCCGCCCGCACGTCGGCGATCCCGGCACCCGAGGCGACCGCGTGGGCGGTACGGGGGTTGTCGCCCGTGAGCATCACCACCTGCACACCTTGGCGGCGCAACATCGCAACCGTCTCCGCGGCCTCGGGGCGCAGTTCGTCACGCACCCCGATCAGGCCCGCGATTCGCTCCTGGACCTCGACGGCGACGACGGTCATCCCCAGCCCGGCCATGCGCTCGACCTCGCCGCGGAACGCCCCCACCGGGATCCACCGCGCGCTCCCGACCCTCACCCGCCGCCCACCGATCACGCCTGCGACGCCCTCGCCGGCATGCTCGACGACATCCGTCGCCGAGGTCGATGCGCGCCTGCGTGCACCGGCCTGAACGATCGCCTCGGCCAGCGGATGCGTACTGGTCGCCTCGAGGGCCCCCGCGAAGCCGAGGACATCCTCGCGTGTGACGGTGGAGGTGGTGCGGACCTCGACGACGGAGGGTTCGTTGCGGGTGAGGGTGCCGGTCTTGTCGAAGGCGACGCTTCGGACCGTGCCGAGCTGTTCGAACGCTTGACCGCTCTTGATCACAACACCGAACCGTGAAGCCGAGCCGATGGCGCTGATCACGGTCACAGGCACGGCGATGGCCAGCGCGCACGGCGACGCGGCCACAAGGACCACCAGTGCCCGTTCGACCCATAGCAGGGGTTCGCCGACGAGCACGCCGTACAACGCCACGAGGCCGGCGACGATCAGGACCGCGGGCACGAGAGGGCGGGAGATCCGGTCGGCGAGACGGGCACGTTCACCCTTCCGCGCGTGGGCTTGTCCGACGAGTTCGACGATCTGGGTGAGCGAGTTGTCGCGCCCGTCCGCCGTGGCCTCCACGTGTAGCGTCCCGGCACCGTTCACCGCACCGGCGGGCACCGGGTCGCCCGGCGCGACGTCGACGGGGATCGACTCGCCGGTCACTGCCGAGGTGTCGACGCTGGAGCGGCCTTCGATGACGATTCCATCGGTGGCGATGCGCTGACCGGCTCCCACGACCAAGATGTCGAGCTCCTGCACCTGCGCGGCCGGTACGGTCACCTCACCCGACATCTTCGACAGCCGCGCCGTATCGGGCATGAGCGTCAGAAGCTCCCGGAGGCCCTCTTTCGCGCGATCCATGGCGCGGTCTTCGAGGGTTTCCGCCAGCGAGAACAGGAACGCGAGCGTCGCAGCCTCGCCGACGTGGCCGAGCAGGACGGCTCCGATCGCCGCGATCGTCATCAGCAGGGCGACGCCCAGCCGACCGTGCCACAGCGCGCGCACCGCCCCCGGAACGAACGTCCATGCTGCCGTCAGCAGCGCTGCGGCCTGGAGCACGGCGGCGGGCACCGCCGCACCCCCCACCTCCGCACCGTAGCCCGCCGCGAGGAGGACACCCGATGCGAGGGAGGGAATGAGAGCGGGGTCACGCCACCACGGCGGCCTGTGCGCGGACCGGGGAACGTCGACCGCAGCGTCGGTGTCGGCGAGGTCGGTGGGGGTTTCGGGCGCGCAACACGCGGCGCTCACGAACCCTCCACCGCGACCCACGCACCGCGGTCGGTCGCGCAGCATCCCGGAAGCGCGCAGCCCTCACCATCGCACGACACCCCGTCGTCGAAGGCGATCACGGCGTCCACGAGCACGGTGATGGCGTGTGTGAGGTGCGCGTCGGCGATCTCGTAGCGCGTCTGGCGCCCCTCCGGAATCGCGACGACGAGACCGCACCCGCGCAGACACGCGAGGTGATTGGAGACGTTGGTCCGGCTGAGGTCGAGGGTTTCCGCCAACCGTGCGGGGTAGCCCGGTCCCTCGATGAGCTCGAGCAGTATGCGGGAGCGTGTCGGGTCGGTCATCGCCCGACCCAACCGGGTCATGACATCGATACCCGAAGCAATGGTCAGCACACGCTGACTATACAGCGGCTGCTGACCATTTGCATGGCTCACCGACGCTGTCACCCGTCTACCGGATCAGCAGTTGCAGGAACACGAGCGCTTCTCGGCGGTCACCTCACCCCGAATCAGTGACGTCCACGCCTCGCCGTCGAACCAGCGCTCTCGCCCGGGAACCTGCGAATCCGCGTACCACCCCGCCGGCCGTACGGTCTCTACCTTCATGAAGGCGGAACCACTCGCCATCGCCCATCTCCTCTCGATCGACCGCGTCGCACGCGGATCACCACAGGCTAATCGAGAATGAAGATCGCTTTCCATTGCCGCGCGATGCCTGGGCCGATCACCTACACACGGCGCGCGCGTCGTACAGGAGCCGATCAGACGAACAGCGCGCCCGGCACGCGCGAGCGCATCCACGCGTCGACACTTCGGTACGCGGCCTGTCGCGCATCCGGCGCCGAGAGGAACACGTCGTGCACGGCGCCGTCGATCCTCGCGATCGTCACATGCGGGCCCAGTCGCGTGGCCGCGCGGGCGATCTCGTCCACCACGAGCACCGCATCGGCCGCGGTCATCTCCGGTGACCACACGAACGGATTGACGGTGCGGCGCGAGAGCAACACGAGGACCGGGCATGCGATGTCCAGGCCCCCGTCGACGCGGCGATGCCCTTCCAACACCGCGTTCAGCCAGCCGGGATGGGTCGCGAAGCCCCGAGCGGGCCGCCATGCGGCCGGCATGTCACCGCGCGGCGCGGTTCCCAGCTCGGTGAGGGCCCGGGTGTAGAAGCCGAGGTCGACCTGTGGGTGGCTGCCGAACGGGTCGAAGCGGGCCCGAGCCCCGACCACCGGCGCGATGGCCTGACGCGCGAAGGCGCCGGTCTGGAACTCCAACCAAGGCGCGTTGAGCACCAGGCGATCCACCCGTCCCGGATGGCGGGCCGTCCACAGCGCGAGGGTGAGGCCACCTGTCGAGTGCCCTTGCAACACCAGACGACGCCGCCCGGAGCCGATCGCGGCGAGCGCCGCGTCGATATCGGCGTCGTACTCGTCCAACGAGGCGATGTACCCCGGAGTGTTCCCCTCGCGGAGACTGCGTCCGTAGCGGCGCAGATCCAACGCGTAGAAGCGGGCACCGAGCGCGTTCCAGAAGCGCGCGACCTCACGGTGGAAGAAGTAGTCGGACCAGCCGTGGACACTGAGAACGTCGACATCGCGCAGCGGTCCGGTCAGGGCGCTGAGGGCACCGGGGATGCTGCGCACGAGGGTCGCGACGATCTCGCCGTCCGTGCCGGCCGGCAACGGCAGCGTCTGCTGCTCGAACGGCGCCCCCAGGACGTCGGAGGTCCAGACGCCGGGCATGCGGCGAGTCTAGCCACCGACTCTCAGGCGATCGACCGCAGCCGATGGTGGGCCAGCAGCCGGAATCCCGCCGCGAGGAGGACGGCGGCACCGATCACCACGGCCATCGGGACCGCGGTGTCCTCACCCCAGGCGCCGACTATGGGCGAGGCGACCGCGCCGAGCAGGAACTGCGCCGCGCCGAGCACCGCGGCGCCGGACCCACGGACGGTCGGGGTGCGGGCCAGGGCGAGCGCCGACGCGTTCGACATCGTGAAACCGGCCCCGGCCGTCAGCAGGAGCGCACAGGCGATGAACAGGCCGGGGCTGAGCAGTCCGGACCACACCAGGACTCCGAGTGCCGCGGCACCGCAGCCGAGCAGTCCCACACCGAAGGTGAGCATGCGGCCGGGGCCGATGCGCGGGGCGATCCGGGCGTTCAGCAGATTCGCGCTGACGATCCCGAGCGCGCCGACGGCGAACGCGAGGGCGTAGAGGAAGGGGTCCATGCCCAGCACCTCCTGGCCGACGAACGGCGACGCGGAGATGTAGGCCATCATGGCCGCGAACGCGGTGGCGACGGTCAACGCGTAGGCCCCGAAACCGCGCGTGCGCGCCGCGGAGACGAGCATCCCGAAGATCGCGCCCGCGCCGCCGGTCTGACGGCGTTCGGGCGGGAGCGACTCGGGCACGACCAGGACGGCGAGCAGGAACATCGTCACCGACACGACGGCGAGCACGACGAGGACCCCGCGCCATCCCGCGAGGACGGCCACCGCACCCCCGATCGGCGGGGCGACCAACGGGCCGAGCGCCGTCACGGTGGCCAGGAGGCTGAGGGCGCGCACCGCCGTCTCCCCGACGCTCAGGTCCACCGCGATGGCGCGCGCGACGACGATCCCGGCCGCGCCGGTGAATCCCTGCAACAGCCGGAGCGCGACGAACAGTTCGATGCTCGGGGTGAACACCATGAGGATGCCCGACGCGGCGAAGACCCCCATCGCCGCCAGCATCACCGGGCGTCGACCGAACCGATCCGAGAGCGGGCCGAGCACGAGCTGTCCGGCGCCGATCCCGAGCAGGAACGCCGTGAGGGTCAACTGGACCGCCGAGGCCGGGGCCCCGAGGTCGGAGGCGATGTCGGTGAACGACGCCAGGTACATGTCGGTCGCGAACGGACCGACGGCGGCGAGGAACCCGAGCGCGGCGATCAGCCCCGGGGTGAGGCTTCGCGCGGGGCTCACTCGCCGCGTGAGATGGCGACCATCTCGTCGCGCGGCACGACCTTGATCCGCTCCCGCTCGGCTGCCGCGCCGAGCGCGATCTCGTGGGCGTCCAGGCGGTGCCAACCGGCGAGGTCGGTCCAGGCCACGCCGCGCTCGGCAAGCAGGGCCGGGATCGCCTCCGCAGACGGGTCCACCGGGTTCCACCAGGAGCCCTGGTCGTTGATGAGGTGGCCGACCGTCTCCATCGCGTCGGACTTGGTGTGACCGATCAGCCCCACCGGGCCGCGTTTGATCCACCCGGTGGCGTAGACGCCGGGCACCCGCTCGTTGTTCTCGGGGTGCAGCACCTGGCCCTCGTGGTTCGGGATGACCCCGTGCCGGTCGTCGAACGGGACCCCCGGCAGAGGCGAACCGAAGTAGCCGACAGCCCGGTACAGCTGTTGGATCGGCAGTTCGCGCACCTCTCCGGTGCCGACCACGCCCCCCTCGCCGTCGGGACGGGTGCGCTCGTACACGAGCGCAGACACCCGACCGGCCTCGTCCTTCTTGACCTCGAGGGGCTTGGACCAGAAGTGCAGGTGGAGTCGACGCGATGCGCCGCCTCCGGCGCCGTTGGCCGCATCGGAGGTCCGCCACTTCTGCAAGACCCGGTCGATGACCATGACCTGCTTGTTGGTGGCGATGGCATCCTTCGACGCCTCGTCGTAGTCGAAGTCCTCGTCGTACACGACCACGTCGACGTCGCGCTGCTCGCCGAGCTCGCGCAACTCCAGCGGGGTGAACTTCACCTGTGCGGGTCCGCGACGCCCGAACACGTGCACGTCGGTGACGGCCGACGCCGCCAGTCCCGCGTGCACATTGTCCGGGATCTCGGTGGGAAGCAGGTCCTCGGCGTGCTTGGCGAGCATGCGCGCCACGTCGAGCGCGACGTTCCCGTTGCCGATGACGGCCACCGACTCCGCATCCAGCGGCCATTCGCGGGGCACGTCCGGGTGTCCGTCGAACCAGCTGACGAAGTCGGCGGCGCCGAACGACCCCTCGGCGTCGATGCCGGGGATCTCCAGCGACGCGTCGCGGGCCGCTCCGGTGGCGAAGATGACCGCGTTGTAGTGGTGCTTGAGGTCGTCGAGGGTGATGTCCTCGCCGAAACGCACGTTGCCGAAGATGCGGATGTCGCCCCGGTCGAGCACGCCGCGCAACGCGTTGACGATCCCCTTGATCCGAGGGTGGTCGGGGGCCACGCCGTAGCGGACGAGTCCGTAGGGCGCCGGCAGGTGCTCGAACAGGTCGATGGACACGTCGAAGGCACGCTCCGCCTTGAGCAGGATGTCGGCGGCGTAGATGCCGGCGGGGCCCGCGCCGACGATCGCCAGTCGCAAGGTGGTCATGGGTGTCCTTTCTTTTCGCACCGGAGCGGCCGCGCGGGGACGGCGCCGGTCAGCTGGAGCGGTCGGCGACCGCGCGCGCGAAGCGGGTGAGACCCTCGCGGACGGGGCCGTCGGGAAGCGGGTCGAGCGCCGCGATGGCTCCGCGTGACCACGTGTGGGCGAGATCGAGCGTGGCACGCGTCGCCTCATGGTCGCGCAACTCTGCGAGTGGCTCGTCGAGGATGACCGGATCGGCCCCGTCCGCGATCCGTGCGACGCCGTCGTCGATGCGCTCGCGGAGGTCGACCGAGGCGTCGTCGTCGCGCTGGCCGAGCAGGAGGAAGGGCATCGTGGGCACGCCGGCACGCAGGTCGGTGCCGGGCACCTTGCCGGTCTCGTCGGGGTCGTTGGAGAGATCGATCACGTCGTCGAGCAGCTGGAAGGCGACACCGGCCTTCTCGCCGAACTCCACCAGCGGGGCCTCGAACTCGCTAGGGGCGTCGCTGAAGAGGGCACCGGCCTGCGCGGACGCGGCGATGAGCGACCCGGTCTTGTCGGCGAGCACCTGCAGGTAGAACGCGACACGGTCGTCGTTCTCGTGCGGCCCGACCGTCTCGTGCATCTGGCCGAGCACGAGGCGTTCGAACGTGTCCGCCTGCAACTGGATGGCCCGTTCACCGAGCTTGGCCATGAGTTGGCTGGCACGGGAGAACAACAGGTCACCGGTGAGGATGGCCACACTGTTGCCCCACACCGAATGCGCGCTGGGCACTCCGCGCCGACGGTCCGCTTCGTCCATGACGTCGTCGTGGTACAGCGAGCCCAGGTGGGTCAGTTCGAGCGCGGTCGCCGCGTCGATCACCCGTTCGGTCGTCCCCTCGCCGAGCTGCGCCGTCAGCAGCGCGAGCATGGGCCGTACCCGCTTGCCGCCGGCGTCGAAGAGGTACCGGCTGGTCGCGTTCGTCAGGGTGTCGGCGGTCGTCAGCTCCGCTTCGAGGGAGCGGTCGACGCGCTCGAGCCCAGCCTCGACCTTCGCGAGCAGGCGACGGGATCGGGGACCCGCGAAGACGCGATCGGCCAGGCCGAGCTTGCCCGCGATCGGCGAGCCCTGCGCTGAGGGAGTCACCCTCCCAGCCTACCGGCGCGCACTCGGGGGTCGGACCGCGCGGGACGCACGCTCACGCGGCGGGCTTGGTGGCGCGGTGCAGGGCCACGATGCCCCCGGTGAGATTGCGGTAGGCGACCCCGGTCCACCCGGCTTCACGGATCCACCCCATGAGCGTGCGCTGGTCCGGCCAGTCGCGGATCGACTCGTTGAGGTAGTCGTAGGCCTCGCTGTTCGAGCTGACGGTCTTGGCCACCGTTGGAAGCACCCGGTCGTTGTAGAAGGAGTAGAGCTTCCGGAACGCCGACGACGGCGGGTGGGAGAACTCACAGATCACCAGGCGCCCGCCGGGCTTGGTCACCCGCAGCAGCTCCCCGAGCGCGACGCGCGGTTCGTTGACGTTGCGAAGTCCGAACGACATCGTGACGGCATCGAACTCGGCGTCGTCGAAGGGGAGGGCGGTGGCGTCGGCTTCGACGAAGAACAGGTTCGGGATGCCACCGCCGGGCGCGGAGGCGCCGTGGCGACGCTCACCCTCGGCGAGCATCCCCGGGGAGAAGTCGGCCGCGACGACCTGCGCTCCGCTACGGGCCAGCGAGACGCTGGACGCGCCCGTGCCGGCGGCAAGATCCAAGATGCGCTCCCCCGCCTTCGGCGCGACGGCCCGCGTGGTCGCCGCACGCCACATCCGGTCATTGCCGAGGCTCAGCACGGTGTTGGTGCGGTCGTAGCCGGCTGCGACACCGTCGAACATGCCCGAGACCCGCGCGGGGTCCTTGCCCAGGTCGGCGCGGTTGGGTTCGGCGGATTCGGGTGCGTCGGGGGTCACCCTTCGACTCTACGCGCCGGTGAGCGCCGCCAGCCGAGCCAGCCAGCCGTCCGCGGTCGCATCGTCGTAGGGCGCGACGCGGTCCCGCACCTTCCGCTCGAGGTCCACCGCCAGCGCCTCGAGGTGGGCGACGATGTGGGACGGGTAGCCGTATGCGACGCGGTGCTCGTCCCACTCGTCCCGGTCGTCGATCCAGGTCCCGCGCTCGTCGATGGCGCGGACGACGTCGAGGTCCATGTCGATGCCGGTCGGCACGCCCGGTTCGGTGTCGGACCAGCGCACATCCCACGCGAGGTCGATGTAGATGCGGCTGGACGCCGGCGGGGCGACGTTGACGGTGAGGGCGTGGTCCCCCGAGGGCGGAACCAGGGTGACGCTGGCCGCCCGGGTGAAGAAGTCCCGTCCGGGCCGGAAGCTGCGCGTCCCCTCCGGCTGTCCGAACCACTCACCCCACCGGTCGTGTCCGAGATAGATGCAGTCGTGCACCCAGTGCGGTCCGCCGTCCCACTTGCGCCAGCGGAACACGGTGCGGGTGCCCGGTTCCGGGCGTGAGGAGTCGGCGGTCACCCTCGCGAGTCTATTCCGCACCGTCGTGCACCTCCGCGCACGCGGCGACCGCAGGGGCCGGTCGAAACTAGGCTGGAGGGGTGCCCGCGTACCCCCGTCTGCTCGTCGAGACACGGGAGATCGATCCCGTCGACGATCTCCTCCCGTACGCCGACCCACACCGACCGCTCGCGTGGCTACGCCGCGGCGACGGCGTCGTGGGTGTCGGCGACCTCGGCGGCTACGAGACCTCGAGCACCGGGGTCTCGTCCCCCGAGGTCTCGACCGCCGACGCGTGGCGGCGGGTGGCCGCCGAGGCCGAGATCGACGACACCGTCGGACTTCCCGGCACCGGCCTGCTCGCGTTCGGCGCGCTGACCTTCGATCCCCGCTCCGCGTGGCCGAGCCGCCTCATCATCCCCGAAACGGTCGTGGGCCGACGTCAGGGGCGCTCCTGGATCACACGCATCCGGCGGGCGGACGCGGCGGCCGACCACTCTCCGATCGGCATGCCCGAGCCGCGTCCGTTCGGCCCCTCCTGGTCGGGCACCCTCGGCCCGGGCTCCCTCGACCCGGAGGATTACCAGACGGCGGTGCGGGCAGCGCTCGAGGCGATCGCCGCCGACGAGGTCGGCAAAGTGGTGCTGGCCCGCGACCTCGTCGGGACCGTGCCGGCCGGCTCCGACCTCCGCCGACTCGTGCGCGCCCTGGCCGAGGGCTACCCGGACACCTGGACCTTCGCGGTGGACGGTCTGATCGGCGCGAGCCCCGAGACACTCGTGACCGTCGCCGACGGCGGGGTGACCGCCCGCGTGCTGGCCGGCACGGTCGGACGCGGACCGGACCACGATGACGACGACGCCGCCGCCCGGCATCTGCTCCGCAGCGCGAAGGACCGTGACGAGCACCGCTTCGCCGTGCGCAGCGTCGTCGAAGCCCTCGCCCCCCACACCCGGACCCTCGCCGCCGACGAAGAGCCCTTCGCGCTCGAGCTGCCCAATCTGTGGCATCTGGCCACCGACGTCGCCGGTGTGCTCGGCGACGACGCCTCCTCGCTCGATCTCGTCCGCGCCCTGCATCCCACCGCCGCCGTCGCGGGCACCCCCACCGACGCCGCGATCGAGGTCATCCGGCGCATCGAGCCCTTCGACCGCGGTCGCTACGCCGGCCCGGTGGGCTGGGTGGACGGCGACGGTGACGGCGAGTGGGCGATCGCCCTGCGCTGCGCGCAGGTCGGCGCGCAGCGTACGCGCGCGGGGACAGACGCGGCCACGATCCCCGTCACCGCCTACGCAGGGGCCGGCATCGTCGCCGGCAGCGACCCCGAAGCGGAGATGCTCGAGACACGCGTGAAATTCCGCCCGATCGTGGACGCCCTGGCCTGACCCGAGGTCGCCCGCGCACCGCTCAGGTCGCCGCGAGCCTCTCCCGCTGCTCCTCGACGTCGAACGTCGCCCGGGGCCATTGCGGATCGATGTCCTCCAGCGCGACCAGCAGGAGGTGCTGCACGGCCAACCGCGCGTACCACTTGCGGTCGGCGGGAACGACGTACCACGGTGCGTGGTCGGTCGAGGTGCGGTCGAACACCGCCTGGTAGGCCTCCTGGTACTGCGGCCACAGCATGCGCTCGTCCACGTCGCCCGGATTGAACTTCCAGTGCTTGTCGGGGCGGTCGAGCCGTTCCATCAAGCGTTCCTTCTGCTCGTCGGCGGAGATGTGGAGCATGACCTTGACCAGGCGCGTCCCGCTGTCGACGACGCGCTTTTCGAAGTCGTTGATCGCGTCGTAGCGGCGCTCGATCTCCTCGGCGGGGGCGAGCCGGCGCACCTTGCCGATCAGGACGTCCTCGTAGTGCGACCGATCGAACACGCCGATGATGCCCGGTTCGGGAAGGCGCTTGTCGATCCGCCAGAGGAAGTCATGCTCGAGCTCCTCCGCGGTCGGCTTCTTGAACGCCGTGAGCGCGATGCCCTGGGGGTCCACCGAGCCCACCACATGCCGCACGATGCCACCCTTGCCGGCCGAGTCCATCGCCTGCAGCACCAGCAGAACCGACGCGTCGGTGCGGTCCACCTGGCTGCGGGCGAACAGACGCTCCTGCAGGTCGCTCAATTCGTCGACGCCCGAGGCGAGGTCCTCGGCGCCGGCCTTCTTCCCCTTGAGATAACCGGGGGTCGATGCGGGGTCGCAGTCGGCGAGGCGGAAGCCCTCGTCGACGCGGAGGAGGTCGCCGACCTCGCCGTCCCAGTGCTTCTGGCTCTTCGCGGTCATCCCCACATCATGTCGGATCCTCGGGGTGAGGTCACCCCCTCAGCGGGGCAACGGCACCTCGATCACCTGCCGGGCGGCACCCCCGGCGGTGAGCGCCTGGTCGAGCTCCGAGCGCGTGGTCGCACGGGTGTACTCCCACCCGTACGCGGCCGCGAGTTGTGCGAGGTCGACCCGGTGCGGGGTGTACAGGACGCGGTCGACCGACGCCGGGTCGGCCGTGCCGGCCACCTCCAGCCCGTCGAAGATGGTGCCCCCGCCGTCATTTCCGACGATGATCTGGATGCGCGGCTCCTCCTCGCCGGGTGCCGACAGCAGGGCGCCGACGTCGTGGAGCAGCGCGAGGTCGCCGAGCAGCACGCGGGTGACGCCCGGGGCTCCGGCATGGTGACGTGCGAGGGCGATGCCGGTGGCCGTCGCGATGGTGCCGTCGATGCCGGCCAGGCCCCGGTTCGCATGGACGGGGACCTTCTTGCCGCCGAGCACGGCGTCGGCCACCCGAACGAGTCGCGACGAGCCGAACACGAGACGGTCGTGCGGCCAGGTCGCGCGCCACACCGCATCGACGAGCAGCTCGCGATCCAGCGGCGCCCGCATCGCCCCGAGTTCGGCGGAGATCGCGCCGAGGCGTTCACGCGGAACGGCCGAGGCGAGTCCGTCGACATCGGGCGCCGGGGCGGAGAGGTCCACAACCGCCGCGCGGGAGGCACGCATCCACGCCCCGAGCCAGGCGTGCTCCGCCTCGGCGATCTCGGGGCTCCCGCCGACGGGCGTGACGGCGACGGCGTCCACCGACCGGGTCGCACCGTTGAGTCCGAGCGGCTCGCCGGGCCCCCGCAGGGCGATGACCTCGACCGAGGGATCGGACAGCACGGCGGTGACCTCGCGGCTGAGCGTCGGGTGTCCGAACACGACGGCCCGTTCGATGCGTCCACCCAGCTCGGCCCGGCGTAGAAGGTCGCGGTAGCCGTGCACGACATGCCGGCCGTAGCGGGATCCGCTGACGATCTCGGCGATGAGGGGCCAGCGCCCCTCGTGGGCGAGTGCCTCGGCGGCCGGGCCCGCGTCGGCACCGGCGATCACGACCGTCCGCGGTCCCCGCGGCAGCGCCGTCGGCAGATCGGCAGGTGCGGCGGCGATGTCTGCGGCGCCGATGCCGCCACCGCCTTGGTAGAGCGCACCGGACATGGCCCCTTCCGCCGCGTCGTCGTCGGATGCGGCTACGCCCGCGCTGTGCGCTCCGCCCGAGAGGGCGGCATCCAGCCAGGCGGGGACGACGCCGCTGAGCGGCTCGCGATACGGCAGGTTCAGATGCACGGGGCCGGGCGCCCACTGCCCCACGCCGAGTGCGGCATCGAACGCGTCGTGCGCGACGCGGCGCAGCGTCGTCGTCTGCTCCGAGACACCGGCCGGATCGGTCGCATCCGGCACCGCGAGGTCGGCGTCGTAGCGACTCGCCGAGGAGAACATGCCGGGCTGTCTCGTGGTCTGATTGGCACCCACCCCGCGCAGTTCGGGGGGCCGGTCTGCGGTGAGCAGGATCATCGGGACACCGGCGTGGTGTGCTTCCAGGACGGCGGGCATGAGGTTGGCGACGGCGGTTCCGGAGGTGCACACGACCGCGGCGGGCACCCCCGACTCGCGGGCGAGGCCGAGGGCGGTGAACCCGGCGACGCGCTCGTCGATCCGCACGTGCAACCGGAGGTGACCGCGACGTTCGAGCTCGGCGGCGATCAGGGCGAGGGACTGGGATCGGGAGCCGGGACTGAGCACGAGGTGGTCGACCCCTCGACTGACCAGGGCGGCGAGAAGCGCCGCGGCCGCGTCGGTCGCCGGCGCGGCGTGGACCTCGGGGGCGACCTCGTCGCCGCTGACGTCCGACATGTCAGCCGACGGCGCCGCGGTGACCGCGTTCGTCGTCGTCGGGCCGGGTTCCCGGTGTCTGGTCATCGGCGGCCTGCTCGCCCGGCACCGGCTCCTCGGAGGAGGGCGCGTCGGAGGCAGAGACCTCGTGCGGGGCCGCGGCGTCGGCGGCGTCGGGCAGCGGCGGATCCCAGTCGGACTCCGCGTCGAGCATCGCCAGCTCCTCCTCCAGGCGGCGGATGCGCTCGTCCTGGTCGCGGATCGATCCGAACGCGCCCGTGAACTGGGGATCGTCGTCGGGCGCGACCGGGGTGATCGGTGCGGGACGGGGGCGGCGGCCGACGATGAGCCAGAGCAGACCACCCAACACGGGGATGGCGGTCACGATGACCAACCACAGCGGCTTGCTCACCCCGCGGTGTCGCGTCTTCGGCTGCACCGCGCAGTCGACGATCGTGAAGACCCAGAACGCCACGGCGATCAGGGCCACGATCAACAGCACCCTTGTCACGCCCTCCATCCTAGGCGGGAGCGCGCGGGGCGGGTTCGCCGTGACCTGACAGTGACCCGTGAGCGCCGTCCGCGCCGACGGGACGCCGAGAGGACGCACCTACGATGGAGGGGTGAAAGCCCGTTCCGCCCTCGTGTACACGGTGCTGCGCCTCCTGGCGTTCCTGGTGCCCTTCGGCATCCTGATGCTGTTCCCGGTGTTCCAGGATCTGTACTGGCTCGCCGCCCTGTTCGCCGCACTCATCGGTCTCAGCCTGTCGCTGCTGTTCTTGAGGCGACCGTTGGACGATGTGACGACGGGCCTGGCCGAGCGGCGCCGCGGCCGCGAAGGCCGGCACGACGTGGCCGCGGAGGACGCCGCGGCCGACGCCGTCTACGGCGAAGGCGTCATCGCCGCCGAGGAGGGCCCGGGGTCTCCCGGCGCAGAGGCCGACGCACGGCGCGCGGAGGAGGGCCCGCGCTGACCGGCGGGGTCAGCCGACGAACGCCCAGCACAAGAGCGCGCCGTAGCCCACCGACGTCAGCGACGTCAGCGCGAGGGCGACGACGAGCTCTCGCGCCTCGCGGTAGCTCCAGACGATGATGATCGCGGGAAGGCCCGCCAGCAGAGCCAGCAGCGTCAACCACGCGATCGGGTAGAACAGCGCGAGGAACGCCGCGATCGCGAACGGGACGAGCACGAACACCGTGAAGAGCACCTGTGTCCACCGTCGGCCGATGAGCACCGTCAGGGTGCGCTTTCCGGCGACGCGGTCCTGATCGATGTCGCGGAGGTTGTTCGCCAACAGGACCGCACACGCCAACAGTCCGGCCGCGACCGCGCCGAACCAGGCCTCCTGTGGAAGTGAGAACGCCTGCACCCACGTCGTGCCGAGGGTGGCCACCAGTCCGAAGAAAACGAACACGAACAGTTCGCCCAGGCCGTAGTAGCCGTAGGGCCGCTTGCCACCGGTGTAGAACCATGCGGCGGCGATCGCGACGGCGCCCACGGCCAGCATCCACCACTGCTCGGTCCGGATCACGATCGCAAGGCCCGCGACGGCGGCGAGCGCGAAGAAGCCGAGTGCCACGCCGAGCACGCGTCGCGCCGGCACGCGACGTGACGCCGTGAGCCGCGCAGGCCCCACGCGATGATCGTCGGTACCGCGGATGCCGTCACTGTAGTCGTTGGCGAAGTTCACGCCGATCTGCAGGAAGACCGCCACGGCGAGGCAGGCCAGTGCGATCATCCCGTGGAACTGGTCGACGACCACCAACGCCGCCCCGGTGCCGATCAGGACGGGTGTCACGGCCAGCGGCAGGGTGCGCAGCCGGGCCGCGCCCACCCAGTCGCGCCACGTCACCGGGACGACCGCACGCGGAGAACCGACTGCCGCCGCGGCCGGGTTGCCCCGCGACCGCGTGGCGCCGGAGGACGACTTCTTGCGCTTCTTGCTCGAGGTGCCTGCCACGAGGAGCCATCCTAGGCCGCGTCGCCGATGCGGGCGCCGAGGCCGGTGGTGACCCTTCGGCCGTCCCCTCCCTCAGTGGAGACCGGCGACCCCTGCGCGGATCGACTCGCGGTCGGGCTTACCCGACGGGAGGGTGGGCAGTTCGTCGACCAGCACCAGCCGTGCGGGGCGGGCGTGGCGACCGACCTCGTCGGCGACGGCCTGCCGCGCTTCGTCGAATTGCACCGACTCGCTGCGCCGCAAGGCCTCGCCGCGTGGGGCGACGACCACCGGCACCTCACCCCACCGAGGGTCGTCGATGCCGACCACGACCGCCGAGGCCAGTCCCGGCACCGTCCGCACCGCCCGCTCCACCCGGTCGAGCGAGACGTTGATGCCGCCGGAGATGATGACGTTGTCGATGCGGCCGCGGATGCGCAACACGTCGCCCTCGATCAGTCCGGCATCGCCGGTGCGGTACCACCGGGTCCCGTCCGGGTCGATCGTGAACGCCGCGGCGGTGCGGTCATCCTCGCCGAGGTAGCCGTCAGCGAGGGTGGGTCCTGCGATCTGCACTTCGCCGTCCGACACGCGCACACTCACCCCGCGCAGCGCGCGGCCGTCGTACACGCATCCGCCGCTGGTCTCGGTCGACCCGTACGTGCGGACCACGCGCGCTCCGAGCGCCTGGGCGCGCTCGAGCGTGGCCACCGCAAGAGCCTGCCCTCCGACGAGGATCGTTTCGAACGAGCGCACGGCAGCACGCACCGTGGTGTCGGTCTCCGCGGCGTCCAGCAGTCTGGTCAACTGCGCGGGCACGAGCGAGGTGTACGTGGGGACGCGTTCGCCGCCACGACTCGAGGTCATCATCGTCGCCGCCGCGGCGAACGCCTCGGGGGTGAACCGGCCGGCGAGGATCGCCGGCTCGCGATCGGCGACCAGAGCCCGCACGAGAACCTGCAGACCGGCGACATAGGAGGTCGGTAGCGCGAGGAGCCACGCCCCGGAGCCGACGCGGTCGGCGGTGGCCATGGCGCTGGAGATGAGCGCGTCGCGACTGAGCACCACACTCTTGGGCACGCCGGTCGACCCCGAGGTGGTCACGACCACCGCCGTACCGGCGGGCACCTGGGCCGGGGCGGTCCCGACCATCCCGATCGCCAGCGCGGGGCCCGCCCCGTGCAGCGCGCCGCGCAGCGCCCGCAACACGTCGCGCGGGTCGTCACCGGTCAGTGCTCGGAGGTCCACGGCGACGTTCAGTAGTGCCAGGGGTAGGGCGACCAGTCCGGGTCGCGCTTCTGCAGGAACGCGTCGCGACCTTCGACGGCCTCGTCGGTGCCGTAGGCCAGGCGTGTGGCCTCCCCGGCGAACACCTGCTGACCGACCATGCCGTCGTCGACGGCGTTGAAGGCGAATTTCAGCATGCGGATGGCGGTGGGCGACTTCGTCAGGATCGTGCGCGCCATCGCGACGGCTTCGCGCTCGAGCTGCTCGTGCGGCACGACGCGGTTGACCGCGCCCATCTCGTAGGCCCGCTGCGCGGAATACTCTTCGGCGAGGAAGAACACCTCCCGGGCGAGTTTCTGCCCGATCTGCCGCGCGAAGTAGGCCGACCCGTATCCGGCGTCGAAGGAGCCCACGTCGGCGTCGGTCTGCTTGAAGCGACCGTGCTCGGCGCTGGTGATGCTCATGTCGCACACGACGTGGAGCGAATGGCCTCCGCCGGCCGCCCACCCCGGCACGACCGCGATGACGACCTTCGGCATGAACCGGATCAGACGCTGCACCTCCAGGATGTGCAGTCGACCCGCACGGGCCGGGTCGGGTGCGGTCGCGTCGTCCGCGGCGTAGGTGTACCCGTCACGGCCCCGGATGCGCTGGTCACCGCCGGAGCAGAACGCCCAGCCGCCGTCCCGCGGGCTCGGCCCGTTGCCGGTGAGCAGCACGACGCCGATCTTCGGGTCCTGACGCACGTCGTCGAGCGCACGGTAGAGCTCGTCCACGGTGTGGGGCCGGAAGGCGTTTCGGACCTCGGGCCGGTCGAAGGCGATCCGCGCGATACGTCCGTCTGTGGACAGATGCGCGGTGATGTCGGTGTATGCCTCGGCGCCGGGTGCCGGCGTCCATTCCGCGGCGTCGAACAGCTCGGAGACCATGCCTCAAGCGTAGAACCCCTGCGCCGGGATCCGCAGTCCTACCGCGAGCGTCGCGGCGGGCCGGTCAGGCGTTCTTCGCGTCACGCCACCGCAGCCAGCCGCGGACGAGCTCGTAATCCCACTCGGGGCCGTCCAGCCCCAACGTGAACAGGCGTGTGCCGGCGTCGTAGAGGGCGTCTGCGACACTCTCGTCGCGTCTGGCGAGCTCGTTGGAGACGACGAGGTCACCGGTGTCGCGTTCTTCGGTCCCGGCCCACCGCTCGATCACCGACAGCTTGTGGGGCAGCTCGTCGGGGGCGACGAAGCTATGCCAGATGTTCGCGTGCCGCGCGACGAATCGGAGCGTCTTCTGCTCGCCCTTGCCGCCGATCATGATCGGGATGCGGCGGGTGGGCTGCGGATTCAGCCGGTCCCAGCGGGCGGTGACCTTCTCGAGCCCGCCTTCGAGGTCGTTCAGACGGCTCCCGGCCGTGCCGAACTCGTAGCCGTACTCGTCGTAGTCGCGCTCGAACCATCCCGAGCCGGTGCCGAAGATGAACCGGCCCACGCCGTCCTTCGCACTGATGTGATCGAGTGTGCGGGCCATGTCGGCCTGCAGGTCGGCATTGCGGTAGCTGTTGCAGTTGACGAGGGCGCCGAACTCGACCCGCTCGGTCTGCTCCGCCCAGGCCCCGAGCATCGTCCAGGACTCGAAGTGCAGACCGTCGGGTTCCCCGAACAGCGGGAAGAAGTGATCCCAGTTGAAGAGGATGTCCACGCCCATCTCCTCCAGCCGGAGGACCGCGTCGCGAAGGTCGGAGTACTGGACGTGCTGAGGCCGCAGCTGGACGCCGAGGCGAACCGGTGTGTCGAGGAGCATGGGGTCAGCCTATGGCCGCACCGCTGCAGGCGGGGCAGGATGAGGGCATGTCGATCACGCCCCTCCCGACACTCGATGACATCCTGGCCACGGCTCGAGTCGTCTCCCTGCCCCTGACCACCCGCTTCCGGGGCGTGCAGACCCGCGAAGCGGTTCTCTTCGAGGGCCCGGAGGGGTGGGCGGAGTTCTCCCCGTTCGTCGAGTATGTCGACGCGGAGGCCGCGACCTGGCTCGACGCCGCCCTCGACTTCGCGTGGCGGCCGCAGCCGCCCGCGGTGCGCGGGAGCATCCCCGTCAACGCCACCGTCCCGGCGGTGGCCCCCGCAGAGGTGCGGGGGATCCTCGCCCGCTTCGACGGCTGCCGTACCGCCAAAGTGAAGGTCGCCGAGCGGGGACAGGTACTCGCCGACGACGTGTCCCGGGTGCGGGCCGTCCGCGAGGCGATGGGCCCCGAGGGGCGCATCCGCGTCGACGCCAACGGCGGCTGGAACCTCGACGAGGCCGAACACGCGGTGCACGCCCTCGCCGAGTTCGATCTCGAGTACATCGAGCAGCCCTGCGCGCTGGTCGACGAGCTCGCCGAACTCCGCCGCCGCATCCGGTACCTCGGTATCCCGATCGCCGCCGACGAGAGCGTACGGAAAGCGGACGACCCGATCGCGGTGGTCGCCGCCGGAGCGGCGGACCTCGTCGTGGTGAAAGTCCAGCCGCTCGGCGGCGTCCGACGCGCACTGTCGATCGTCGCCGACGCCGGGGTTCCCGCCGTGGTCTCCAGCGCCCTGGACACCTCGATCGGCCTCGGCATGGGCGCCGCGCTCGCCGCGAGCCTGCCGCAGCTGACGTTCGACTGCGGGCTGGGCACGGCTTCCCTGCTGGCCGCGGACGTGACCTCGAACCCCCTCACGGCTCGCGGCGGCGAGATCGCCGTGCGACGGATCACACCCGACGCGGCGCTCCTCGACGAGCATGCGGCACCGGAGGGGCGGCAGCGGTGGTGGTCCGACCGCCTCGCCCGCTGCTACGAGGTGCTCCACCGGCGGCTCAGCTGACCAGAAGGGCGGCCGCGATCGATCCCAGCTCATCGCCGATGTGGCGCCCGAGCTCCTCCGCGCCCAGACCGGCCATCACCCCGCGTACGGCCACGGATTCCCACGAGGTGACCAGGATCCGAGCCACCTCGCGCGTGGTGAGCCGGAAGCTCACCCCGCTCTGAGTCGCCACGTCGTCGAGCAACCGCGCCACGCTCGCGCACGTCGCCGCCTCCTGTTCGAGGTACGCCTCGGCCAGATCCGGGTCGCGCAGCGCGTGGATGCGGATCTCGTTGAACAACAAGACCCCGAAGCGGTCGTCCGGCGCGAGGCCCAGGACGTGGTTGACGATGTCGACGGCGTTGCCGGGGGTGACGTCGAGGCGTCCTTCGGCTTCGAGGGCGGCGACCCCCTCGCGGACGCCGCGGACCCTCCGGTCGGCGACGAGGCCGACGAGGGCGAAGAACAGTTCTTCCTTCGAGGCGAAGTTGGAGTAGAACGCGCCGCGCGTGAACCCGGCGGCGTCGCAGATCGTCTCGACCGACGCCGCATCCATGCCGACCTCCGCGAACACCTCTGCCGCGGCGTCCAGCAGCTTCTGGCGCGTGGCCTCGCGTCTGCGCGAGATGGTCCCCGTGTCGCTCATGCGCTTCCTCCCCGCCGATTCTCACACGAGGCATCCAGGGAGTCGCATGAGAAGTTCATTACGATACGACGGAGCCGTCGATACAGAACTGTATCCATTTCCGCCCGACCGTCCCGGAGGACGCGTGTCCACTCTGCTCTTCAGCCTCGGCCGCTGGTCGTACCGCCACCCGTGGCGCGTGCTCGTCGCCTGGCTCCTCCTGCTCGTGGTCACCGCCGTCGGCGCGCTCACGTTCATGAAGGGGACCGACAACTCCTTCTCGATTCCCGGAACGGAGGCCGAGGAGGGGCTCGAGCAGCTGGATCGCACGTTCCCCCAGGCCAGCGGCACCAGCGCGCAGGTGTTCGTGGCCACGGGGTCGGCCGATGCCGGCATGACCGACCCGCTGTACGCCGACGCCGTCGGTGCCGCCATCGAGGACTTCGAGGCACTCGACGGCGTCCTCGCCGTCACCGACCCGTTCGACGAGAACGTCTCCGGCCTCGTCTCCGACGACGACCGGGCCGCCATCATCCGCGTCCAGCTCGACGGCCAGCCCAGCACCCTGCCGAGCGGGACCACCGCCGCGCTCCAGCAGGTCGCCGACGACCTCGACGCCGCACTGCCCGAGGAAGCAGAGGTCGTGCTCGGCGGCGACCTCTTCTCCGCCTCGATCCCCGCCCTCTCCCCCGTCGAGGCGGTGGGTGTACTCATCGCCCTGTTCGTCCTGATCATCACCTTCCGCTCGATCGCGGTCGCATGGTTCCCCCTCGTGAGCGCACTCATCGGGGTCTCACTGTCGGTCGCCCTCATCTACGTCGCCACCGCCTTCGCGACCGTCTCATCGACGACGCCCATGCTCGCCGTGATGCTCGGCCTCGCGGTCGGCATCGACTACGCACTGTTCATCGTCGCGCGCCACCAGGACCAGGTGCGCGAGGGGATGGCCGTGGAGGAATCCGCGGCCCGCGCGACCGGCACCGCCGGCTCGGCGGTCGTCTTCGCCGGGGTCACGGTCCTCATCGCCCTCATCGGGCTGTCGTTCGCGAACATCCCGTTCCTGACCACCATGGGCGTCGCCGCGTCCGTCGCCGTCGCGATCGCCGTCCTCGTGGCCCTCACCCTCACCCCCGCGCTGCTCGGCTTCGCGAAAGGGCGGGTCGTGGGCTGGCCTCGCCGCGCGCGCCGCGTCCGCCGCGCACCGCACCGTGGGTTCGCCGAACGGTGGGTGCGCCTCGTGACCAGGCACCCCGTCATCACGACCGTCGCCGTCGTCGCGACCCTGGGCACCATGGCGATCCCGGCCGCGAGCCTGACGCTGGCCCTCCCCAACGCCGGCACGCAGCCGACCTCGAGCGAGGCACGCCAGACCTACGACCTCACCGCCGAGTACTTCGGACCGGGCGAGAACGGTCCCCTCATCCTCACCGGCACCATCGTCACCTCCACCGACCCGGTCGGACTCATGGACGATCTGGCCGACGAGATCGCCGAGGTCCCCGGGGTCAAGGAGATCGCCGTCGCCACCCCGAACGAGACCGCCGACACCGGGCTCATCCAGGTCGTCCCGACCACCGCGCCCGACGCCCCCGAGACGGCCGACCTGGTGCGCGAGCTGCGCTCCCACCACGACGAGTGGCTCGACGAGTACGGGGTCGACCTCAAGGTCACCGGATTCACCGCGGTCGGCATCGACATCAGCGACCGGTTGGGCGCGGCGCTGATCCCGTTCGGGATCTTCGTGGTCGGCCTGTCGCTGATCCTCCTGACGATCGTGTTCCGCTCGATCTGGGTTCCGCTGAAGGCGGCCGCCGGCTACCTGCTGTCGGTCGCCGCGGCCTTCGGCGTCGTCGCGGCCGTATTCGAGTGGGGCTGGTTCGCCGATGCACTGCACGTCACACGGGTCGGCCCCGTCATCAGCTTCATGCCCATCATCCTCATGGGCGTGCTGTTCGGCCTGGCGATGGACTATCAGGTCTTCCTGGTCTCGAGGATGCGCGAAGACTATGTCCACGCCCGTCGCGCCCGCCGGGGTCGAGCCGCCCGGCTCACGGCCGTCGGCGCCGTGCGCACCGGATTCGTCTCGTCGGCACGTGTGGTCACCGCCGCCGCGGTGATCATGTTCGCCGTGTTCGCGGCGTTCGTCCCCGAAGGCGACTCGTCGATCAAGCCGATCGCGCTGGGGCTGGCCGTCGGCATCGCCGTCGACGCGTTCCTGGTGCGGATGACCCTCGTCCCGGCGGTCATGGCCCTCCTCGGGGACAAGGCGTGGTGGATCCCCCGGTGGCTCGACCGTATCCTCCCCCACTTCGACATCGAAGGCGAAGCCGTCGAGCGCGAGCGGGCGCTGGCCTCGTGGCCGGAACCGGACACGACCGCGGTCGCCGTCGCCGAGGACCTCGAGGTGCGCACCGACACCGGCGTCCTGTTCGGCGGTGCGACATTCCGCGCCGAACCGGGTGACACGCTGCTGGTCACCGGCGACGCCGCGGCCGCGCGGGCCTTCGCCCTGACGATCGCCGGACGGCTGGCACCGTCCGGCGGGCGACTCCGCGTCGCCGGGCACCTGTTGCCCGGACGCGCCGCCTGGGTGCGCGCACACGTCGGTCTCGCACTCCTCGGCGACGCCGACCAGCCGCTCGAGGCCCTGCGCTCGGCGGTTCGCGGCACGCGGCTCGTCGTCGTCGACGGCCTCGACCTGCTCGACCGCGCCGGGCGCGACCAGGCCGCAGCACTCCTCCGCGATGCCGCACGCGGTGCCGCCCCATCCGGTCCCCTCACCGTCGTGGCGACCGCGCGCACGGAAGGGCCCGTCCTCGCGGTGCTCTCCGACGCCCACCGTCCGGGCGTCCAGGCCCTGAGCCTGAGCGCCCACCCGATCCGCACCACCGCATCCGAGGTGAACGCATGACCCTTCCGATCGAACGCGCGCGCACCCGGCGCCCCGTGACCTGGCTGACCGTGATCGGCGCCCTTCTGCTTCCCGTGGTCATCGGCGCGATCCTGGTCGCAGCCTTCTACGACCCCGCCGAACGCCTCGACGGCGTCACGGCGGCGATCGTGAACGACGACGATCCGGTGACCATCGACGACCAGCTCGTGCCGCTGGGTCGCCAGCTCACAGCCGGCCTCGTCGAGGGCTCCGACGAGTTGCCGAGCAACCTCGACTGGACCATCACGAACGACGACGACGCCGCTTCGGGGCTGGCCGACGGCACCTACACGGCCGTCGTCACGATCCCCTCGAACTTCTCGGCCGCCGCGACCTCCACGACCGGAGACGACCCCGAACGAGCCGTGATCGAGGTCACCACGGCGCCCGACAACCTCGTCGTCGACGACGCCATCACCGCGCAGATCACCTCCGCCGCCGCATCTGTCATGGGCCAGGAGCTGTCGGAGGTCTATCTCGAGAACGTGTTCCTCGGTTTCACCACGCTGGGCGACCAGCTCGGCGAGGCGGCCGGCGGCGCCGATGAACTCGCCGACGGCGCCGACCAGCTCGCCGAGGGAACGTCTCAGTACGTCGACGGCATCGGCGAGCTCGCCTCCGGTACGCAGCCGCTGGCCACCGGCGCCGCGGCCCTCGCGCCGGGCATCGACGAGATCGCCTCCGGAGCATCCGCCCTGTCCGCGGGCGGCTATGAGGCCGCCGACGGGATCGACGAGCTCGCCGGGGGCGCTGCCGCCCTGTCGACGGGCGCCTCCGACCTCGCCGGCGGACTGTCCTCCCTCGCCGACCTCACCGCCCAGATCCCCACGATCCCGCAGGGTGTCATCGACGCGGCCGACCGCGTGGCCGCGAACAGCGGCGAGATCGAACAGGTCGTCACCGGGTCTGCGGCGGCACTGACGGCGCTCGCCGACCAGTGCCGCGCAACCGGTGACACAGGTCAGATCTGCACCGAGATCATCGTCCTGGCCGACGACGCGAACGCCGCGCTGCCGACCATCACCGAGATCCTCGACGACTCGGATGAGATCGCCGCCGGCCTCGCGCAGTTCCAGGACGCCGGACCGCAGCTGACGGCCGCCTTGGAGGCCTCCGCCGCCGGTGCCGACGAGATCGCCGCCGGCATCGGCGGGGTCGCCGGGGGCGCGACCGAAGCCGCCACCGGGGTCCGCGATATCGCCGGGGGCACCGCGGCGCTCGGCACCGGCGCCGCGGAGGCGGCCACCGGCGCCGCGCAGCTCGCCGACGGGATGCAACAGGTGGCCGCCGGTGCACAGGCCGCCGCAGACGGGGGCACCGAGTTGGTGTCCGGTTCTCAGCAGACCGCCGACGGCGCCGGCGAACTCGCCGCCGGGCTGCAGTCCGCCGTCGACGAGATCCCCACCTACACCGACGACGAGGCCCAGACGCTGGCGAGTGTCGTCGCCGACCCCGTGGAAGCCGACGGCATCGGAACCGACCTGTTCGGCGCCACGGCCGTCCCGCTGCTCGCCGCACTGGCACTGTGGATCGGCGGCCTCGGCACCTTCGTCGCCCTCCAGGCGGTCACCGCCCGCGCGCTGACCTCCCGATCCACCTCGGCGCTGCTGGCCGTACGTACCCTCGCCCCGGGGGCGGCGATCGGCGCGGCGCAGGGGCTGCTGGTCGCCGGGGTCGTGCAGGTGGCGGCGAGCTACGAGGTCGGCGAGTGGTCCGTCTTCGCCGGGATGTGCGTCATCGCGGGAGTCGCGTTCGCCGCGGTGAATCAGGCACTGGTGGCCGTGTTCGGTGGTGCAGGACGATGGATCGCGGCGCTCGTGGCCGTGCTGACCGTCGCGGCGGGCATCGTCTCGACGGTCCCCGGCTGGCTCGGCTCGCTCGCCGCCGCCATGCCGACCGCCCCCGCCTACAACGGCATGGTCGCCGCCTTGACCGGCCAGGGAAGCGTCGGTGCGGCCCTGGTCGGCCTGTCGGTCTGGGCCGTCCTCTCGGTGCTCGCCACCGTGATCGCCGTGGCCCGACACCGCTCCGCACCCGCGGCCGCCTCCGCAACACCCGTGTAGACCGCACCACCGCGCTCACGTGTCACCGGACGTCGACTCGTGAGCGGAGAGTGGGGTGCTCGTCACCGCGGTGCACCCGAAGGCGTTCGGGCAGGCTCTGGGCGTCGTGCGGCGCGGAGCGACGATCGTTTTCGTGGGGCTGCCCCCGGGGGATTTCCCCGCCGACATCTTCGACATCGTCCTGCGAGGCATCACGATCCGCGGTTCGATCGTCGGCACACGTCAGGACATGGTCGAAGCCCTCGACCTCTTCGCCCGCGGCGAGATCCACCCGACGGTCGCCACCGAGTCGCTCGAAGACATCAACGACATCTTCGAACGGATGGAACGCGGCCAGATCGAAGGTCGCATCGTCATGACGTACTGACGCTCGACACAGAAGACCCCCGGGGCCGGATCGGCCCGGGGGTCTTCTCGTGCGAGGACGTCAGGACAGGCCGCTGTAGGCGTGGAGGCCCTGGAAGAACATGTTCACGATCGTGAAGTTGAACAGCACCGCGACGAAGCCGATGATCGACAGCCACGCCGAGCGGGTGCCGCGCCATCCGCGCGTCGCACGCGCGTGGATGTACCCCGCGTAGAGCACCCAGATGACGAAGGTCCACACTTCTTTGGTGTCGAAGCCCCAGTAGCGCCCCCATGCGTCGTTGGCCCAGATCGCACCGGCGATGAGCGTGAAGGTCCAGAAGATGAAGCCGATGATCGCGAACCGGTAGGCGAGGGACTCCAGCGCCTCCGCGCTCGGGAGGGTGCGGAGGAAGCCCGGCCCGGTCTTCACGAGCTGCCCCTCCTGCGCCTCGGCGACCTTGCGCTCGCGACGCGCCTGCAACAGCTGCACGATCGACAGGCCGAAGGCGAGGGCGAACAGCGCGGTCGCGAGCGAGGCGACGAACACGTGGATGACCAGCCACACCGACTTCAGCGGATCCATCAGCGGGACGACCTCGACGTAGAACGACAGCGTCGCGCCGCCGAGCAGCACGACCGCCAGGCCGGTGATGAAGGTCCCCAGGAAGCGTAGGTCGTATTTGACGAGCGCGGCCAGGTAGACCGCCACGACCAGGAGGAGACCGGTCATCGCGAACTCGTACATGTTCGACCACGGCACGCGTTCGGCGGCGATGCCCCGCAGCACGGTGGCCCCGAGGTGGAACAGGAACGCCAGCACGGTCAGCGAGGTGCCGATGCGGGCCCACACCAGGCGAGGCCGCTTGCCGGGTGCCATCCCGATCTCGGCCCCGGCGCGCTCCTCCCGTGCCCTCACGTCGGCAAGGCTCTCTCCACCGGCCGCGACCAGTTCGCGCTCGCGTGCGCGGGCGTCCTTCGCCTCGACGGCCAGCGCCGAACGGCTCGCCAGATCGATCGCGTAGGCGATGAACGCGAGCGCGTACACCGCGATGGCCGTCCAGACCAAGAGCACCGAGACGTCGTCGAGCGTGAGGGCGGTGTCGGACATGGCGTCAGTCTACTTTCGGCGTGTCGGAGGGGGACGGGGTCGAGCTCGACCCCCGGGCGGACAGGCGTGGGCGTAGCGCCGCCTCGTGCGTCCGGGCGAGCTTGTCGACCGCGGCCGTCAGCGTGGGATCCTCACCCCGCGCAAGACCGGCGTACTCGAGCTCGACGGCGCCGTCCCGCGCGGTCGCGGTGACCCACATCCGCCGTCGGGGGACGAACAGCCCCGCCAGCAGCCCCAGGGTCGCCAGCACGGCGAAGGCGAGCACCCACGGCGCACCGACGTCGCGATGGATCGAGAGCGAGACGAAGCGCTTCACCGACTGCTCGTATCCGTCGACGCCGGCCGGAGTCTCGTTCTCGAAGGTGACCGTGCCGAGTCCGTCGGGGAGCTCGGCGGTGTCGCCGGGCGCCAGCTCGAGAGCGGGCTCGTCGACACCCCGTCCGGCGAGCTGGGTCATGTCGGTCGGGTCGAGCGTGTACACCGAGCGGGGCGTGCCGTCGTCGATGCCGAGGTCGCCGGCGTAGACGTTGATCGTGACGACCGGGTTCACCAGCGCGGGGTACGCCGAGGTGAAGGCCCCGGAGGCCAACTCGAATTGCGTCGGGTAGAAGAACGCGGTCATCCCGAGCTGGTCCGGAAGCCCGTCGGGGACCTTGATCACCCCGAGGGAGGTCATGTTCGTGTCCTGCGGCAGGAAGGGCACCGACTCGGAGAAGACGACGTCGCCGTCGGCGTCTCGCACGGTGATCGTCGGGGCGTACCCGTTGCCCATGAGGTACACCCGGTCACCGTCGATGTCGACGGGGTGGTTCACGCGCACCGACTCCTCCGTGACCTCATCGCCGTTTCGGATCGTGAGGTTCGCCGAGAAGTCCCCGGCCTGCCCCGCCGCATTCGACCCGGCCGGTTCGTAGGTCACCTCGAACTCGTCCAGGGTGAGTGCGTAGGGGGTCAGTTCGTCGGTGTCGACGAACCGCCCCGGGTTGAACGAGGCGTAGTCCAGCATGGTGTTGACGAACGTGTCGCCTTCGACGATCACGCTCTGCCCCGTATAGGTGAAACCCCCGCCGACCCCGACCGCGATCAGCACGCCGACGAGCGCGCCGTGGAAGACCAGGTTGCCGGTCTCGCGGGCGTACCCGCGCTCGGCGGAGACCGAGAGGCGTCCACGCGCGTCGTACCGCGCCACGCGGTAGCCCGCCCGACGCAGCTGCTCCCCGGCGAGGGAGACCGCCTCCTCCGCGGCTGCGGCGGGGTCGGCGTCCGCTGCGACCTGCAGCTGCGCCGAGCGGTGGTCGTCCAGCCGGGCCAGTCGCGCGGGCGTCCTCGGCGGCTGTGCGCGCAACGCCTTCGCGTGATGCTTGGTGCGCGGGATCACGCAGCCGATCAGCGAGACGAACAGCAGGATGTAGATCGCCGAGAACCACGGCGACGTGTACACGTCGAACATGCTGAGGTCGTCGAGGATCGGTGCGAGATCGGGGTTGTCGGCGTAGTACTGGGTCACGCCGTTGGGGTCGGCGCTGCGCTGGGGCACGAGCGAACCCGGCACGGCGGCGATCGCGAGCAGGAGCAGCAGGACCAGCGCGGTGCGCATGGACGTCAGCTGCCGCCATCCCCACCGCAACCAACCCGTCACGCCCAGCGCGGGCTGCACCGCGTCGGATTCGCCACCGGGGGTGCCGGCGTAGTCGTCGGGGCGGAGGGTCCCCTCCCCCTCCGACGTCGGCTCAGAGCGGGAGCGGGACATTGACGAGCACCCCCTGGAGTCGGGTCATGAGAGAGGTCCACACCCCGGAGACCATCAGCACGCCGAGGGCGACCAGGAGCGCGCCCCCGATGATGTTGACGGTGCGGATGTGGCGGCGCAGGAACGCGACCGAGCGGGTCGCCCAGCCGAAACCGAGCGCGAGTAGAAGGAAGGGGAGCCCCAGTCCCAGCGAGTACGCCAACCCGAGGATGCCGGCCCGTACCGGGTCGCCGAGGTTCCAGGAGACCGAGATGATCGCGGCGAGGGTCGGTCCGATGCACGGCGTCCACCCGACGCCCATCGCCAATCCGAGCAGGGGCGCGCCGATGAGTCCCAGGTTGCCGCGCACCTGCGGATGCACGGTGCGTTGGGCGAAACCGAACACACCGATGAAGACGAGGCCGAGCAGGATGACCACGACCCCCAGCACGCGGGTGATCGGGTCCGCATACTGCAGGAAGAACCGGCCGAGGGTGCCGCCGAGGATGGTGACGGCCATGAACACCACGGTGAACCCCGCGATGAAGAGCATCACACCCAGCAGCAGTCGGCTTCGCGGTGTCGCCTCGACAGGAGAAACCTCGACCGGAGCGGCCGAGGATCCGGCGGTCGTGTCCGCCTCCCCCCGGATCTCCTGTCGTGTCGACGGGGGTGCGGGGCGTCGAGGGGCCGCGGCCCCGCCGAGGAACCCGAGGTATCCCGGCACGAGGGGCAGCACGCACGGGGAGAGGAAGGACACCAGGCCCGCCAGCACGGCGACCGGGACGGCGAGCCACATGGCTCCGCCGAAGACGAGTTCGGTCACGAGGACTCCGCGAGCGCGTCGCTCACGAGCGTCTCGAGCACAGAGGCGTCCTGCAGCTGTCCGATGATGCGCGCCGCGACGCGGCCCTCGACGTCCAGGACGAGGGTCGTGGGGGTGGCGCTGATGGGCGTCGCCTCGGCGAAGGCGAGTTTGACCTCCGGGGTGACCGACGCAAGCACACTCGGGTAGGTGATCTTGTAGGTCTCGGCGAACGCGAGCGCCGTTCCGGCCGAGTCGGTCGTGTTGATGCCCAGGAACGCCACGTCCTCACCCTCGAAGGAGGTGTACGCCTCTTCCAGAGCCGGCGCCTCGGCTCGGCACGGACCGCAGGCGGCGTACCAGAAGTTCACGACGAGCACCTCGTCGTCGAAATCGGTGTCGCTGACGGTGCCGCCGGTGTCGAGTTCACCCGAGAACGCGACCGGCTCGCCGCGCTCGTCGGCCGGGATCTCCACGATGCGCAGCCCGTCGGCGGCGATGAAGCCCTTGTCGTCCCCCGCGCGGTACTGCTCGGCGAGCGGATCGTCGTTCGCGCATCCGGCGAGCACGCCTCCGACGACGGCGACGGTGAGCGCGGCGGCGGCGACACGGCCGAGGCGTGACGCGCGGAGGGGACGGGAGCTCATACGGCGCCCACATCCACGGCGTCGGAGGTCTGCGCCGGTTCGGCGTACGAGACCTCGGTCCACAGTCCGTCGCGCATCTCGAAGGAGGTCACGCTCGAGAGGGCGCAGCGGCGACGACGGGGGTCGTGCTGCGAGGGCTCTCCGGCCACGGCGAGGTGGGTCACCCAGATCGGCAACTGGTGGGAGACGATCACCGCGTCGCCGGACTCGGTGCGCTTCCACGCGTCGGTCATCGCGGCGTTCATCCGCACGATGACCTCGGCGTACGGTTCCCCCCAGCTGGGGATGGCGGGCTTACGCAGGTGACGCCAGTTGAACGGGTTGATGAGGGCGATCTTCATCCGGCGACCCTCGAACACGTTCGTCGGCTCGATCACCCGCTCATCGATGTGGGGGTCGACGCCGAAGAGGTCGGCGAACGGTTCCGACGACTCTCGTGTGCGCTGCAGCGGAGAACAGGTGAGCGAGCCCACCTCGCGCCCCGAGGCCTGCACCCACTCCGCGGCGGCGCGGGCCATGTCGCGTCCGGCGGAGCTCAGTCCGTACCCGGGCAGTCGTCCGTAGAGCACGCCTCGGGGGTTGTAGACCTCCCCATGGCGCACGAGATGAAGGCGTTCGGCGGGCACCCGCCCAGTGTACGTGGGGGACTGCTATGGACGGGCTGAGCGTCGGCTGGATCGGGTCTGTCCGGCGGTCTCGGCGGAGGGCTCCCCGACGGCGCCCGTCATCCCGTCCGCGCCACCCGCGGGGGCGGCCGCGCGCCGGGAGAAGAAACGTTCGACCGCGACCAGGCTGAGGACGATCGCCGCGCCGACGACCGCGAGCACGATCGGCAGGACGATCGGCTCGTAGGGTGCCGTGAGCGCGCCGATGCCGTGGTCCTCCCCCACCGGCAGCTCCTGCCACGGCCACAGCGCGCGGAGCGAACCGAGCATGAGGCCGGCCATCGCGATGAGGGTCAGGCGCCGGTGGTGGTGCAGAAGCCACGTGATCACGCGGACGATCGTCACCAGTCCCACGAGCGCGCCGAGGGCGAAAACGGACAGGTATCCCAGGTCGCGCTCGTCGACGGCGCGCAGAGTGGGCGTGTACAGGCCGATCGCGAGCAGGAAGAACGATCCGGAGACGCCCGGCACCACGAGGGCGCAGACGGCGACCGCCGCGGCGAGGAAGACGACGATGAGCGGCGGGTCCGCTTCGAACGACCCGCCGGCGACGTCGATGGCGAGGAAGGCGACGGCGGCTGCGGCGACGAACAGCACCACGCCGCCCACACGCGCGCCGGGCGTGCGTCGCGCACGGGGGATCAGGTGCAGCGGTACGAAGATGCTCGCCGCGACCAACCCGAAGAACAACCCGCGCGACGCTTCGACGTTCTCGGTCACGAGCGACTCGACGATTCCGGCGAGGGAGAGCACCATCGCCGCCATCCCGACCAGCACCGGCACGACCAGCACCCAGTCCGCACGGCGGATGCCCTGGACGAAGCCGGAGCGACGGTCCGGGCCGAACAGCAGACGTGTGAACGCCACCACGACGTGGTCGGCCGATTCGATCAGCCGCTCGTACACGCCCGTGATGAGCGCGATGGTCCCGCCCGAAACGCCGGGGATGAGTTCGGCGAGGCCGATGAGTCCGCCCCGGACGACGTTCAGCAGGGCGACGAGCGCGGCGCGCACGGGAGAAGTGGCGCGGCCGTTGTCGGTGGTGGTCATCGGTCCTCGAGGTCTCGGACGGAAGGGTGCGTATCGATGCTAGAGGGCGCGTCCCGCCCGCGCCTGGGGTTTCCCCGCACGAGGCGGTGGGGGGCACGGCCTGCGGCGTCTAGACTCGGTCATCGTGAGTGAACGCGTTCTGGTCAAGGATCTGCAGGCCCGTCAAGACGGCCCCGTCTCGGTGTCGGGATGGGTGGAGACCGTCCGCGATCAGAAGAAGGTGCAGTTCGTCATCCTGCGCGATGAGACCGGCGCGGTGCAGCTGGTCAACCCGGCCACCCGAGAGGTCGGCGAGGACGCCACCCCCGAGCAGTCGGCGGCGCTCGCGCTCACGGAGACCATCTCCGCGCTCACCCACGGGAGCTTCCTCACCGTGCACGGTGCGCTCAAGCACGACGAGCGGGTCAAGCTGGGCGGCGTCGAGGTCAAGATCGCCACGCTCGACATCGCGAGCGAGGCGCTGCCGGAGACGCCGATCGCGGCGGACAGCTCGCTCGACAAGCGCATGGACTGGCGTTTCCTCGATCTCCGCCAGCGCCGCAACAACCTCGTCTTCCGTGTGCAGACGACGCTCGAGCACGCCATGCGGTCGTACTGGGTCGAGCGTGACTACATCGAGGTCCACTCGCCCAAGCTCATGGCCTCGGCATCCGAGTCGAACGCCGAGCTGTTCGAGGTGCCCTACTTCGAGGAGAAGACGGCTTACCTCGCCCAGTCGCCGCAGTTCTTCAAACAGATGGCGCAGGTCTCCGGCTTCGGCAAGATCTTCGAAATCGCCCCGGCCTTCCGCGCCGACCCCTCGTTCACCAGCCGTCACGCGACCGAGTTCACCTCGATCGACGCCGAGATCAGCTGGATCGACGGGTGGGAGGATGTCGCCGCGATGCAGGAGGAGCTCCTCGTCACCGCGATCCAGGCCGTCGCCGACAAGCACGGCGACGAGATCAAAGAGCTCTTCGGCCTCGATATCGTCGTCCCGACGGTGCCGTTCCCGCGGATCCCGCTCGCCGAGGCGCGCGAGATCGTCGCCGCGCGCGGCTATGAGATCCCCCGGACCGACGGAGACCTCGACCCCGAGGGGGAGCGCCAGATCGCCGCGCACGTCGAGGAGACATACGGGCACCCGTTCGTGTTCGTGACCGACTACCACCCCGAGATCCGGGCGTTCTACCACATGCGCGACGAGGAGAGCGGGCTCACCAAGAGCTACGACCTGCTCTACAAGGGTGTCGAGATCACGACCGGTGCGCAGCGCGAACACCGCGTGGACGTCCTGATCGAACAGGCCAAGGAGAAGGGGCTCGACCCGGAGCACCTCGACTTCTACCTCGACTTCTTCCGATACGGCGCCCCGCCGCACGGCGGATTCGGGATGGGCCTGGCCCGCGTGATGATGCTTCTGCTCGGACAGGAGTCGATCCGCGAGGTGACCTACCTGTTCCGTGGGCCCACACGGCTGGCGCCGTAGCGCCCGTTCAGCGCTGCAGCGCGTCTCGCAATCGATCCGCCGACACGCGCCAGTGCGCGTGGAACCGGCCATCGACGAGCACGACGGGGATCTTCTCCCACCACATCTCGTAGAGCGCGGCATCGTCCAGGATCGATCGCTCCACGACCTCGACCTCACCGTCGGGTCGCTCGGCGACGACGAGTTCGACGATCTCGCGCGCCACGTCGCACAGGTGGCAGTCGGGCTTGCCGATGAGGGTGATCGTGGTCACGGCTCTATCGTAGGCAGGGCGCGAGGGGCATCCGGCGACGGTCCGGCGTCGTAGAGTGTCGGTTCCACCGTGGGCGGCCCCTCACGCCGCTCGGAAGGAGACCCGATGCTCGACCCGTGGCTCGTGTTCGCCCTCATCCTGCTGGCATGCCTCGTCGGCGCCGTCGTCGTCGTGGCGATCGTCGCCGCGAGCGTGCGCGCCGCCGCGCGCCGCCGAGAGTGGGCCCAACTGCTCATCCGACTCGCGCGGCGCCCGTTCCGCGTGCTGTTGATCCTCATCGCGATGTGGATCGCTTTCGTGCTCGCGTTCCCCGGGGAGCGGGACGAGTGGATGCCCGCCATCAACCACACCTTCCGGGTCGCCGTCATCGCCAGCGGCGCATGGCTGATGATCGGAGTGGTCCGCTACGCCACCGACCTCGCCATCGGCCGGTATCGGATCGACATCCCCGACAACCGCGTCGCCCGACGCATCCGCACCCAGACCCTCATCGTGCGCCGGCTCACGATCGCGTTGATCGTGATCGTCGCGGTGGGCGCCGCGTTGTTGTCCTTCCCCGCCGTGCAGGCCCTCGGCGCGAGCGTGCTGGCCTCGGCGGGCATCGCCTCGATCGTGGCCGGCCTGGCCGCGCAGTCGGTGCTGGCGAACATGTTCGCGGGGGTACAGCTCGTGTTCAGCGAAGCCCTGCGCGTGGACGATGTCATCGTCGTCGAGGGCGAGTGGGGCCGTGTCGGGGAGATCACCCTCAGCTACGTCGTCCTGGATCTCTGGGACGACCGGCGCCTGGTGTTGCCGTGCACGTACTTCACGACCAACCCGTTCCAGAACTGGACGCGCCAGGGCAGCGAGCTGCTCGGCTCGATCGAGCTCGACCTGGACTGGCGGGTCTCCCCGACCCGGATGCGCGAGCATCTGCAACGGGTGCTCACCGAGACGGAGCTGTGGGACGGTCGCGCCTCGGTGCTGCAGGTGACCGAGGCCACCGGGGGCCTCGTGCGCGTGCGCATCCTCGTCACCGCGCAGGATGCGCCGACCCTGTTCGATCTGCGGTGCTTCGTGCGGGAGGCGATGGTCGATTGGGTGCAGCGGCAGATGCCCGCGGCGCTGCCGGTACAGCGGATCGTGATGACCCCCGACACCGGCGCCACCGAGGAGGAGGCGCCGCGCGGCGGTGCGGACGGACTGTTCACCGGGAACGTCGCAGCCCAGGAGCGTGCGAACACGTTCACGCAGGCGATGCCCGTGGTCTCACCCGATTCGTCGGAGGACGGCGAGGGCGCGGGCGACGGCGGGGCTCAGCGCTCGACGGGATAGCCCGACGCGATCCATTCGGCGGTGCCGCCCTCGACGTTCGTCGCGTCGTAGCCACGCTGCTCGAGGGCCTGCACGATGCTCGCCGAACGTCCACCGAGTTCACAGATGACGTTGATGGCGCCGTCGGGCAGTTCGCCGAGCCGCTCGCCGAAGACCGACATCGGGATGTTGACGGCGCCCGGCACATGGCCCGCGGCGTATTCGTGCGGTTCCCGCACGTCGATGAGCGGAGTGGATCCACGCTCGGTGAGCTCGTGGACGGTGATGGTCTGCATGGTGCCTCGGGTCGTGTGGAGCATACGGCCGTCGTGGCCGTCGACAAGTCTGTCAGAAAACACGAAGCGCCCGTCCGGTGGACAGGCGCTCGGTGCGGAAGCCGCTTACTTCTTGTTGCGGCGCTGGTGGCGAGTCTTGCGAAGCAGCTTGCGGTGCTTCTTCTTCGCCATGCGCTTGCGGCGCTTCTTGATGACAGAACCCA
>NZTV01000029.1 GCA_002703245.1 Microbacterium sp.
GATCGCCGAGGACGCCGCGAGCGTGTGGCTGTACCTGTACCCGCAGATCGTCGTCGCCGACAGCGACCTGTCGGGCTACCCGGTCAACGGCCTGAACTCGCAGTTCTTCGTCTACGACATCGTCAAGGACTGACCCGCTCGCCGGTGTCGGGCGCCCGCGTCCGACACCGGCGGCATCCTCCCTCATGCTCATCTACCTGTTGCGCCGCTCCGCCCTCCTCGTGCTCTCGCTCGCGGTGGCGATGATCGTCATCTTCGTGCTGTTGCGCCTGCTGCCCGGCGACCCGGCGAACGCGCTGCTGTCGGTGGATGCGACGCCGGAGCAGATCGCCGCGGCACGCGCCCAGGTGGGTTCCGACCAGCCGGTGTGGCAGCAGTTCGCCACGTGGTCGGCGCAGCTGCTCCGAGGCGACCTGGGCGAGTCCTTCATCAGCTCGCGCGAAGTCGGTCCCGAGATCGCCGCGCGCCTGGGCGTCACCATCCCGCTGACCCTGCTGTCGTTCGCCGTCGCGCTGGTGCTCTCGCTGGTCATCGGCATCACCGCCGCCGTCAAGGCCGACCGCTGGTACGGCATCGCCCTCTCGGGCTTCTCGCAGCTGGGCGTCGCGGTACCGGTGTTCTGGGTCGGCGTCATCCTGGTGTGGATCTTCGCCCTCCAGCTCGGGATGCTGCCCTCGGGAGGGTTCCCCCGCGACGACTGGGAGGACCCCGCCGACGCCCTGCGTTCCCTCACCCTGCCGGTGATCACGATCGCATTCGTCATGAGCGCGTCGCTCTCGCGGTACGTGCGCTCGGCGACCATCGACGTGCTCGGCAGCGACTATCTACGCACCGCCCGCGCGGGGGGCGCGAGCATGCGCGAGGCCCTCCTGCGCCACGGCGTGCGCAACGGCTCGGTGCCCGTGGTCGCCGTGCTCGGCATCGAGCTGTCGACGACGCTGCTGGGGGCGGTGGTCGTCGAGAGCGTCTTCACGCTGCCGGGCCTCGGGAGCATGCTGCTGGCCGGCATCGAGCAGCACGACTTCGCCAACATCCAGGGCGTGCTCGTGGTGAGCACGCTGTTCGTCGTCCTCGTCGGGTTCGCCGCCGACATCGCCCAGCGCCTCATCGACCCGCGCCTGCGTACGAGCATCTCGGGAAATCTGCGATGACCGTCCCCGCACCGGCCACCGCAGCCGCACCGCAGAACCCGGCCCCGGGCCCCGCGCGCCGGCGGGGACGGCGCGCCACTCTCGTGATCGGCCTCACCCTCACGGCACTCGTCGTGGTCGTCGCCGCCCTCTCGCTGGTGTGGCTGCCCTACCCCCTCACCGACATCAGCGGTGGGCGCCTCAGTCCTCCCAGCCTCGCGCATCCACTGGGAACCGACCGGCTCGGGCGCGACCTGCTGTCGCAGCTGATGGTCGGCGCCCGCATCGCCTTGACCGTCGGCGCGGGCGCCGTCATGATCGCGGCCGTGCTCGGCACCGCCATCGGTCTGGCTGCAGCCTTCGCGCGTCCGTGGCTCGACGACACCCTCTCGGCCGGTCTCGACGTCGTGATCGCCTTCCCGGTGCTGCTGCTGGCCATGCTCGTCGTCGCCGTCCAGGGTCCCTCGCTCGGGTCGGCGATCCTCGCGATCGGCCTGGCGATGTCGGCCGTGGTCGCCCGGCTCACCCGCATCTTGTCCCGCCGCGTCCTGCAGGAGCAGTTCGTCACCGCCGCCCGCACGAGCGGAACCCGCACCCCAGGCATCGTGTGGCATCACATCCTGCCCAACATCGCTCCGACCCTCGCGGTGGCCCTCGCCCTGCAGTTCGGTGTCGCGGTGCTCGCCGAGGCGAGCCTGTCGTACCTGGGGCTCGGCGCGCCGCCGCCGAACGCCTCGTGGGGCCGGATGCTGCAGGAAGCCCAGGGGACGGTGCTCACCGCCCCGGTCGGCGCGATCGCCCCGGGAGTGGCCGTGATCGTTCTCGTGCTGGGTGTGAACTTCCTCGCCGACGGTCTGCGCGATGTCACCGACCCGACGCGGAGGAGGAGCCGATGAGTCTTCTCGAGACCACCGGCCTGACGCTGCACGCGGGCACCGCGACACTGGTCGACGACCTCGGCCTCACGCTCGCCGCCGGCGAGCGCGTGGGGCTGGTCGGCGAGTCGGGATCGGGCAAGTCGATGACGGCCCTGGCCGCGCTGGGCCTGCTCCCCGATGCCGTCACCGCGACCGGCTCAGCCCTGCTCGACGGGCACGAGGTCGTGGGCGCGGCCGATGCCGCCGTGCGGCGCCTTCGTGGACCGGTCGCCGGCATCGTCTTCCAGGAGCCCCTGACCGCGCTCGATCCGCTGATGCGGGTGGGCCGGCAGATCGCCGAGCCGCTGCGCCGCCACCGCGGACTGCGCGGTGCCGCGTTGCGAGATGCGGTGACGCGAGCCCTCGCGGACGTGTCGCTCGAGGGCAACCGCGTCGCCCGGGCGTATCCGCATGAGCTCTCCGGCGGACAGCGTCAGCGCGTCGCGATCGCGATCGCCCTGGCCGCCGACCCGCGGCTGCTCATCGCCGACGAGCCCACCACGGCTCTGGATGTGACGGTGCAGGACGAGGTACTCACCCTCCTCGAGCGTCTGGTCGCCGACCGTGACATGGGTCTGCTGTTCATCAGCCACGACCTCGCGGTGGTCTCGCGCATGGTCGACCGGGTCCTGGTGCTCCAGCGCGGGCGACTGGTCGAAGAAGGCACCGTGGGTCGCGTGCTGGGCGCCCCACAGCATCCGTACACCCGTTCCCTCGTCGACAGCGCCCGCTACCTCGACGCCGCGCTCGATGTCGGCGCTGGCTCCCACGGGGTGGAATCGAACCGAGATGGGGAGGCGCGATGAGTTTGCTCGCCCTCGAGTCCGCCGGATTCTCCTATGGCGCCACCCCGGTGCTCGACGACGTCTCCGTGACGGTCGGGGCCGGCGAGGCGGTCGGCCTGGTCGGGGAATCCGGCGCCGGTAAGTCCACGGCGCTGCGCCTGCTGCTGGGTCTCGACACCCCGAGTCACGGCCGCGTCGTCTTCGAAGGGGAGAGTCTGGACCGGCGTGACCGAACCTTGATGCGGCGTTTCCGACGCAGCGTGCAACCGGTCTTCCAAGACCCCTATTCGTCGCTGGACCCCCGCCAGCGGATCGATCGCATCGTCGGCGAACCGCTGCGGTCGTTGCACATCTCTACCGGGGACGAAGCTCGCGCATCCGTGGCCGAGGCCCTGCGGGCGGTCGGCCTCGATGACGACACGATGCGGCGCTACCCGCATGAGTTCTCGGGCGGCCAGCGTCAGCGCATCGCGATCGCCCGGGCGCTCGTCTCAAAACCCCGCGTGCTGCTCGCCGACGAGCCGGTCTCGGCGCTCGATCTGACCACCCGCGTCCAGGTGATCGACCTTCTCAAACGACTCCGCAACGAGAACGGTCTGTCGCTGGTGATGGTCTCCCACGACCTCGGCGCGGTCGCGGCGGTGTGCGAGCGCACCGCGGTGCTGCGCGACGGGCGCATCGTCGAGCAGGGCGCGACCGCCGACGTGCTGACCGCTCCGAAGAGCGACTACGCTCGCACCCTCCTCGCGTCGGTCCCCCGCCTCCCCCGCTGAGGGTCGCGACACGGAGAACCCACCCGCGAGGCCGGCGGATCAGCGTCCGCGGGGAGGGATCTGATCGAGCCCGTGTCGGTTGGGCTTGCCGGGCTCCGCGGCCGTGTCGGGCGACACGCCCGCCTCCCCGTCCGGCGCGCCGCCGTCGGGATACTCCTGCTGCTCGACGGCGTCCCGTTCCTCCTGCGGAGGAAGGTGGTCCATGGGCTTCGCCCGGTCTGCATCATCACTCATGGATCCACGGTGACAAGACGGGTCGCATCCATGCCAGGGGGTTGCGCGGGCACGCGCGTCGTGTTGCGATTCGCCTCCGGCTCCCCCCGGACCCGGCCGGCGCCGGTTCGGTTGTCAGCGGCTTTCCCGATCACGCCGTTCGGCGGCATCGAGTGACCACCGAGACTCCACAATCGCGGCGGGAGGCTGTGAAAAACCGGAGCCTGTCGACGCCGAGTCTGAAAGGGTGGAAGCGGGTGCGCACGATGCTCGCCCGTTCTCACGGGGGGTTTCATGGAAGTCGCCGGACTCGTCGGCATTCTCATCATCGTCGGCATCGCGGTCGTCGCCGTCATCATCGTCGGCTTGATCTTGCTGCTGTTCGCGCGCAGCTGGATCAAGGTCGCCCGAGCCGACGAGGCACTGGTGATCTCGGGCCGCAAACAGAAGGTCCAGAGCACGGTATTGGGCGCCGACGGTTCGAGTCGTTCCGAGCTGACGGAGTCGCCGGTGACCGTCATCGTGAACGGCAAGTCGCTGGTCAATCCGATCACGCAGCGCCACGAGATCATCTCGCTCCGGTCGCGTCAGGTGATCCTGCAGGCCGAGGCGCAGTCCCTCGACAACGTGACATTGAACGTCGACGGCGTCGCGATCGTGAAGATCGGCTCCGACCCGTTGTTCGTGCGACGGGCCGCCGAGCGTTTCGCCTCCCAGGATGCAGCCATCGAACAGTTCACCACCGAGCAGCTCGAGGGTGCCCTCCGCGGCATCGTCGCGACGCTGTCGGTCGTGGAGCTCATGCGGGAGCGAAAGAAGTTCTCCGATCAGATCGCCGCCGATGTGTCGCACGAACTGGCCGAGCAAGGGCTCATCCTCGACTCGTTCCAGATCAAGGGCATCACCGATGATGTGGGCTACATCCAGTCGCTCGGCTCCCCCGAGATCCAGGCGAAGCGTCAGGCCGCGGAGATCGCGCAGACCAACGCCGACCGTGCGATCAACCAGAAGAACATCGCCAACGACGAAGCGAACCTGATCGAGCAGACCGCGCTCGACACCAACACCGCGAACGCCGCTGCCGGGGTCGGTCGCGCCCGCGCCGAGGCCGAGCAGGCCGAGCATCTGGCACGGGCCAAAGCCGAGCAGGCGGTGTTGCAGCAGCAGGCCGAGAACAAGCAGGCCCAGCTCGACGCCGACGTCAAGCGGGTCGCCGACGCGCAGCGCTACGAGGCCGAGACCCGCGCGCAAGCCGAGCTGTACACGCGCGAGCGTGCCGCGGAGGCGGCTGCCATCGAGCAGGTCGCGCAGGCCGAGGCGCGCACCCGCATCGCCGAACAGCAGGCCGAGGCCGACAAGGCCCGTGCCGCCGGTGAAGCGGCCGCGGCCGAGGCCAAGGCCGCCGGTGAGGCCGGTGCGCTGCGCGCTCGCGCCGACGCCGAGGCCGAGGCCCGTCGCCTCACGTCGCAGGCCGAGGCCGAAGCCATCCGTGCCGAGGGGGAGGCCCGGGCCGCCGCGGTCCAGGCCGAGGCAGAGGCCATCGCGTCGAACCAGGAGGCGTTCCTGTCGCAGCGCGTGCTCGAGGTACTGCCGGCGATCATGACCGAGTTCGCCAAGGGATATGCAGCGATCGGAAACGTGTCGATCATCGGCGGATCCGGCGAAGACGGCGCCTCCAGCGTCATCGGCGGCGACAGTGCCAAGGCCATGCGTTCGGTGTTCGACAGTGTCGAGGCCGCGACCGGACTCGACCTCGCCGCGCTCATCCAGGGTCAGACCTTCGGCCGCGGCGTCGGCGAGGGTCTCGCCGAGGCGTCCGTGCGCCCCGAGCAGGCCGCCCCGGCGCGTGCGCCGCGGGGGATGGCTGCGGAGTCCGACGAGACCGAGTGACGCCTCACGCCGAAGTCGGAGAATCAGCCCGAGGTCGGACGAGCTGGCGCGAATCCTCCGACATCGGCGCTGTTCTCCGACGACGGACCTCGGCCCGTCGCGGCCGCGCGGTCCGCACGGGATAACCTGACGTCCATGTCGCCCGCCCTCGAACGCACGTGGACCGTGCTGCGCGCCGTCATGGCCGCGCTCATCGTCGCCGCGATCGTCCGTCAGCTCGCCGCATCCATCGGCTCGGCCCTGGCGTACGGCCGCGACGTCGGCATCGTGATCACGAACTTCTTCAGCTTCTTCACGATCCTCTCCAACGCCGCGTCGGCGATCGTGCTCGCCGGTGCGGTGGTGTGGTTCGTCACACGAGGCAGGCACGCCGCCGGTGCGCGCGATCGGGAGCCGCACGTTCTGGCCGTCGCCCTGGTGTCGGTGACGACCTACACGGTCATCACCGGGATCGTCTACAACCTGCTGCTGCGCGGCGTCGAGTTGCCGCAGGGCTCTGAGCCGGTGCCGTGGTCGAACGAAGTGCTGCACGTGGTCGCGCCGCTGTTCCTGTTCGCGGACGCGTTCGTCGCCGTGCGCCGTCGACCACTGGCCTGGCGCGAGACCGTCTGGGTGCTGCTGTTCCCCGTCGTCTGGGTGGTCTACACGCTGGTGCGCGGCCCCCTCGTGACGGACCCGACGATCGGGCCGGGGTACTGGTACCCCTACCCGTTCCTCGATCCGAACAACCCCGACCTCGTGCCGCCGGGATACGCCGGCGTCGCCGTCTACGTCGTGGGCATCGCCGCCGCGATCATCGTCGTCGCCTACGGCGTGGTGTGGGTCGGTAGGCGCCGATCATCCGCCGCGTCGCGCACCTCCGCCGCCGGGTAGCGCACCGCGAAGTCCGAGTACGTCGCCTCGAGCGACTTGCCCAACGCGTCTACGACGGCCATCCCTCTGCGGCATCCGCCTCCGCGAGTCGACGGCGGCGCCCGGGGCTCAACCCTCCCGCTGAAGCGTGAGCATCACGCTCGCGACCCGATCCGAGGTCTCCAAGACCTGGGGCACCGTGTCGACGAGGGCTGAATTGAAGATCACCGTGAACACGAGGTCCCGGCCCGACGCGGTGGTCATGTACCCCGAGTACGCCCTCGCGAGCACGAACAGCTGATCGGTCGTCGGAGAAAAGACCACCCGCGTGCCGGTCTTCGCCTGGATCATCCCCTCGGCATCCGTCCCGGCGCCCGTGCCCGCCAACGATCCGTCGACGCCGGCCACCGGCTGGATGTTCACGAAGATGCTGCCGTGGTCACCGTCGGCGGCAGCCGCCATCAGCTCCACCTGCGCACGGGCGCTGGTGCGGTTGTAGTCGTCGGTCCCGGCGGCATCGAACAGACGCACCTCGTCGATGGGTACGCCGAGACGCGAGGCGTGCGCGAGGACCGCGGCGAGGCCCTCCGTGCAGGTGGTGCCACCCTCCTGCACCCCGATGAGGCAGGCGAGGAGGTCGGCGCCGCGGTTGTAGCTGACCTTTTGCACGACCCGGGCGAACTCCGACATCGGCGCCGACTCCCACGAAGCGACCGGATCTCCCGAGTACGCCGGGACGTCCGCCCCGACCGTTCCTTCGACCTGGATCCCCTCCTCGCCCAGTACCTCGGCGAAGGCCAATGCCGCGAAGGATGCGGGGTCGTCGATCTGGGTGTTGCGCACCGTCTCACCGGCATCCACGCCGATCGATCCGACCACGGTCACGTCGTCACCGACCTGTTCGATGACCACGTCGATCTCGTCACCGGCGACCGTCTCGACGTCGTGCGAGACCGTGAGGGAGTTCAATGCGGGGACCACGCGGATGTCGGCGGGCTCCCCCACCTCGGTGGGGCTGAAGACGACGTCGAGGAGGGTCTCGTTGATCCAGATCGCGTCGATGCGCCCGTCGGGCCACGTGGTCTCGGGGACGAAAGAGGCGTCGTCGTCCACGGCGATCCCCCCGGCGATCGTGGTCACTCCGGCTTCGGCGATCTGGGCGGCGAGCGCCCTCAACGCGGCCAGCGGGTCGCCCGTGTTGAGGCTCACCGGGAGCAGCCCGGTGTTCGCCTCGTTGTGGTCGAAGGAGGTGATCTCCAGCGTGCCGTCGGGCTGGTCGCGCAGGCCGAAGCTGAAGTCTCCGCGCCCGACGAGCACGAGATCGCCCTCGAGGGTGCCTTCCGAGATGTCTCCGGTCGCGAACACCGGGGTGGTGATCGTCGCTCGGGGGCCCAGGATGTCCAGGGCGGCGGAGGTGGTGAGGCTCTTCTGGATGCTGCCGGGCACGAAGGGCACGGTCGAGTCGCGTTCGTAGACGACCTCCCCCGAGGAACGGTCCACGGCGAGGATCCCCCAGCCGCCCCCGTCGAGGCCTGTGGCGCCGATGGCCTCGTCCACGGCCGAGGCCAGGTCGGAGGTCTGGTTCGCATCGGATGCGGTACACCCGGTCGCGAGCAACGATGCGGTCAGCAGGAAGGCTCCGGGCGGAAGGAGACGGCGAAGCCGGGGCGAGGTCATCGGAGCACTTCCGTGGGTTCACGCCGAGCGGTGCGCCCGGACGCGTTCCACTCTGGTCGTCCCGGACTCACACTGTCCAGTCCACGCGGGCGGTGGATCGGCCGGGGCCGCGCGCATCGGTAGGCTGGAGGGCATGTCGAAGGTCCTCCAATCCCTGCCCGTCGGCGAACGCGTCGGCATCGCCTTCTCCGGTGGTCTCGACACCTCCGTTGCCGTCGCGTGGATGCGCGACAAGGGCGCGATCCCCTATACCTATACCGGCGACCTCGGTCAGTACGACGAGGACGACATCGAGTCGATCCCGGGCCGTGCCACCGAGTACGGTTCCGAGGCTTCGCGGCTGCTCGACTGCAAGACGATGCTGGTCGAGGAGGGATTCGTCGCGCTGGCGTGCGGCGCGTTCCACATCCGCTCCGGTGGCCGCACCTACTTCAACACCACGCCCATCGGCCGAGCTGTCACCGGCACGATGCTCGTGCGGGCGATGAAGGAGGACGGCGTCGACATCTGGGGCGACGGGTCGACCTACAAGGGCAACGACATCGAGCGCTTCTACCGCTACGGACTGCTCGCCAACCCGGCGCTGCGCATCTACAAGCCCTGGCTGGACGCGGACTTCGTCACCGAGCTCGGCGGCCGCCAGGAGATGAGCGAGTGGCTCGTCGAGCACGGGTTCCCGTACCGCGATTCGGCCGAGAAGGCCTACTCGACCGACGCGAACATCTGGGGAGCCACGCACGAGGCGAAGACCCTCGAGCACCTGAACGTGTCGCTCGAGATCGTGGAGCCGATCATGGGTGTGAAGTTCTGGGACCCCTCGGTGCAGATCGAGACCGAAGACGTCACGATCGCCTTCGAAGCCGGCCGCCCTGTCGCCATCAACGGCGTCGAGTACGCCGACCCGGTCGACCTCGTCCGCGAGGCCAACACGATCGGCGGGCGCCACGGTCTGGGCATGAGCGATCAGATCGAGAACCGCATCATCGAGGCGAAGTCCCGCGGCATCTACGAAGCACCCGGCATGGCGCTGCTGTTCATCGCCTATGAGCGGCTCGTCAACGGCATCCTCAACGAAGACACCCTCGCGACCTACCACGAGCAGGGTCGCCGTCTGGGCCGGCTGATGTACGAGGGCCGCTGGCTCGAGCCGCAGTCGTTCATGCTGCGCGAGTCGATCCAGAAGTGGGTCGGGTCGGCCATCACCGGCTCGGTCACGCTGCGGCTGCGTCGGGGCGAGGACTACACGATCCTCGATACGACCTCGCCGATGCTCTCCTACGCGGCCGAGAAGCTGTCGATGGAGCGCGTGGGAGACGCCGCCTTCGGCCCGACCGACCGCATCGGCCAGCTCACGATGCGCAACCTCGACATCGCCGATTCGCGCTTCCGCCTCGAGCACTACGCCGCCGCCGGGTTCATCGGCGGCGCGACCGGGGAACTGGTCGGCGAGCTGGAGAAGGGCGGGGCGCAGGAGATCACCGAGCACGCGGTGGACTACGACGCCGACCGCGAGGAGCTCGCCGAGGCCGTCGACGAGGCCAACGAGGCCGCCTCGTTCGATTTCGGCGCCGACTGACACACCCGATGTCGGAGGATCACGCCTTCGTCGGAGGATTCGCGCCGGATCCTCCGACATCGAGCCGATCCTCCGACTTGGGGTGCGGTACTGAGAACCACGCCGCGCGACACCGAGTCCGGCAGTTCGGAGGACTTCGATGACGAGGCCGGACACGGCATCCACACCTGACGCGACCACCCGCCCCGCGTGGGGTCGACGCGTCGGGATCATCGCCTTCTCGGTGGTGGCCGGCGTCATCGTGCTCGCCCTCATCGCCGCGAGCGTGATCACCTACACCGTCGCGCGCTCCTTCCCGCAGCGAGACGGAGAGATCTCCCTCGGCGGGCTCTCGGCCGAGGTCGTCGTCGAACGGGACGCGCTCGGCGTACCGGTGATCACCGCCGATTCGACCGATGACCTGTTCTTCGCGCAGGGGTACGTGCAGGCTCAGGACCGCTTCTGGGAGATGGACTTCCGCCGCCACGTCACCAGCGGGCGCCTGTCGGAGTTGTTCGGATCGTCTCAGCTGGGCACCGACATGTTCCTGCGCACGCTCGGCTGGCGGGCGATCGCCGAGGAGGAGGTCGCGGCGCTCGACGAGACCACCCGCAGCTACTACGACGCCTACGCCGACGGCGTGAACGCCTACCTCGCCGACCACGACGGGGCGGATGTGTCCTTCGAGTACGCGGTTCTGGGGCTGCAGAACCCCGACTACGAGATCGAGCCTTGGACGGCGGTCGACTCGGTCGCCTGGCTCAAGGCGATGGCCTGGGATCTTCGGGCGAACATCGAGACGGAGGCGACCCGTGCGCTGGCCGCTCAGGACCTCACCCCGGAACAGCTCGCCGTGCTCTACCCGGAGTATCCGTTCACGGAGAACCCGGTGATCGTGCCGGAGATCATCGCGCCCCCCGAGGAGCAGGAGGACGCCGATGAGACCGACGCCGACACCGCGAGCGCCTCGTCGGACGGCGATGCCGGCACCACCGCATCCGTGGCATGGACCGAGGTGGACGACGTGGTCGAAGCGGTCGGTCTTCTGGTCGGGGGCGCCGGCGAAGGCATCGGATCCAACTCCTGGGTGCTGTCGGGTCGACTCACCGACACCGGCATGCCGTTGCTGGCCAACGACCCCCACCTGGGGGCATCGCTTCCCAGCGTCTGGCACCAGGTCGGTCTGAAGTGCCGAACGGTCGACGAGTCCTGCCCGTTCGATGTCTCGGGATTCAGCTTCGCCGGACTGCCCGGCGTGATCATCGGCCACAACGATCGCATCGCGTGGGGGTTCACGAACCTCGCGGCCGATGTCACCGACCTGTACATCGAGCGGCTCGATGGCGATGCGGCATGGAAGGACGGCGAGCTGGTGCCGTTGGAGGTGCGCACCGAGACCGTGGTCGTCGCCGGAGGGGACGACGTCGAGCTCACCATCCGCGAGACCGGTCACGGTCCGATCATCTCGGACGTGTCGGCCCAGTACGCCGCGATCGCCGCCGACCCGTACGTCGGCACCTCGAACGACGCCGCGCCGCCCGCCGATGTGCCCGACGGTGAGTACGCCGTGAGCCTGCGCTGGACCGCTCTGGATGTCGGCACCACCGCCACCGCGATCTTCACCCTCAACACGGCGCGCGACTTCGCCGACTTCCGCGACGCCGCGGCCGCGTTCGATGTGCCCGCACAGAACCTCGTCTACGCCGACGTGGACGGCAACATCGGGTACCAGACGCCGGGACGTCTGCCGATCCGCGGCGCCGGGGACGGGGCACTGCCGCATCCGGGATGGGACTCCGCCTATGACTGGGAGGGGTTCATCCCGTTCGACGAACTGCCGGTGGTCTACAACCCCGACGAGGGGTTCATCGTCACGGCCAACAACGCCCTGGTCGATGAGGACTATCCCTACACGCTCACCCGCGACTGGGACTACGGCTACCGCGCGGCGCGGATCACCGACATGATCGAGCGGCGCGCCGCGAACGGTCCGCTCAGTGCCGAGGACATGCGCCAGATCCAGGCGGACAACCAGTTCCAGGTGGGTATCCGACTTCTTGCGGCGATGACCGACGTGCGCACCGGCGACGCGGACGTGGACGCCGCGCTCGATCTGCTTGCGACGTGGGACGCGCAGAACGACGCCGACTCGTCGGCGGCGGCGTACGCCAATGTGCTGTGGGATGAACTCGCCCAGAATCTCTTCACCCGCGAGCGTGAGGCCCCTGCGCCCCTGTCGAACCAGAGCCGCCTGTTCCTCGTCGTGGAGGATCTGCTGGCCGACCCCGAGTCGGAGTGGTGGACCAACGACGGGATCGGCGTCCGCACGCAGGAGGAGATGCTCACCGTCTCGGCCGAGGGGGCGTACGCGCGTCTCACCGAACTCCAGGGCGAGAACATGACCCTGTGGAACTGGGGAGACCTGCACGCGCTCGAACTGCGCAGTGAGACCTTCGGATCGTCGGGGATCGCCCCGCTCGAGTGGCTGTTCAACCGTGGCCCGGTCCCGGTCGGCGGCGGGTCATCGGTGGCCAACGCGACCGGATGGGATCTCGGCGGCGGCTTCGAAACGCTCACCGTGCCCTCGATGCGCATGATCGTCGACCTCGGCGACCTCGACGCATCCGCGTGGCAGCAGCTCACCGGCGTCAGTGGCCACGTCTTCCACGACAACTACACCGACCAGGTCGAGCTGTGGCGCACCGTCGAGCTCGCACCGTGGCCGTTCTCCGCCGCCGCGGTGACCGCCAACGCCCAGCACACGCTGACCCTCACCCCCGCCGACTGACCCGGGACCGCGCTCCCCGGACCGTGCCCGCCCGATGTCGGAGGATCGCGCCGATGTCGGATGATTCGCGCCGGATCCTCCGACATCGGGCCGGATCTCCGACATCGGCGACCCAGGGAACGGATGCGCCGCGGGGACGATCAGCCGCCCGCGCCGGGAGGGGTCTGGGTCGATCCGCCGAGCTCGTCGACGATCAGCCCGGGCTCGTCCACGGTGCCGTTGCGATAGGCCTGCCGTCCGATGACGTGGGCGGACAACGGCGCGGTGGCCATCTGGATCAGCACGACCGGCACGAGGAAGGCCACGACCGGCCACGAGCGCAACGACAGTGCGACGGCGATGCAGATGAGGATCAGCCCGAGCACCTGCGGCTTGGTCGCGGCGTGCAGGCGGGAGGGGACGTCCTTCAGTCGGAGCAGGCCGATCGCGGCGGTCAGGCACAGCACCGCTCCGAACAGGATGAGCACGAGTGCAACGACGTCGACCCACCCGTCGGCGGGGTAGGCCGACTCGGTGATCGTCTCGGCGGGAACGACGAGGGAGAGCAGCGTGTTCATCGGTCGACGTTGTCCCTTCTCGCCACGAAGCGGGCGACGGTGATCGACCCGAACACCCCGACGGCGGCGATGATGAGCATGACCGTCAACGACCGGGTGTGTCCGTTGAGTGCCATCTCCGCACCGAGGACGCAGAGGATCTCGGTGAGCAGGACGTCGGAGGCGACGACGCGGTCGAGGATCGAGGGCCCGACCACGACGCGCCACAGGGTCAACAGCGCGGCAACGGTGAAGACGGCGTAGATCGCGAACAGCAGGATCTCGGTCATCGTCCCTCCCGGTTCCGCGCGCGGCCGGCCGCGTCCTTCGACGACCGCTCGGCCTCACGGATCTGCGCGACCTGAGCGCGCGAACCCACCGCGCGCACGATGCGACGTTCCCACACCAGCACACTCTCGCGCTGGTGCTCGACGTCCTCGAGGGTGCGCACCCCCAGGACGTGCAGGTACATCACCCGGCGGTCGCGGTCGATGTCGATCACCAGCGAACCGGGGATCAGGGAGGCCGTGATCGCGGTGTGCGTCATGATCAGGTCGTCGGCCACGGTGGCGGGCACGGCGATGATCGCCGACGAAGGCACCGCCCGCGGGGAGAGCACCTGCCAGGCGACGGTCAGAGATCCGCGGACCAGCGCGGCGAAGAACGTCACGATGAAGATCGCGCCGTACCAGAGGTTGACACGGCCGGAGAGCTCGACCGCCGGCAGCCGGAACACGCGCGTGACGAAGATCGCCATGGCCAGGCCGGTGAGGAAGGCCAGCACGGTGAACTGGCCCCACAGCAGCATCCACACCGCGACCAGCCACAGCAGGAACGGCAACTGGCGCCACGCGCGCACCAGCGCGCTGCGGCGGGCGGTACGGCCGTCGGCGGGCGTGGAGGTCATGACTCCGACTCCAGCTCGTCCTGCTCGAGTTGTACGAGCGTCATCGGCTCCAGCAGCGCCGATCCGATGCGGGTGCACACGTCGTAGATGGGCCCGGCGAACACGGTGAGGGCGACGGTGATCGCCACCATGCCGGCCGTCGAGGCGGTCATGATGCGGGGGATGACACGGCGCTCGGTCTGCACGGATGCCTCAGGTGAGGCGTCGAGATAGGAGATGCGCGCCTCGGTCTCGGCCGAGTCGTCCTCTTCGCGCCAGAACGACAGGTTCCATGCGCGCATCAGGGCGTAGAGCGTGAGGAGGCTGGTCAGGATGCCACCGACCATCATCACCATCATGATCGGCGTGCCCACCTCGGCGGCGGCGTCGAACAGCGCGAACTTGCCGATGAATCCCGAGAAGGGCGGCAGCCCCCCGAGGTTGATCGCAGGGATGAAGTACAGCGCGGCGATCAACGGCGCCCCGCGCATGAGTCCCTTGACCCGGAGGATCGAGGTGGATCCGGCCTTACGCTCGACCAGTCCGACCGCGAGGAACAACGTGGTCTGCACCACGATGTGGTGGACCATGTAGTAGATCGTCGCGCCGATGGACAGGGGTGTGGCGATGGCGAGCCCGAAGACCATGTAACCGATGTGGCTGACGAGGGTGAACGACAGGATGCGTTTGAGCTCGGCCTGGGCGAGTGCGCCGAGGATGCCGACGATCATCGTCGCCAGGGCCGCGATCAACAGCAGCAGGTTGAGGTCGTTGTCCAGGAACAGCTGCGCCTCGGTGCGGATCATCGCATAGACGCCGACCTTGGTCAGCAATCCCGCGAACACGGCGGTGACCGGTGCGGGCGCGGTCGGGTACGAGTCGGGCAGCCAGAACGACAACGGGAACACCGCCGCCTTGATCGCGAACGCGATCAGCAGCATGAAGTGGAGCACCGTCTGCGTCTCCTGCGGCAACTGGCCCATGCGCTCGGCGATCTGGACCATGTTGACGGTGCCCAGCGCGCCGTAGATCATCGCGATGGCGGCGAGGAACAGGATCGAGGAGACCAACGAGACGACGATGTAGACCACACCGGTGCGGATGCGCGACTCAGTGCTGCCGAGGGTGATGAGCACGTACGAGGCGACGAGAAGGATCTCGAAACTGACGTAGAGGTTGAACAGGTCGCCGGCGATGAACGCGTTGAAGATCCCGGCCGAGAGGATCAGGTACGACGGGTGGAAGATCGACACCGGGGTATCGTCGTCGCCGTCGGCGGCACCCTGACCGACCGAGAACAGCAGCACGGCGAGCAGCACGATGCTCGAGACCACGATCAGCAACGACGACAGGCGGTCGACGTAGAGCACGATGCCGAACGGGATCGGCCACCCTCCGACGGAGACCGCCAGCGGCGACCCGCCGACGTCGACGACCACCAGCAGCACGGCCGCGATGGCGGCCACGACGGTGAGGGTGATGACCGACACGGCCACCTGCACGCGCCGGTGCTTGCCGGCGATCAGGGCGATCGCGGCGCCGAGCAGGGGCAGGGTCACCAGGAGCGGAACGAGGGCGATCATGCGTCGTCCTCCTTCTTCTCATCGGTGCCGTCGGCCGCGGGGTCGGCGAGGCGGGTGCGCGGGCGGTCGACGGGCGCGTCGTCCTGCACGCCGGGGAATTCCCCGCTGTGCACGACGCGGATGGGTGAGGTGACGGTGCCGATGAAGTCGGTGGTGGCGTCGTCGTCCTCGAGCTCGGTCTCGTCGTCCATGACCTCTTCGGTCTCCGCGTCCCGGGCGCGCACGGCGAGGTCGGCCTCGTCATCCTGCACGGTGTCGGCCTGACCGAGCTGCCACGACCGGTAGATGAGGGCCAGGAGGAACGCGGAGATGGCGAAGGTGATGACAATGGCCGTCAGCATGAGTGCCTGCGGCAACGGGTCGCTCATCTGGTCGGCCTCCCCGGAGCCGTAGAACGGCGCGATCCCGGGCTGCCCGATCACGATCAGCAGAAGCAGGTTGGCGGCGTTGCCCAGGAGGAGGAAGCCGATGAGCACCCGCGTGAGGCTGCGTTCGAGCATCGCGTAGACGCCGCACGCGAACAGCACCGCCATGATGATGATCAGCACGAGGGAGACGGTCATCGCACGCTCACCGCCTCGGTGCGCTGGGCGGTGGCCTGACGGTCGACCTCGGCGCCGAGGCTGCGCAGCACGTCGAGCACCAGACCGACGACGACGAGGTAGACGCCGATGTCGAACAGCGTCGACGTCACGAACTCGATGTGTCCGAGCAGGTCGGTTTCGGCCTCGACGAACCACCGCGTCAGCGGCGCGGCGTCGAACAGCAGCGGGACGATCGCGCAGGCGACGGCGATCGTCATGCCCACACCCAGCAGGCGGCCGGCGTCGGCCGGGGCCGCGGCACCCAGTTCGTAGCGCCCCCCGGCGACATAGCGCATCACCAGTGCCATACCGGCGACCAGCCCGCCGGCGAACCCGCCGCCGGGGAGGTTGTGGCCGGCGAAGAGCAGGTAGAGCGAAACGACGATGATGGTGTGGAAGAGGATCCGCACGACGACTTCGAGCATCATCGAGCGGTTCTCCGCCTGCACCCGGGTGCCGCCCAGCAGCCACGCGAGACGGCGACCTTCGGAGCTGTCGGTGCGGGGCTTGATCCCCTCGTCGGTCTCGATGAGCGGCTGGCGTCGCGCGTCCAGGCGCGGTAGCGGCGCCGTGAACTCCGAAAGCGTGTCGGAGCGGTGGGTGACGAACACGAGCGACGCGACGCCGGTGGCGGCCAGCACGAGCACTGATAGCTCACCCATCGTGTCCCACCCGCGGATGTCGACCAGAGCGACGTTGACGACGTTCTTGCCGTGGCCGATGCCGTAGGCGAGGTCGGGCCATTCGCGGGAGATCGGCTCGAACGTGCGGGAGGCGGTCGCCACGATCGCGACGGCCGCCATCGTCACACCGACCGCCGCTCCCAGCACGGCCCGGGCGATCGGTCGCACGGAGGCGTTGTGCTGCCCGAGGCGCGAGGGGATGCGGCGCAGCACGAGCGCGAACGCCACGAGGGTCACGGTCTCGACGAGGATCTGGGTCAGGGCCAGGTCGGGCGCGCCGCTGGAGGCGAACAGGAGGACCATGCCGAAGCCGGTGACCGACACGAGCACGACGCCGGTGAAGCGTTTGCGGGCGCGCACGGCGATGAGGCCGGCGATGATCATGATCGGCGCGACCATCACCTGCATCGGTGTCTGGAACGCCGCCAGCTCGGCCTGCCACTCGGCCCCCGAGAACAGGGCCACCGACTCGCCGACGACGAACACGATGAAGATCGTGCCGACGTAGATCGGCAGCGAACCGCGCTGGGTGAGGCTGGTGACCTGCACGGAGAGGCGGGCGACGCCGCGCAGCGCGGCGTTGTAGACGTCCGGCGCGCCGAAGGGGAGCATCCGCGCGCCCCACGGACGTCGTTTGGTGCTCCAGAACACCCACGCGCCGAGCGCGAGCGTCCCCAGCGAGATGAACAGTGCCGGTTCGAGCCCGTGCCACAGCGCCAGGTGGTAGGTCGATTCCGGGGCCTCGAGACCGGGCGAGGCGAGCGGGGCCGTGTCGGCGTAGGGCGCGAGGACGGCGTCCAGGACCGGTGCGGCGAAGCCGGCGGCGAGGGTGAGGAGGGCCAGCACGACGGGGGCCGCGACGAAACCGACGCGGGGACGCGGCCACTCGACGGGCTCGAGGGTGTCCCCCTCGGCGTCGCGCTTGGTCCAGAACGCGCCCCAGATGAAGCGGATGCCGTATCCGACCGTGAACACCGAACCGAGCGTGACGCCGATCAGGGCGATGATCGCGTACGGCGCGCCCTGGAGGGCTTCGTCCAGCAGCGCGGTCAGTGCCGCCTCCTTGGCCACGAAGCCGAGGGTCGGGATGACGCCGGACATCGATCCGATCGTGATGATGCTGACCGTCGCGAGCACGGGGGTCTGACGCCCCAACCCACTGATCTCCCGGATGTCGCGGGTGGAGAGCTGATGGTCGATGATGCCGACCACCAGGAACAGCGCCGACTTGAACAGCGCGTGGGCGAGGACGAGTGCGAGGCCGGCGAGGACCGCGTCGCGCGTGCCGTAGCCGAGCACGACGGTCAGGAATCCGAGCTGACTGACGGTTCCGAACGCGAGGATGCGTTTGAGGTCCGTCTCGCGCAGCGCCTGGAACCCGCCGAGGAGCATCGTGAAGACGCCGAGACCGATGACGATCGGTTGCCACACCGGGGAGAAGGCGAACACCGGCGCGAACCGGGCGATGAGGTAGATGCCCGCTTTGACCATCGCGGCCGCGTGCAGGTAGGCGCTGACCGGGGTCGGTGCCGCCATCGCACCGGGAAGCCAGAAGTGGAAGGGGAAGATCGCCGACTTCGACAGTGCCCCGACCAGCAGCATGACCAGTGCCGCATCCACAATGGGTCCTGTGGGGGCTTCGGCGAGGATCGTGGAGATGCTCGAGGTGCCGGCGTCGACCACGAGCAGCACGACACCGATCAGCATCACCAGGCCGCCGAGGGTGGTCACCAACAGCGCCTGCAACGCCGCCCGGCGGCTGGCGGCACGGCGGTTGTAGTAACCGATCAGCAGGTAGGACAGGACGCTCGTGACCTCCCACAGCATCACGAGCACGACGAGGTCGTCGGTGAGCACCAGGCCGTACATCGCGCCGGCGAAGGCGAGCAGGACGGCGCTGAACTGGCCGAGACCGGCGCCGCCGTCGGCGAAATACCACCGGCAGTAGAGCATCACCAGCGCGCCGACACCCGTCACGATGAGGGTCATGAGCCACGAGAGGGTGTCCATGCGCATCGACAGGTCGATGCCCAGCGGCGCGATCCATGCGACGGACTCGAACGGGACCGCCCCCGCGGCGACGGCCTGCGTCTGCAGGAGCGCCTGCACGAACGCGATCGTCGGCAGCAGCGCTGCGATGAAGAAGGCCCGGGAGCCCAGCCGGTGGACCAGCCAGGGCATCGCCAGGGGGACGATCGCGAACGCGGCAAGGAGGACCAGCATGGCGGCCTCCTCGGAGTCGTCGGCCGGCGGTGCGCACCGCCGGCCCGGGCGATAGGGGGTCTTGGCGCTCTACTCTACCCGGGCGAGCCCACGCCCGAGCGACAGGCCCTCTAGTGTGGGTGCCGAGGGAGGGGGCCCGGGTGGATCGCGACGACCTTCAGGAGCAGGACACGACGCCGCCCTCCGACGGGTGGTTCCGCGCCGCGTCTCGCGATGCGCGAGCGGTGGCGGCCAACCCGGTCGCCACCCGCGGTCTGATCAGCGCCGCGATCGGCGTCCTCGTCCTGCTGCTGCCTGATGCGACCACCGCGCTGGTGTCGTTCATCGTCATGGGGCTGATGTTCGTCGCCGGTGGGATGGATGTGTTCTACGCGATCACCGGGAAGCGCTGGTTCGGTCGTCGCACACCGCGCATCCTCGCGGCGCCGCGTGGTCTGGCCGCGATCGCGTTCGCGGCGGCGATGGTGTTCCTCACCGTGCTCGGTGCCGGCGTGGTCACGCTCAGCCTGACCGTCGGCGTACTCGGCCTGTATCTCGCGGTCCGCGGGGTGATCAGTCTCGTCTCGGCCTTCATCAACCGGCGTGAGCGCGACCCCGTCCCCGCCCTCGCCCGAGGCGGCACCGCGATCCTGCTCGCCGTCCTCGCCTTGACGGTGCCGACCTCGGTGGTCACCGCCTCGATCGTGACCCTCGCCACCGGCGCCATCCTGCTGGGTCTGGTCATGATCGCATGGGCCTTCCGGGGTCCGTCGGCACGATCGGGCCTCGATCCGACGACCGCCACCGTCCCGGAGGTGGTGTGGGATTGGATCGTCGGCTCCGACATCGGCCGACGGGAACGGTCCGCGCAGGCTGCGACCCTGTACTTCGAAAAGCCCGGACGGCGGAACAAGCTCGGCACCTGGTGGGTGATGCTGATCCTCTCGGTGGCGATCGCATCCTTCGCCGTCATCGCCGATTCCACCGCGGTGGTCATCGGGGCGATGCTCGTCGCCCCCCTCATGACGCCCATCCTCGGCCTGGCCGGTGCCATGGTCAACGGCTGGGCGAGACGGGCGGTGCACTCCGCCGTGCTGGTCGGGACGGGGACCGTCGCCGCCGTCGTCCTGGCCTACGGCATCGCCGGCTGGTCGCCGGTGGCGATCTCCTTCGCCACCAATACACAGATCACCTCCCGCGTCTCGCCCAACACGGTCGACCTGCTCATCGCGATCGCCGCGGGTGCGGCGGGGGCGTTCGCGACCGTCAATTCGCGGGTGGCCAGCGGCATCGCCGGCGTGGCGATCGCGGTCGCACTGGTGCCTCCGCTGGCTGTCGTGGGAATCTCCCTCAACGGAGGACGCTTCTCGGACGCGGGCGGGGCATCGCTGCTGTTCTTGACCAACTTCGTCGCGATCGTGCTCGCTGCGGCCCTGGTCTTCGTCCTGACCGGGTTCGCCCGGCCGTTCGCGCTGCGTCACCGTCCGCGTCAGTTGCTGTCGACGGTCGCCCCGGTCGTGGCCGGTGCGGCGATCATCCTCGTTCCGCTGATGACCAACTCCGAGAGTCTGTTGCACTCCGAGACACGGGCTCGCGAAGCGTCCGAGACGGTGGCGGAGTGGCTGGGCGAGGACACGGAGTTCGTCATCACCGATGTCACCGTCGCCGAGGACACCGTGGTGGTCGATCTCACCGGCCCCGGCGACACCCCGTCCGCGGAGGATCTGCTCGACGCGCTGCAGGAGGACTTCATCGAACCCGTCGGGCTCGAGCTGAACGTGACACCGGTGCAGGTCACGCAGCTGGATCCGCCGTCCTGACCCCTCAGCCCCGCGGCGGCTCCGCGGTTGTATTCCCTTCGCGGAATTCACAGGTGAACGTGACCACGGGTGGGGGTCGGTCTTCGAGCATCGCCGCGACGGCACGCCCCGCGGCGCGTCCCTTCTCGACGGCGGGCTGCACCAGCGTGGTCAGCTCGTACGGTGCCAGACCGTCGACGACCACCCCGTCGAAACCGGTCACGCTGAGGTCCTCGGGTACCCGGATCCCAAGGTCTTCCGCCGCGCGCACCGCTCCGGCTGCGAGCAGATCGCTCTGCGCGATGATCGCGGTCGGGCGTCGTGACGCGGGCCCGGCCAGGATCTCGCGCGCCGCGAGGAATCCCTCGTCCATGGAACTCGCCTCCGCCGCGTAGGCCGGCGCGTCGGGGAAGATGTCCCGCGCGCCGAGCGACCGGTCACGGGTCACGTCGATCTCGATGGTCTCGTCGTCGACGATCCACCCGCGTGGACGCCGGGCGCGCGTGGGCAGGGTGAGCAACACCACCCGTTCGTGACCGATGGACTTCACGTGGCTCGCGGCCTGCCGCTGTGCGTCTCGGTTGTCGAGGGTGATACGCGGTACCTCGTCGCCGGCGTCGCCCTCGATCACCACGACCGGAATGCCGCGGGCGGAGACCGCGGCAAGGGACTCGCGCAGCATGCCGCTGCATCCGATGAGCACCGCGGCGTCGATGGGGGCGTTGGTGAGCGACGGTCCCGTGCCGGTGGGATCGTGGTCGCGCAGCAGCAGCAGACCGGCACCGAGCGGGGCGACACCGTCGGTGAGGCCGTCCATCATGAGGGTCTTGACGGGGTCGAGGAAGGCCGCGCCGAGGTGCTCCTCGAAGACGACCGCGACGATTCCGCTGCGCCCCCGGCGCAGCGATGCGGCGCGCGGATCGGGGCCGGCGTAGCCGAGCCGTTCGGCGGCGTCGAGCACCTTGGCGCGGGTCGCGTCGGTGACGGGGGTCTTCCCGCTGAAGACCACCGACGCGGTCGACGGCGAGACGCCCGCCTCGCGGGCGACGTCGGAGATCGTGGCTCGTCGCGTGCTCATCCTGGGTCGATCGTAACGCGCCCGGGAGCGCTCCCCGAATCGTTTCGATCCGAATCGATTCGGGGATACGATGGCGGTCATGGATCAGCCCCTGACCCGGCCGCAGTATGTGCGCTGGCGCACCGCGGTGTTCGCGATCTTCCTGGCCAGCGGCCTGAGCATCGCGACATGGGCCTCCCGCGTCCCGGACATCAAGACCGCCCTGGCGATCGAGAACAGCCAGATCGGTCTGCTGCTGCTCGGGATGGGTGTGGCCTCGATCATCGGTCTATCGATGGCGTCGGTGGTCATCGCGCGGTTCGGCACCCGGCGCGGAATGCTCGGCGCGATGCTGGTCTTCGCCGTCGGCGTGGCCCTCATCGGGCTCGGTACCGACGTGTGGGGGTCGTTCCCGGTCGTGGTCCTCGGGCTCGCGCTCTTCGGATTCGGCAACGGCGCGGTGGACGTGATGATGAACGTCGAGGGCGCGGCGATCGAGACGCACTCCGGCAAGACGATCCTCCCGCTGTTCCATGCGTTCTTCTCCTTCGGCACCGTCATCGGCGCGGGACTGGGTGCACTGGCCGCCGCGCTGGGCGTGGACGTCGCCATCCACGCCCTCGTGATCGCGGTGGCCATCGTCGTGATCGCGGCCACGGCCTTCGTCGCCGTGCCTGCGCGCGAGACCGCGGGGGACCCGGTCGACGAGGCGAAGCCCCGATGGCGCGAGCGGCTGGTGGTGTCACTGGCGGCCTGGCGGGAGCCCCGCACCTACGCGCTCGGCGTGATCATGCTGGGCATGTCGTTCGCCGAGGGCGGTGCCAACGACTGGCTCGCGCTCGGCGTGAGCGAAGAGCACGGCGGCGGCGCGACCCTCGGCGCGGCCGCACTGGCCGTCTTCTCGGTCGCGATGACGGTGGTGCGGGTGTTCGGCGGCCCGCTCGTCGACCGGTTCGGCCGTGTGGCCACCCTGCGCGTCCTTTCGGCGACGGCTGCCGCCGGGATCCTGCTGTTCATCCTCGCGCCGAACCTTCCGCTGGTCTTCGTCGGGGCCGCGCTGTGGGGGGTGGGCGCGTCGCTCGGCTTCCCGCTCGGGATGTCGGCGGCCGCCGACGACCCCGCCAAGGCGGCCGCACGGGTGAGTGCGGCGGCCACCATCGGATACGTCGCATTCCTCGCCGGTCCGCCCGTGCTGGGCTTCATCAGCGACCGGATCGGCCTGCTGAACACCCTGTACATCCTCGTCGCGCTCGTCGTGGCGTCCGGGATCGCCTCGGGCGCCGCCCGGCCGCTTCCCGGATCGACCGTCGGCGCGGGGCACCGCCACGATCACGTGGAGGGACCGCGGGGTTAGGCTCTTCGGGTGCGCCTCGTCATCGCCCGCTGCTCGGTCGACTACACCGGGCGGCTCAACGCCCACCTGCCCCTCGCGACCCGCCTGCTGGTGCACAAGGGCGACGGCAGCCTGCTCGTGCACTCCGACGGCGGCTCCTACAAGCCGCTGAACTGGATGAGTCCGCCGTGCCGACTCGAGGTCGAAGCGCCGGACGAGGAGTCGGCGAGCGCCGGCGTGCTCGAGCACTGGCGCGTCACCCACGCCAAGTCGGGAGACGCCCTCCTCGTGCGCATCTACGAGGTGCTGCACGACACGTCCCACGAGCTCGGTGTCGATCCCGGCCTGCAGAAGGATGGTGTCGAAGCCGATCTGCAGCGCCTCCTCGCCGAGCAGGTCGATGTCATCGGCGACGACCTCACTCTCGTGCGCCGCGAGTTCCCGACCGCGATCGGTCCCGTCGACCTCCTGCTGCGCGACCCCGCCGGGGGGACGATCGCGGTCGAGGTCAAGCGGCGCGGCGACATCGACGGGGTCGAGCAGCTCACCCGGTACCTCGAGCTGCTGGGCCGCGACCCGCACCTCGCCCCCGTCACCGGGGTGTTCGCGGCGCAGGAGATCAAACCCCAGGCGAAGGTGCTCGCCACCGATCGCGGCATCCGATGCGTCACCCTCGACTACGAGGGCATGAAGGGCATCGAGTCGGGCGCCCCGCGCCTGTTCTGACGCCGCCCGGGCGCGTAGGCCGACGCTCGGTCACGCCCCGGCCCCGTAGGCTGGGAGCATGGCGACGCGCTCCCCCTGGACCTGCATCCTCTGGGATGTCGACGGCACGATCGTAGATGCTTCGGACGGCATCTTGCGGCGCCTGACAATCGCCCTCGAGCACTTCGGCAAGTCCAAGCCGACCCGCGCCGAGCTGGTCCACTGGATCGGTCCGCCGATGTACGAATCGTTCCAGACGAACATCGGCATGACCCCGGAGCAGGCCACCGAGGCGGTCGCCTTCTACCGCACGCTCGGCAAGGCGGACGGCTACACCACCGGCGCCAAGCTCTTCCCCGGCGTCGGCGAGCTCATCCGCGAGGCGGAGTCATGCGGCCTGCCGCAGGCCACCGCCAGCTCGAAGCCCGAGAACCAGGTCGTCGCCCTCATGGACCACTTCGACCTCGCCCCCTGCTTCACCGCCACGGTCGGATCGACACCCGACGAGAAAACCCTCGCCACGAAGGCCGACATCGTGGGCGAAGCCCTCCGTCGGCTCTCGGCCGCGGGCGTCGACACGTCCCGCCCGGTCCTGGTCGGAGACCGCCATCACGACGTCGAGGGCGGTGCCGCCCATGACGTCCCGGTGATCTTCGTCGGGTGGGGATTCAGCTGGCCCCACGAGGCGGAGGGTGCACAGGCCTCGGTCGAGACGGTCGATCAGTTGCGCGATCTGTTGCTGGTGAAGGACAGCGATGGATGATGTCGCCGCCGGGGTGATCCGCTGGGTCGTCCCGGCGATCGTCGTCTTCGGCGTCGCGGCGCTCGCTCTCCTCGTGCTGGTGTGGGCGGTGCGGCGCGCCCGCCGCTCCCCCGCGGCACGGCAGCGCGCGGAGGAGCAACGGTTGGAGGCGGGCGCGGTCCTCGTGAGGCTCGACGACGCGATCGCCGAGCTCGAACTGGAGGTGGGCCTTTCCGGCGCCCTGTACGGCGGCAACGCCCCGGCATCGCTGCGTCGTGCGCGGCTGACCGCCCAGCACACGCGGGACGCCGGGTTCGATCTGTACCGCACGATCTCCCTGCCCTCGGCCACGCCGATGGATGTGCGACGCGGCGCCCGGCGCATCCGCGACGAAGCCGAGAAGGCGGCGACGGCCATCCGCCACGCCCGATCCGACCACGTCGAGTGGATGGGGCGCCACGTGACCGCCGGATCCCAGCTCCAGGCGACCCGGAGACGCCTCGACGACCTTCGCGCCATGATGGGCGATCCCGGTCCCCTGCTGGATCAGCTGGCGTCCTCGTTCGCCGAGGACGAGTGGCGCGCGGCTTCCGACGCGGCCACGAACGCCGTGACCGAGGCGGCGGAAGCCCAGGTCAGACTCGATGCGGCGGCCGAGGCGGTCGACGACCCGTCACGCAGTGCGCTCGGCGACATCGCCGCCGCGGAGCGGGCCCTGCGCCAGGCCGAGGCCGATGCCCGCGCCTTCGAGGAGTCGCACCGCCTCATCACTCAGGCCTCGCACGCCCTGGCCGGCGAGTTCGAGGCGCTCCGCACCGCGATGCGGCAAGCCGTCCTGGCCCGCGGTTCCCTTCCGCCGGACGACGCCGACCGCCTCGCCGAAGACGTCCGGGCGATCGAGACCGAGCTGAACACCCTCGAACGGGATGCCGCGCGCCGACCGACCTGGGCGATCGACCGCATCGCCCGGCTGCGCGACCGCCTCGACCTCGCGATAGGCGACGCGCGCACCGCGCAACAGCGACTCCGGGGTGCCCGGACAGCACTTCCGGGCACCTTGGCCGCGGCGCGGAACGCCGTGGCGATGGCCGAAGCGGTCGCCACCCACACCCACGGAAGCGCCGACGCACGCTCACGGTTGCGGTCGGCACAGCGCGAGTTGGCGAACGCCCGCTCCTCCGCCGACCCCGTCGCCGCGCTCGACGCCGCCCGCCGGGCCATGCGCGAAGCCGAGGACGCCAAAGCACTGGCCGACTACGAGCGCCTGCACGGCCGGTGACCTCCGACCGCTCCGGCCGGGTGCGCGGCTGTCGATAGGGTGAGGGCCATGAGCGATGCCCCGGCGAAAGCACCCCATCCGGTTGTCGTCTTCCTCCGTCGCATCCCCGCCACGCTGACCTTCGTCGCCGCCCTCCTGGTCGTCGGTGTGGTCTGGGGTGGGCTGTGGTCACCGTTCGAAGAGACGGATCTGTTCGATACGGTCGCCTACGGTCTCCCGGCCTTCGCGGAGGGCCGGTGGTGGACCGTCGTCACCGGCACCTTCTTCGTCAATCAGCCGTGGGTGTACGTCTTCACGCTCGGAAGCTTCGCCGGGATGGCCTACCTCGAGTTCCGCCGCGGAAGCCGCGTGGCCCTGCTCTACTACACGATCGGGCAACTCTTCGCCGTCTTCGCCACCGCGCTGGTGCTGTGGCTGGCCGCGATGACGCCGTGGCAGTGGGCGCAGGCGCAGGCTGCGGCACTCGATGTGGGTGCCTCCGGCGGGACCATGGCGTGCATCGCGGCGGCCGTGGGACTGTTCGCCTCGCCCTGGCGCGTCCGTGCGTGGCTGCTGTTGCTGGCGCTGTCGTTCATCGCCCTGCTGTTCTGGGGGCACATCGCCGACGTCGAGCACCTGCTCGCGGTCCTGCTGATCCTCTTCGTCGACCGCTCGCTGACCATCCAGCGTTCGAGCGTGCGTGAGCAACGGTTCCTGGCGTTCTTCAGCATGATCGTCATCGGCGCCATCCAGGTGATCGTCCTCCTGGTGCCCACCGACGGGATCTTCGGTCCGACGGAACCGGCGTCGGGAGGCTACATCGACGCCGCGATCGATGTGGTGATCATCGCGCTGGTGGCCAACGGGATGCGGCGCGGCCGCCGGTGGGCGTGGGTGGTCAGCGTGGTCCTGGCCTCGATCAACGTCCTCACCGGTGCCTTCGTGTTCACCGTCATCGGCATCTCGAGCGAGGCGGAGCTCGAAGCGGTCATCGATGCCGAGACGGAGCTGTCGATGGCCAGCGCCGTGATGTGGTTGCTCATGCTCGTCTACATCCTGTGGGCGAGGGGCGCCTTCGCGGTTCGCCGCCGCACGCGGCTCGGCAAAGACGCGGCCCTCACCGTCGACGAGGTGAAAGAGGTGATCCGCCGCGACGGTGGCGGCACCCTGTCGTGGATGACCACGTGGGATGACATGTCCTACGCCCCGGTCGCGGGCGGTGTCGTCGGGTTCCAAGTGCGTCGCGGGGTGGCGATCGCCCTGGGCGACCCGCTGGGGCCCGAGGAGCAGCGACCCGAGATGGTGCGCGGATTCATCGAGACGGCTGAGCGCAACGCACTCACGCCGTGCTTCTTCAGCGCCGGCGAGGCGACGCGGGCGGCGGCCCCCGCGGGATGGCGTTCGCTCGTCGTGGCGGACGACACGATCGTCGACCTCCCGGGGCTGGAGTTCAAGGGCAAGGCCTGGAACTCGGTGCGCTCGTCGATGAACCGCGCCGGACGCGAAGAGATGACCTTCCGGATGAGCCGCTTCACCGACGAACCGTGGGGCGTGCAGCAGCAGATCCGGGCGATCTCGGAGATGTGGGTGGGCGACAAGGGGCTTCCGGAGATGGGCTTCACCCTCGGCACGCTCACCGAGGCGCGCGATCCCGAGGTGCGCCTGGCGCTCGCCCTGTCTCCGAGCGGCGACGTGGACGGTTTCCTGTCGTGGCTTCCGGTGTATGGTCCCGGCGGTGCGGTGCGCGGATGGACGCTCGATCTCATGCGTCGTCGAGAGGGCGGATTCCCCCCGGTGATGGAGTTCCTCATCGGATCCTCCGCGAAGTATTTCGCCGAGGAGGGCGCCGAGATCCTGTCCCTGTCCGGGGCGCCGCTGGCGCATGAGCGACCGGCCGATTCCGGCCTCATCGCCGATCTGACCGGAAAGCTGGCCGAGACCCTCGAACCCGTGTACGGGTTCCGGTCGCTGCACCGGTTCAAGCAGAAGTTCAACCCGCGCTACGAGACGATGTACCTGCTCTACCGCGACGAGGGGGATCTCCCTGCCATCGCCGCGGGTCTCACCAAGGCGTTCCTGCCCGACGCGACCCTGCGTCAGTTCGCGGGCGCCGGCTGGGAGCTGGTGCGCGGCGGACACAACTGACGCCCGGTCCGAGAAGATCGGACCGGGCGACGCCGTCGATCCGCGCGCGAGGCGCGGATCTCAGTCTCAGAGGGGTCGGATGGCCTCTGCCTGCAGGCCCTTGGGGCCCTGGGCGATCTCGAACTCGACCCGCTGGTTTTCTTCGAGGGAGCGATATCCCTTGGACTCGATCGCGGTGTAGTGCGCGAAGACGTCTGCGCCGCCCTCATCAGGAGCGATGAAGCCGAAGCCCTTCTCCGCGTTGAACCACTTGACCGTACCCTGCGTGCTCATTACTTGCCGTTCTTGCTGGTGTCCGCGCACGTTCGGCGCGAATCACGCTCCACGCTACTGGCGAGGGGGGCCCTGTAAACCCCTCCCGCCAGACAGTGACACAAACGTTGCCAAATCAGGCCGCCCATAGGCACCCGCCCTACACTGACGCCGTCATGTCCGCGCCTCTCGAGCCCTTCGACCCCCGGGGAACCGTCCTCGGGGACGAGGTCTACGCGCGCCTGGGCGAGGCGATCATCGACGGATCCCTCGCCGCCGGCGAACGTCTGCGCGACCACGACCTCGCCCGCCGTCTCGGCGTCTCGCGCACCCCGGTGCGTGAGGCCCTGCAGCGACTCGAGCGCGTCGGCCTGGTGGAGGTGGCCCCCAACCGCTACACGCGGGTGTCGATCCCCTCGCAGAAGAGCCGGGAGGACGTGCGGGAGTTCCTGGTCCTGGCGGCCTCCAACGCGGCTCCGTTCGCCATCCGACGCGGCACGCAAGAGGAGCTCGCCACGGCCGTCGACCTCGCCGACGCGGTCGTCGAGGCGTCTGCCGCCGATGATTATCAGGGCATCGTCGAGACCTCCTCGCGCCTGTTCGCCCATCTGATGTTCACGGCGGGGAACACCACCATCTTGACCGTGATGAAAGAGGCGCAACCGGCCATCCGGCGTTACACCAGTCAGTGGCGACCCGTCTTCACCGACCCGACGGAGCGAACGGACAAGTACCGCGCGGTGCGGGATGCTCTGGCCGCCCGCGACGATGCACACGCCGAGCAGAGTGTGCGCGCGGTCTACGGACTCGACTGACCCTCCCCCGTCTGCTCGGTCGGGGCTAGGTTGGAGGACGTGGCTGGACACGTCGAACTGCGTGACCTCGACGACGACGACCTCGACGCCGTCTTCGAGATGATGCGCACGCCCGAAGCGGTCGAGCGGGCCGCCTTCACCACTGCGGACCCCGACGACCGCGAAGCCTTCGACGCGTGGCTCGCGCGCGAGCGGTCGTCGCCGGGCGTGCACCTTTATGTGGTCACGGAGGACGGCGGCTTCGCCGGCACCGCCGCCGTCTTCACCGTCGACGGCGAGCGCGAGGTCACATTCTGGATCGCCCGGAACGCGTGGGGACGTGGCGTCGCGAGCGAGGCGCTGCGTCTGCTGGTGTCGCGGGAACCGGAGCGTCCGCTGTTCGCGCGTACCGCGGCCACCAACGCCGCATCGCTGGCGGTGCTCACCAAGGCCGGCTTCACGGAGGTCTCCCGCACCCTGGCATTCGCCCCCGCGCTCGGTCGTGAGGTGGAAGAGCTCACACTCACCCTCGCCCCCGTCCTGGAGTAGCCCCGTAAATGGGTTATAGGCCAAAACGTGTGGATGGGATGTTGATCTAACCGCGTGATTCCGCGGTGATTCGGGGATCGTCATGGTCCGCGACGCTTAGTCGTGGACC
>NZTV01000030.1 GCA_002703245.1 Microbacterium sp.
AACCGGCCTGTGCATCGGCCACATAGCACCCGAAGCGGTCGACGCAGGTCCGATCGCCTTCGTGCGCGATGGTGATCTGATACGGGTCGATATCGCAGCCCGCAGTCTCGACCTACTCGTCGACGACGCGAAGCTGGACTCCCGCCGCTCTGGCTGGGAGCCCCTTCCCCCGCGCTACACCCGTGGCGTCCTGGCCAAGTACTCCAAGCTCGTGCGCTCCGCCGCGCACGGCGCCGTCACGGGGTAACGGCCTCAGACACATCTGTTCGTTCTCGACAGAGGAACCACCATGCCTTCAGAAACCGCAGCCGCCGTGCCGCGGCCACCCGCCCGTAGCGCCTCTGCGCCCGTGCTCTCCGGGGCCGAGGCGATGGTCCGCTCGCTGGAGCTGCTCGGAGTCACCGACGTGTTCGGAATCCCCGGCGGTGCGATCATGCACTTCTACGACCCGCTCATGGACGCCAGCAAGCTGCGCCACACCCTCGTGCGCCACGAGCAGGGCGCCGGTCACGCGGCGGAAGGGTACGCCTCGGCCTCCGGGCGTCCCGGTGTCGCCATCGCCACCTCCGGCCCCGGCGCGACCAACCTCGTCACCGCGATCGCCGACGCCTACATGGACTCCGTGCCGCTGGTGTGCATCACCGGGCAGGTGTTCTCGCACCTGATGGGCACCGACGCGTTCCAGGAAGCCGACATCGTCGGCATCACGATGCCGATCACCAAGCACTCGTTCCTGGTCAAGGACGCCTCGGAGATCCCCGGTGCGATCGCCGCGGCGTTCGAGATCGCCACCACCGGGCGCCCCGGCCCCGTGCTGGTGGACATCACCAAAGACGCACAGCAGGCCGAGGTGCCCTTCGTCTGGCCGCCGAAGTACGACCTGCCCGGGTACCGTCCGGTCACCAAGGCCCACGGCAAGCAGATCCAGGCGGCGGCACAGCTGATCGCCGACGCGAAGAAGCCGGTGCTCTACGTCGGCGGCGGCGTCGTCCGCTCCGGCGCCGCCGACGAACTGCGCACCCTCGCCGAGTCGACCGGTGCCCCCGTGGTCACCACGCTCATGGCCCGCGGAGCCTTCCCGGACTCGCATCCGCAACACCTCGGCATGCCGGGCATGCACGGCACCGTGCCCGCCGTGCTGGCGCTCCAGGAAGCCGACCTCCTCATCACCCTCGGTGCACGGTTCGACGATCGCGTCACCGGGAAGGCGGCGCTGTTCGCCCCCGGAGCGAAGGTCATCCACGTCGACATCGACCCCGCCGAGATCTCCAAGATCCGCACTGCGGACGTGCCCATCGTGGGCGATCTGAAGGACGTGCTCGTCGACCTCGACACCGCGTTCCGCGGTGTCGCGAACGGGCAGAAGCCCGAGATCGACCAGTGGTGGTCGTTCCTCGACGGGCTGCGCGACGAGTTCCCCCTCGGATTCGCCCCGACCTCCGACGGCCTGCTGTCACCGCAGCACGTGATCCAGCGCATCGGCGAACTGACCGGTCCGGAGGGCGTGTACGCCGCGGGCGTGGGTCAGCACCAGATGTGGGCTGCGCAGTTCATCCGGTACGAGCGTCCCAACGCCTGGCTCAATTCCGGCGGCGCCGGGACCATGGGATACGCCGTTCCGGCGGCGATGGGGGCGAAGGTCGCCGAACCCGAGCGTCCGGTATGGGCGATCGACGGCGACGGCTGCTTCCAGATGACCAATCAGGAACTGGCCACCTGCGCGATCAACGGCATTCCGATCAAGGTCGCGGTGATCAACAACTCCTCCCTCGGCATGGTCCGCCAGTGGCAGACCCTGTTCTACGACGGGCGTCACTCGAACACCGACCTGAACACCGGGCACGGCACGGTCCGCATCCCGGACTTCGTCACCCTCGCCGAGGCGTATGGTTGCCTCGCGATCCGCGTCGAGAGCGAAGACCAGGTCGACGATGCGATCAAGCTCGCGCTGGAGACCAACGACCGTCCGGTCGTGATCGACTTCGTCGTCAGCGCCGACGCCATGGTGTGGCCGATGGTGCCGCAGGGCGTCAGCAACAGCTACATCCAGTACGCGCGCGAGCACGCGCCGTCGTTCGAAGGGGACGAGTGACATGTCGAAGCACGTCCTGAGCCTCCTCGTCGAGGACAAGCCCGGTCTGCTCACGCGCGTGGCGGGCCTGTTCGCCCGCCGTGGTTTCAACATCGAGTCCCTCGCGGTCGGGGTGACCGAGGTGCCGGGGCTCTCGCGCATCACCGTCGTCGTCGACGTCGAAGGGCTTCCCCTCGAGCAGGTGACCAAGCAGCTGAACAAGCTCGTGAACGTCATCAAGATCGTCGAGTTGGAGCCGGCCGCGTCGGTGCAGCGCGAGCACATGCTCGTCAAGGTGCGCGCCGACAACCAGAACCGGTCGAACGTCCTCGAAGTCGTCAACCTCTTCCGCGCCTCGGTGGTCGACTACGCCCCCGACGCGGTCGTGGTGGAGATCACCGGCGACCACGGCAAGGTCGAGGCCTTCCTGCGCGCCATCGAGCCGTTCGGCGTGAAGGAACTCGCCCAGTCGGGCCTGCTCGCGATCGGCCGCGGCCCCAAGAGCATCACCGAACGCGTCCTGCGCGGCTGACGCATCCTTTTTCGCTTCTCGCTCCCCGGTCGTTGAGCGCGCGAAGCGAAACCATACGCAACGACCCACACTGAAGGAGACACACGAATGGCCGAGATCTTCTACGACGACGACGCCGACCTGAGCATCATCCAGGGCAAGAAGGTGGCGATCGTGGGCTACGGCTCGCAGGGCCACGCCCACGCGCAGAACCTGCGCGACTCGGGCGTCGAGGTCGTCATCGGGCTCAAGGACGGCTCGAAGTCGACCCAGAAGGCGCAGGAGGAGGGCTTCGAGGTCAAGTCGGTCGCCGACGCCGCCGAGTGGGCCGACCTCATCATGATCCTGGCGCCCGACCAGCACCAGCGCTCGATCTTCACCGACAGCATCAAGGACAAGCTGACCGCGGGTAAGACGCTCGCCTTCGCGCACGGCTTCAACATCCGCTTCGGCTACATCGATGCGCCCGAGGGCGTGGACGTGATCCTGGTCGCCCCGAAGGCCCCCGGTCACACCGTGCGTCGTGAGTTCGTCGCCGGCCGCGGCATCCCGGACATCATCGCCGTCGAGCGTGACGCGTCGGGGTCGGCCTGGGACACCGCACTGTCGTACGCGAAGGCGATCGGCGGTACCCGCGCCGGTGTCATCAAGACCACGTTCACCGAAGAGACCGAGAGCGATCTGTTCGGCGAGCAGGCCGTGCTCTGCGGCGGTGTCTCGCAGCTCGTCCAGTACGGCTTCGAGACCCTCACCGAGGCCGGCTACCAGCCGCAGATCGCCTACTTCGAGGTTCTCCACGAGCTCAAGCTGATCGTGGACCTCATGTGGGAGGGCGGCATCGCCAAGCAGCGGTGGAGCGTGTCGGACACCGCCGAGTACGGCGACTACGTCTCGGGGCCGCGCGTGATCGACCCGAGCGTCAAGGAGAACATGCAGGCCGTTCTCGCCGACATCCAGTCCGGGGCGTTCGCGAAGCGCTTCATCGACGACCAGGACAACGGCGCGACGGAGTTCATGGAGCTGCGCGAGAAGGCCGCGTCGCACCCGATCGAAGCGGTCGGCAAGGAACTGCGCTCGCTCTTCGCGTGGAAGCAGCAGGACGAGGACTACGTCGAGGGCAGCGCCGCGCGCTGACCGAGGTCGTGAACGGAGGGCGGGTGCTTCGGCGCCCGCCCTCCGTCGTTCTTCGGGGGCGGATCGGCCTTCGGCGGTCGGGCGATATCGTTTCGCGTCGCCATGACGACCGGTGGTGACAGGTGGGCAGTGGCGACGGGCGAGGAGGCCGCGGTTAGGCTGGGGGAGTGACCCCCCGAGACCGCGATGCCCTGAGCTGGGACGGTGACGACGACCCGACCCTCGACACCGGGTCGCACGTCGATGGCCCGGTCGACGACGAAACCGAGGTCGGCTCCGAGCGGGCGGACGGCGCCACCGGGTCCGCGGCGCCGATCGACCTCCCGCCGGGGTACACGGCCGTCGGTCGCGGCTCCGAGGGTGTCGCCCCCTCCGACGGCGAGTCCGCGGCGGCAGCCGACGTCGAGGTCTCCGCCGGCGAAGACGCGTCCACCGGCGAGGACAGCGGCGATCCGGCGGACGAGGTCGTCGACACACCGTCGATTGGTAACGCCGCATTGATCGCCCTCGGCGTGCTCGGCGGGGTCTACCTGCTCTACACGGTGGGCTGGATCGTCGGAGGTCTCCGCCTGCAGGATGTCGCCCAGTTCCTCGTCGCCCCCGTCGCCTATCAGGTCGCGCTGTGGATGGCCGTCGCCGCACCCGCGATCTGGTTCGCCGTGACCGTGCTGCTGACGCGTCGCTCGCGCTCCTGGGTGCGATTCGCCTGGCTGGCCGCGGGCGTCGTGCTCCTCGTGCCGTGGCCCTTCGCCATGATCGGAGCGATCGGACAATGACCGACACCACCGGCTCCACCGAGCGCCGTCTCCCGACCTGGATCACCGCCGTCATCTCAGGCGGGTTCGGCCTCTTCTACGCCTATGCCGTATGGAACGCGCTCGACTTCCTCATCTCCCAGGCCGGTGGTTACCTCGGATTGAGCGTGATCGGCTGGGTCGTGCTCGGCTTCGCCGTCGTCTTCCCGATCCTCGTGTTCGCCGCGGCCTTCGCACTCGGCCGTCGCCGCGGAGCCATGGGCCTTGCGCTCGTGCTGTTGGTCGGCCTCGGGCTGGTCTCGGTGTTCTGGCTCGACGTGCTCGCCTACTCGTATGCGGCGCCCGAGATCCTGCTCAACGCCCCCGAGGCCTGATCGCGCAGCCACCCGGGCCGTCACACGGTTCGTCGGCCCCGCGCCCGCGCGATAGGCTGAAGGCGGCCTCGCCCTCGCCCCGCGCGGCGCGGCATTCCGCATTGCACCGCGCATTCGCGCACCGCCACCGAAGGAAACACCACGTGTCGAAGCCCGTCGTGCTCATCGCCGAACAGCTCTCTCCCGCCACCATCGACGCCCTCGGTCCGGACTTCGACGTCCGCCACGTCGACGGCACGGACCGCCCCGCGCTCCTGTCGGCACTCGCCGACTCGCACGCGGTGCTCGTGCGCTCCGCGACGAAGATCGACGCCGAGGCCCTCGCGGCCGCGCCGAACCTGAAGGTCGTCGCGCGTGCCGGTGTCGGGCTCGACAACGTCGACATCAAGCAGGCGACCACCTCCGGCGTCATGGTCGTGAACGCGCCGACCTCGAACATCATCTCCGCCGCGGAGCTGACCGTCGGCCACATCCTGAGCCTGGCCCGGCGCATCCCCGCGGCGCACGCCTCGCTGTCCGGAGGTGCCTGGAAGCGCAGCTCCTACACCGGCACCGAACTGTTCGAGAAGACCGTGGGCATCATCGGTCTCGGTCGCATCGGTGCGCTCATCGCCGCCCGCCTGCAGGCCTTCGACATGAAGGTCGTCGCCTACGACCCCTACGTCACCAGCGCGCGTGCACAGCAGCTGGGTGTGCAGCTCCTCGGCCTCGACGAGCTGCTGGAGCAGAGCGACTTCGTCACGATCCACATGCCGAAGACCCCGGAGACGACCGGCATGATCGGCGCGGCCCAGCTGAAGCTCATGAAGCCCACCTCCTACGTCGTCAACGTCGCTCGCGGCGGTCTCATCGACGAGGAGGCGCTGTTCGAGGCGCTCACGACCGGCGAGATCGCCGGCGCGGGCCTGGACGTGTTCACCTCCGAGCCCCCGGCCGAAGGCGGCACGGCACACAAGTTGCTCGACCTGCCCAACGTGGTGGTCACCCCGCACCTGGGCGCCTCGACCGAGGAGGCCCAGGAGAAGGCCGGCGTCTCGGTCGCCCGCTCGGTGCGTCTCGCGCTCGGCGGCGAGCTCGTCCCGGACGCGGTCAACGTCGCCGGCGGCGTCATCGACCCCTACGTGCGCCCCGGCATCCCGCTCGTGGAGAAGCTCGGCCAGATCTTCTCCGCACTCTCGCATTCCCCGCTGACGAGCCTGGACATCGAGGTGCACGGCGAGCTGAAGGACTACGAGGTCGGCGTCCTCAAGCTGGCGGCGCTCAAGGGCGTGTTCACCAACGTCGTCAGCGAGACCGTCTCCTACGTCAATGCTCCGCTGCTGGCGGAGCAGCGCGGTGTCGAGGTGCGTCTGCTCGTCGACGACGACAGCCCCGAGTACCGCAACGTCATCACGTTGCGCGGTGCGCTCAGCGACGGGTCACAGCTGTCGGTGTCGGGCACGCTGACCGGTCCCAAGCAGGTGGAGAAACTGGTGGGCATCAACGGTCACGCGATCGAACTGCCGATCGAGAAGCACCACGTCGTGATGCTCTACACCGACCGTCCGGGCATCGTGGCCGTCTACGGCCAGAAGTTCGGCGAGGCCGGCATCAACATCGCCGGGATGCAGATCGCGCGCGAGACCGCCGGTGGTCAGGCGCTCTCGGTGCTCACCGTCGACTCGCCGGTCGACGACGCCCTGCTCGAAGAGGTCAGTTCGGCCATCCACGCCGATCTGTTCCGTCAGATCGAGATCACCGAGGCCTGAGCCCTCACGCGTCGCGCGTGGCCTGAACCACCAGCTCCACGAGAGCGTCGAGGTCGGCGCCGCGCGGCAGCGGGCCGGGGAGCACGCCGGTGACCAGCGCGTTGTTGAAGTAGAGCCCGTCACTGACGAGCAGCACGAGCTGCAGGGCGGTCTCGTCTCGCACGTGCGGGCGGACCATGTCGGCCCAGCGGTCCCGGATGCCGCGTAGCGCGTCGGAGGCGGCCGTGTTGCCCGCCTGAGCGAGCTTCGATGTCGCCGTGATCGCCCGGTCGAGCGGGTGACCGGTCATCACCGACGTGCGCACGAACGCCGCGACGGGACCGTCCGGTGCGGCCGCCAGCTCGTCGATGTCGACGAGGGCGAGGTCGGTCATGCGGCCGATGAGCGCCGTCTCGAGCGCTTCTTTCGATTCGTAGTGGTAGAGCAGGCCGCCTTTGGACACCCCCGCGTCGCGGGCGATCGCATCCATCGTCGCGGCGCGTTCGCCGTCGGTGATGAGGATCGCCTCGTACGCATCGAGGACCTTCTCGCGGGCCAGGGGCGGACGACTCATGTGCTCGATCGTATCGACGGGACACGCCTCGCCCTGTTACTCTACCGGCTAGACGGTACAGAAAAGGGGGGTGCGATATGACGGCGCAGACGATGGAGGGCACGCGGGATCAGGGCACCCGTGTGGGGCGGCGCGGCTGGGCCGCGCTGGTGGTCCTCATGCTCCCGGTGCTTCTGGTCTCGGTCGACAACACCGTGCTGAGTTTCGCGCTGCCGGCCATCGGGCGCGACCTCGAACCGACCAGTGCGCAACAACTCTGGATCGTCGACGTGTACCCCCTTGTCCTCGCCGGACTGCTCGTGACGATGGGAACGATGGGAGACCGGTTCGGCCGGCGTCGGATGCTGCTGATCGGCGCCACCGGATTCGCCGCCGTCTCGGCCCTCGCGGCGTTCGCGCCGACGGCCGAAGCCCTCATCGTCGCCCGCGCGGTGATGGGCGTGTTCGGTGCCATGCTCATGCCGTCGACCCTGTCTCTGCTGCGGAGCATCTTCGTCGACCGGGACCAGCGCCGGCTGGCGGTCGCGGTGTGGGCGTCGATGTTCTCCGCCGGTGCCGCGCTCGGGCCGATCGTCGGGGGCGTCCTGCTGGAGCACTTCGGCTGGGGATCGGTGTTCCTGCTGGCCGTGCCCGTGCTGATCCCGCTGCTGCTACTCGCGCCGTTCGTGGTCCCCGAGAGTCGGGACCCGAAGCCAGGCAGCATCGACCCGACCAGCATCGCACTGTCGATGGCGACGATGGTCCCGATCGTGTTCGCCGTCAAGGAACTCGCGGTGCACGGCGTCGCCGGCGCCACGTGGGCTTTCCTCGCGATCGGGGTCGGCTTCGGCGCGGTGTTCGTGCGTCGTCAGTTGCGCATGCCGGCGCCGATGCTCGACATGCGACTGTTCCGCGACGGCACGTTCACCGGTGCGTTGCTGGTGAACCTGCTGTCGGTGGTCGGTCTCGTGGGCTTCCTGTTCTTCGTCGCGCAGCACCTGCAGCTGGTCCTCGGCCTCTCGCCGTTGGATGCCGGTCTCGCGCTCGTGCCGGGATTGGCCGCGATGATCGTCTCCGGGCTCCTCGTGGTGCCGGTGGGGCGTCGCATCGCCCCACGGGTGCTCGTCCCGGCGGCGCTGGCCTTCTCGGTGCTCGGCTACGTCATCGTCGGGCTCTCCGGGTCGGACGCCTCACCGACCACGCTGATCGTGGCGTTCGTCGCGCTGGGCATCGGCATCGGGGCGGCCGAGACCGTCTCCAACGAGCTCATCCTCGCCGGCGCCCCGCCCGCGAAGGCCGGTGCGGCCAGCGCGGTGTCGGAGACGGCGTACGAGCTCGGTGCCGTGTTGGGGACGGCGGTCCTCGGCGGGGCCGTGACCGCGCTCTACCGGGTCCGGCTGGACCTGCCGGCACCACTTCCGTCCGCGGCGTCCGCGGCGGCACGCGAGACGCTCGCAGGAGCGATGCAGGAAGCCGATCGGCTGGGGGGACCCCTGGGAGGCGCGCTCCGGGACGCCGCCGCGAGCGCGTTCGGCGCGGGTGTCGGGGTCACCGCCGTCATCGGCGCGGCGCTGGTCGTCGTCGCGGCGGTCATCGCCGCCGCTACCCTGGGAGGGTCCCGCGCCCCGTCGCGCATCGAGCGTTGAGGGGGCCGCAGCCCGCGCCGCCCGGTCACCCGGGCCCTGCACCATAGGAGAGCGATGTCGCGTGTCGTCAAGCTCGCCGTCATCCCCGGTGACGGCATCGGTCCGGAAGTCGTCGCCGAAGCGGAGAAGGTGCTCGGCGCCGTCACCGCCGGAGGGGGGACGCGCTTCGAGGCCACCCACTTCTCGCTCGGCGCCGCGCGCTATCTGGAGACCGGCGACACCCTGATCGATGCGGATCTCGCCGCGATCGCCGAGCACGACGCGATCCTGCTCGGCGCGGTCGGGGGAGTACCCGGCGACCCGCGCCTGGCCGGGGCCAACATCGAGCGCGGTCTGCTGCTGAAGCTCCGCTTCGAGCTGGACCACTACGTCAACCTGCGTCCCTCGAAGCTGCACCCGGGGTCGAAGAGCCCCCTCGCCGAACCGGGCGACATCGACTTCGTCGTCGTTCGGGAGGGCACCGAAGGGCCCTACGTCGGCAACGGCGGTGCGATCCGCACGGGGACCCCGGCTGAAGTGGCCAACGAGGTCTCGGTCAACACCGCCTTCGGTGTCGAGCGTGTCGTGCGCTACGCCTTCGCGCTGGCGCAGGCCCGCCGACGCGCGCTCACCCTCGTGCACAAGACGAACGTGCTCGTGCACGCCGGTTCGATCTGGAAGCGACTGGTCGAGGAGGTCGGCGCGGAGTACCCCGATGTGGCCGTAGACTACCTCCACGTCGACGCGGCCACGATCTTCCTCGTGAGCGACCCCAGCCGCTTCGACGTGATCGTCACCGACAACCTCTTCGGAGACATCCTCACCGACCTGGCCGGCGCCGTCACCGGTGGCATCGGCCTCGCGGCCTCGGGCAACATCAACCCCGAAGGCGCCTTCCCGTCGATGTTCGAGCCCGTACACGGATCGGCGCCCGACATCGCGGGACAGCAGAAAGCCGACCCCTCGGCGGCGATCATCTCCGTCGCCCTCATGCTCGAACACCTCGGCATGACGGACGAAGCGGCCCGCGTCACCCGCGCGGTCGAAGAAGACGTCGCCGCCCGAGACGGCTCGCCCCGCACCACCTCCGAGATCGGCGACGCGATCGCCGCACGGGTGCAGGCGTAACCTTTGACAAGGCGCATCCCGCGCCTCGAACGCCAGGACGTGACATGACCCTCATCGACTCCGACATCGACGCCGACCTCGAGCCGCTCGAGTTCGCCGTCTCCCGCAACCTCAACGGCGCCTCCGACCAACGCCGCGCGGAGATCCTCGCCGACCCCGGCTTCGGCACCCACTTCACCGACCACATGGTCGACGTGTGCTGGTCGGTCAGGGGCGGATGGCATCGTCCGCGGGTACAGCCGTACGGGCCGTTGTCGTTGGACCCGGCCGCCGCGGTGTTGCACTACGGTCAGGAGGTCTTCGAGGGCATCAAGGCGTACCGGCACGCCGACGGTTCCGTCCACACCTTCCGGCCCGACCAGAACGGTCGACGACTGCAACGCAGTGCCCGACGCCTCGCGCTACCGGAACTGCCCGTGCCCTATTTCCTGCAGTCGCTGACCGAACTCGTCCGCGCCGATCTGGACTGGGTCCCCACCGGTGACGACCAGAGCCTCTACCTGCGTCCGTTCATGTTCGCCAAGGAGGCCTTCCTCGGCGTGCGCCCGGCTCACAAGGTCGGCTATTACGTGATCGCCAGCCCCGCAGCGGCGTACTTCAAGGGCGGCGTGCAGCCGGTGTCGATCTGGCTGAGTGAGAACTACGCGCGGGCGGGCAAGGGCGGTACCGGTGCGGCCAAGACCGGCGGCAACTACGCGGCGAGCCTGCTTCCGCAGTCCGAGGCGTACGAGCAGGGATGCGACCAGGTGGTCTTCCTCGACTCCGACGGCAACGTCGAGGAGCTCGGCGGGATGAACGTCGTGTTCGTGCACAAGGACGGCACGCTGGTCACGCCCGAGTCGCCCAGCATCCTCGACGGCATCACGCGGAACTCCATCCTGCAGCTGGCACGCGATCGCGGGCACAAGGTCGAAGCGCGCGGCGTCACCCTCGCGGAGTGGCGCGACGGCGTCGCCTCGGGCGACATCGTCGAGGTCTTCGCGTGCGGTACCGCCGCCGTGGTCACACCGATCGGCACCCTCAAGGGCGCCTCCTTCGAGGATCAGCAGCCGCTCGGTGATCTCGCACTGTCGTTGCGGGAGGAACTCACCGACATCCAGTACGGGCGCCGCGAGGACACGCATGGCTGGCTGTACCGCCTGGATGCCTGAGGCCGCCGAGGATCGTAGGGTGGACGGGTGAGGATCGCCCGCTTCAGCCACCAGGACGCCATCAAGTACGGCATCGTCGACGAGCGCGAGCTCGTCGTGCTCGCCGGAGACCCGATGTTCGCGGGGTACGACACGACCGGAGAGCGCGTGCCGCTCGGCGACGTCGCGCTTCTGGCCCCGGTCATCCCGCGCTCGAAGGTGATCGCCGTCGGTCGCAACTACCGCGATCACGCCGCGGAGTTCGACAACGAGGTGCCCGAACAGCCGTTGCTGTTCTTCAAGCCCAACACCTCCGTGATCGGGCCCGACGATGCCATCGTGCTGCCCGCGCAGTCCGAGCGCGTCGATTTCGAGGGTGAGCTCGCGGTGGTCATGGGGCGCATCGCGAAGAACGTCACGGCCGAGAACGCCCTCGACTACGTCTTCGGCCACACCAACGCCAACGACGTGACCGCTCGCGATCTGCAGCGCACCGACGGACAGTGGGCGCGAGCGAAGGGCTTCGACACGTTCTGCCCGCTCGGACCGATCATCGAGACCGAGTTCGATCCGACCGGTGACGCCGTGCTCACCACCCGCGTCGACGGCGAGGTGCGCCAAGAGGCACCGCTGTCCGACATGGTCCACGGTGTCGCGGAGGTGATCGCCTTCGCCTCGGCGGCGTTCACGCTGCTGCCGGGCGACGTGATCCTGACCGGTACGCCCTCCGGCGTCGGGCGCATCCGCGCCGGCCAGGCGGTGGAGGTCGAGATCACCGGGCTGGGGATCCTCCGGAACCCCGCCCGCGATGCCTGAGACGCCGGTCCTCCCACCCGCCGACGTACGCGGTGTGCGACGGCGCACCGTCGTCGTGCTCTCGATCGGGCAGGTCCTCGGGGGCGTCGCGTTCGGTGCGACCATCTCCCTGGGCGCGGTCCTGGCCGCGCAGATCAGCGGCGACGAAGCGTACTCGGGGCTTGCCACCGCCGCGGTGACGCTCGGGACGGCGGCCTTCGCCGCCCCCCTGGCCGCCTTCGCCCGTCGTCGCGGCCGTCGCCCGGCGCTCGCGACCGGCATGGCCGTGGCGCTCATCGGTGTGCTCCTGGTGGTCGTCGGGACGGCGACGTCGATCTTCCCTGTCCTGCTGTTGGCCTTCGCCCTCATCGGGGCCGGGCAGGCGGCCAACCTGCAGTCCCGCTTCGCCGCCGCCGACCTGGCGACGGGGGCGTCCCGCGGCCGGGACCTGTCGGTCGTGGTGTGGGCGACGACCCTCGGCGCCGTGCTCGGACCGAATCTCGTCGGTCCCGGTGAGGCCCTCGGTGCGATGGTCGGGATGCCGCCCCTGACCGGACCGTACCTGTTCACCGTCGCCGGTCAGGGCCTGGCCATCATCCTCTACCTCGCCGCGCTGCGACCTGACCCGCTGTTGACCGCGCAGGCGGCCGTCGCCGCCGACCGCTCGCGTGGGACGGGGTCGATCGCCGGGGCCGACCGACCCCGGGTGGCCCGATTCGCGATCTTCGCCGTCGCCGCAGCGCACGGCGTCATGGTCTCGGTGATGGCGATGACGCCGGTCCACCTGCTGCACCACGGCGCGACACTCACCATCGTCGGCCTGACCATCAGCCTCCACATCGCCGGGATGTACGCTCTGGCGCCCGTCTTCGGCGTGCTGGCCGACCGCTGGGGGAGGATGCCGACGATCCTCCTGGGCCAGGTGCTCCTGGCGGCGTCACTCGTGCTGGCCTTCGTCGGGCAGGACTCCACGGCGCTGGTCACCGTCGCGCTCGTGCTGCTGGGGCTCGGGTGGAGTGCCGCCACCGTCGCAGGGGCGGCACTGCTGACCGAGGCCAGTGACGAGGACCGTCGCACACGCCGTCAGGGCCTCAGCGACACCGTCATGAGTCTCGTGGGTGCCGCCGGGGCGATCGCCGCCGGGGTCATCCTCGGCTGGATCGGGTACGGCGGCCTCGCCCTGGTGGTCGGCGTCGCCGTGGTCGCGGTCGTTGTCTGCGCCCCGGCCGGTCGGCTGACTCCGCAACGGGCAGGGTCCGCGCCGACCTAGACTGGAGGCGATGGCTTCCGTTGACCCCCGCACCACCACCGCATCCGGCTCCGACATCCGGGTGCGCTTCTGTCCCTCGCCCACCGGCCTGCCCCACGTGGGGCTCGTGCGCACCGCGCTGTTCAACTGGGCGTACGCCCGCCACAACGGCGGCAAGATGGTCTTCCGTATCGAGGACACCGATGCCGCACGCGACAGCGAAGAGAGCTACCTGCAGCTGCTGGACGCACTGCGGTGGTTGAAGATCGACTGGGACGAGGGCGTCGAAGTGGGCGGTCCGCATGCGCCTTACCGGCAGTCGCAGCGGCACGACCTGTACCGCGGGGTGCTCGACAAGCTCCTCGCCGCCGGGGTGGTCTACGAGAGCTACTCCACCGCAGCCGAGATCGACGCGCGCAACGAGGCCAACGGGCGCGCGAAGCAGCTCGGCTACGACAACTACGATCGCGACCTCGCCGACGAGCAGAAGGCGGCTTTCCGCGCGGAGGGGCGCGAGCCCGCGTACCGTCTGCGCGTGCCGGACGAGGATCTGACCTATGTCGACCTCATCCGCGGCGAGGTCACCTTCCCCGCCGGGTCGTTCCCGGACTTCGTCATCGTGCGCGCCGGGGGAGTGCCGCTCTACACGTTCGTGAATCCCGTCGACGACGCGCTCATGGGGATCACGCACGTCCTGCGCGGCGAAGATCTCATGCCCTCCACGGCACGCCAGCTCTCTCTGTACCGGGCGCTCGTGGATGCCGGGGTGACCGACTTCATCCCGCGCTTCGGCCACATGCCGCTCGTGCTCGGCGAGGGCACGAAGAAGCTCTCCAAGCGTGACCCGCGTGCGGACCTGTTCCTCCAGCGTGAGAAGGGTTTCACCCACGAAGGTCTGCTGAACTACCTGGCGCTGCTCGGATGGTCGATCGCCCCCGATCGCGACGTCTTCACCCTCGACGAGCTGGTCGAAGCGTTCGACATCGCCGATGTGAACCCGAACCCGGCCCGATTCGACCAGAAGAAGGCCGAGGCCATCAACGGCGACCACATCCGGATGCTGCAGCCGGCGGACTTCGCCGCGCGTATCGTCCCCTACCTCGTCGCGGAAGGGCTCGTCGCCGACCCGCCCACCGACGACGAGCACCGCCTCATCGCTGCGGCCGCTCCGCTCGTGCAGGAGCGTATGCCCCTCCTCGGCGATGCGCCGGGCCTGCTCGGGTTCCTGTTCGTCGATGAGGTGGACTATCAGGAGGATGCGCTCAAAGGGCTTCCGGACAACGCCGACGAGGTGCTCGTCGCCTCGGTGGCGGCGTTGGAACTGATTCCCGAGGCCGAATTCGCCGCCGCCGCCATCCAGGAGGCGCTCGCGGGCGCACTCGTGGAGGGTCTGGGGCTCAAGCCCCGTGTCGCTTACGGTCCGCTCCGCGTCGCGTTGAGCGGACGCCGTGTCTCGCCGCCGCTGTTCGAGTCCATGGAACTCCTCGGGAAGCCCGAGACGCTCCGCCGCCTCGGTGCGCTGGTCGGACACCGGGGTTGACGCGGACCTGGTTTGTCACCGGGCTCCGAGTCGTCTAGACTCGATCTTCGGCACGACCCCGGTCGGAACCGGTGGGGTATGGTGTAATTGGCAACACGGCTGATTCTGGTTCAGTTGTTCTTGGTTCGAGTCCAGGTACCCCAGCCAGCGTGCGAAGACCCCCGCTCAGCGGGGGTTTTCGCGTTTCCGGGTCGATCCCACGAGGGTTATCGGCCTAAACGTGTGGATGGGGTCGGGCGTGTCATGCGCGACCTGGGGTTATCGGCAAGAAGTAGTGGATGGTGTCGGGCGTGTCATGCGCGTCCTGCCCATCCGGTTCTGAGCCAGAGTCCTTCGCTGGCGTCGAGTCCGGTGTCGTAGAGCGCGGGCCCGGTGGGTTGTTCTGGCGGTGTCGGTGCGGGTGGGGCCGGGGCGGGTCGTGCGTGGTCGAGGGCTTGGTCCAGTCGCATTTCGTGGAGGGTGAGGAACCACTCGACCGCGCGGCGTCGGTGTTCCTCGGTCATTCCGCGGTGTCGGCGGAGCATGTCGCGAATCTGCGCGTTCAGGCCTTCGAGCGCGGATGTGGTGCGCGGGTTGCCGTAGCTGATGTGGGTGAAGATCAGGTTCTTGCGGACGACGAGGCGGACCAGCAGCCATGCCTTCCGGAGTCGGTCGTGGGTGAATCCGAACTGGCCGTTGCGGAACATGGTGCGCTCGACGGTGAGGTGGCCGAATGCCTGCCACCACTGCTCGAGCCGCAGCTGCCAGTCGATCGCGGCTTGCTCGTCGTGAACTCCGCTGAGATCCATCACCAGGCGACGCAGCGCCCGGCCGGCGTCGGTGCGGGGGTTGCGGGTCAGGTGGCGGGTGACGTTCATCTGCAGGTGGAACAGGCACCGCTGGTGCATGGTCTCGGGCCAGACGCGACGCAGCGCGGACGGGAGCCCGGAACCGCCGTCGGAGACGAGTACCGCGGGCGAGGAGATCTTCTCCAGCAGCGCGACCCACGCGGCCGTCGATTCGCGGGCGCACCACTGCCAGCCCAGCACCTGGCCGGTATCGCTGAGCGCGATGAGCAGGCACCACGTCCCGATCCAGACCCCGTCGACGAGGACCGCGTGATGGGTCGTCTCGACCGGGCCCAGGCACGGGCGGATCTCCCAGCACCACGCGGTCGCGCGCCGGAACGACCTGCCCGAGACGGCCCCGGCGGTCTCGTCCTGGGTGGCCTTCCCGACCAGCCCGGACACGAACCGACGCAGCTGATCCCGCCGTGTCACGTCCGGCCGTCGCCGGGTTGACGACGCGCCACACCCCGGGCATCGCCACCGCTGCGTCCCCGCAGTGGTCTTCCCGTTCTTCACCAGCAGCGACCCGCATACCAGACAGGTCGTCGAATTCGTCCGAAGGCCCACGCCTAAGCGTCGCGGACCATACCGATCCCCATCTCAGCGCGAAAACACGCGGCTAAACAGACAACCCATCCACACTTATTGACCTATAGCCCGCGCCTTCGAGGGGGCGCGGCATCCGATAATGGGGGGATGAGTACCGCGTCGCCCGTGCCGGAGCGGGAAGAGCTCGCCGAGCTCCGCCGGCGCGCATACGGGCCGGAGCCGGACCTCACGCGCGCCGAAGCCCTGCGTCTCTACCGACTCGAGGAGGCCCGGCGCCACGCACGCGTCCGCTACGTGACAGTGCACGATCCCGAGACGGTCACGGGTGCCCCCGGCGGCGCCGCGGCCGGTGGGGAAGGCTCCGCCAGCACGGGAGAGGCATGCGTCGTCGACGCGGCACCCGGGAGTGTCTCCGACCACGGGGCTCGCGACGACTCCGCGATAACCGTGTTCGACGAGGCGGCCGACCCGCAACGCTCGGGACCGCCTCGCCGCCGGCGATGGCCCCGTGGGTCGGTCGTCCCCTGGATGTGGGCTCTGTGCGGCGCGGCATGCGGTGCTGCGGTCGTGGCCGGGACGTGGGCGCTGTCCGTGCCCCGCCCCGATATCACCCTCGAGCCGGTCGATCCGGCGACCACCGGTCTCGTGGACGTGCCCTCGGACCTCGAGGCCGAGCTCGAGCGCGGCGGGTCGACCTCCACCAGGTTCGAGGACTACTCCGGGGCCGCGCTGTTCGGCCAGGCACGCGAGGACGGCGGCCGGTGTCTCGTCGCCGCCGCCGAGGAGGGGCCATTCAGTGTGGGGTGCGCGCCGGCGGGGCTGGCGCCGGTGATGGATGTCCCCGCCTCGACCGAGGGTGGGTTCACCGCGGTCGATCCCCGCACCGGGGAAGGGCTGCCGGATGGGAGCACCGTGCGGTTCACCTGGGAGAGCGAGTCCGGGCTGCAGGGGTGGGTGGCGCTCGTCGACGGCGAGGCGACCACCGGATTCTACTGATCGTCGTCCGAGGCCCTGATCTGCCCGTCGACGTAGAACCACCGCCCGCCCTCGCGGACGAATCGCGAGCGCTCGTGGAGGACGCCGAGGCCGACCGCGGTCAGATAGGTTGCGCGGAACTCCACCACGCCGGTGTCCTCGTCGGGTCCTCCGGCAACGACGTCGACGATCTGCAGGCCGCGCCACCGGGGCCCGTCATCGAGGTTGAGCCGCGCGGGACGGGTGTCGGGATGCCACGTGCGCAGGAGCCATGCGGCGTCGCATCGGCGGAACGCGTCGAACCGCGACCGCATGAGTGCTTCGGCGGTCGTGGGCTCGTCGGGTTCTGCGGTCACGCCGCCATTCCACCATTCGACCGAGGCGGAGTGGGGGAGCGGCGCCGAGTTCTTCCGTGTGTGGCATCGTGTTGATATCAAATGTTGAGGTGTGTGGCAATGTGTTGTACTGTGTGGAAACGCACGGAGGAGTGTCAGACCATGTACGCAACGGAGCGCCACGAGCTCATCGAACGCCTGCTCGCCGACACCGGTCGTGTCAGTGTCGTCGAGCTCGCCCGTCGGTTCGGGGTCACGACCGAGACGATCAGACGAGACCTCGCCCAGCTCGAGAGCACCGGCGCCCTGCGCCGCGTCCACGGCGGCGCCGTCGTCAGCGAGCGCGGCAGCATCGTGGAGCCGACACTTCTCGAGCGGCTCGGTCGATCCGGCGAAGCAAAGGCCGCCATCGCCGCACGGGCCGTGACGGCACTTGGCGAAGGATTCCAGGGCTCGATCTTCCTCGACGCGGGGACGACGACAGCTGCAGTCGCGGAGCTTCTTTCGAGGCGCCCGACACGCGTCGAGACCGTCACCCACGCCCTCGCGGTCGCCCAAGCACTGTCCTCCTCCGATGCCGTCGACCTGACCGTCATCGGTGGGCGCGTTCGCGGCGTGACCGGCGCGGCCGTGGGCGCCGCGACTGTTCAGGCCATCTCCGGGCTGCGACCCGACGTCGCCTTCGTCGGCACCAACGGCGTCTCCGCCGAGTTCGGACTCAGCACCCCTGACCCGGAGGAAGCGGCGGTGAAGCGTCAGATCGTGCGAAGCGCCCGTCGGGCGATCGTCGTCGCCGACGGCGAGAAGCTCGGAGCCGAACGTCTCGTCGGATTCGCACGGCTGTCCGACATCGACGTCCTCGTCACCGACGTGCCGCCCGATCCGACGCTCACAGTGGCGCTCGAAGACGCAGATGTGGACGTGTGGATCGCATGATCGTGACGCTGACCGCACACCCGTCGCTCGATCGGTCTCTCGTCCTGCACGCGCCGCTGCGCGTCGGCGAGGTGCAACCTGCGGCGTCCTCCCGTGAGGACGCCGGCGGCAAGGGCGTCAACGTCGCCCGCGTGTTGCGGGCGGCGGGTGTGGCGGCACGCGCCGTCATCCCCCTCGCCGATGCAGATCCGTACGATGCGGCGCTGCGGGCGGGCGCGATAGACGCCTGGCGGGTGCCGGTCGAAGGTGCCGCGCGGGCGAATCTGACGATCACCGACGCCGACGGCGTCACCACCAAGCTGAACCTTCCCGGTGCCATCCTGTCCGCGACGGAACGCGCCGCGCTGCTCGCGGCCACGGTGTCCGCGAGCGACGGCGCGGACTGGCTGGTCCTCGCCGGCTCCCTCCCGCCCGGTGCCCCCGATGACTTCTACGTCCGGGTGATCCACGCGGTGCGCACCGCGCACGGCGACGCCGCCCCGCGCATCGCTGTAGACACCTCCGATGCCGCACTGGCCGCCGTCGCCCGCGACGCCCGCCCCGATCTCATCAAACCGAATGACGAGGAGCTCGCCGATCTCATCGGCTCCCCGATCGAGTCCGGCGACCTCGCCCGGGCCGTGCGGGAGGCCGCTCGAGCACTGGTCCCCGAGCGGGTGCGGGCCGCGCTGATCACTCTCGGCTCGCACGGTGCGGTCCTCATCGACGGTGACCGTGCGTGGTCCGCCGCGGCACCGAAGATTCGCGTTGCCAGCACGGTCGGTGCCGGAGACAGCTCCCTCGCGGGGCTACTCGTCGCCGATGTGGCGGGTCTCCCGCCCGCTGCGCGGCTGGCGTCGGCGATCCGGTATGGAGCCGCGGCGGCGATGATGCCTGGCACCGTTCCCCCCACACCCGCGGACCTCCCGGAGGCCGTCCCCACCGTCAGCGAACTGTCCTGACCTCACCCCCTGATCAACGGAGACCACCATGATCGACACCATCACCCCGGAGCTGGTCAGTCTCGACCAGCCCCTCGGCGGCGACAAGGCCGCCGTCATCCGCGCGCTGACCGCTCGCGTCGCCGCGCAAGGCCGCGCCACCGACGCCGAGCAGCTCTACACCGACGCGTGGGCTCGGGAGGAGACGGACGAGACCGGACTTCCCGGCGGCATTGCCATCCCGCATGCCAAGAGCTCGTCCGTGACCACGCCGTCGCTCGCGTTCGCACGCCTGTCGCCCGGGGTGGACTTCGGTGCACCCGACGGAGCCGCCGACCTCGTGTTCCTCATCGCGGCCCCGGACGACGCTGCGGAGGCCCACCTCGCGGTGCTCTCCCAGCTCGCGCGCAACCTCATGCAGGAGACCTTCACCGCCGGCCTCCGCTCGGCGACCACGGCCGAGGAGGTCGTCTCGATCGTCCGTGTCGCCATCGGGGAGGAGGCGGCGTCGACGGCAGACCCGGCGGCGACCGCCACACCGATGACCACCGCCGGTGAGCCGCTGCGCATCGTCGCCGTCACGGCGTGCGCGACCGGCATCGCCCACACCTTCATGGCCGCCGAGGCCCTCACCGCCGCCGGTGGCAAGACCGAAGGAGTCGAGCTTGTCGTCGAGCCGCAGGGATCCAGCGGCTATCGGGCTCTCCCGCGTGAGGTCATCGAGCGCGCCGACGCGGTCATTTTCGCCACCGACGTCGACGTCCGCGAACCGCAGCGGTTCGCCGGCAAGCCCGTCGTCCGATCCGGGGTCAAGCGCGGCATCGAGCAACCCGATCAGCTCATCGCCGAAGCCGTCTCCGCGGCATCCGACCCGAACGCGAACCGTGTGTCGTCCACAGTCGAGGCAACCGCCTCGGACGCACCTGCCCCGGAATCGATGTCGTGGCCCGCGAAGATCCAGCGCATCCTGCTCACCGGCGTCAGCTACATGATCCCCTTCGTGGCCGGAGGTGGTCTGCTGATCGCCCTGGGCTTCCTCTTCGGCGGATACGACGTGACCGACAACGCCGGCACGATCATCACCCAGAACGCACTGTGGAACCTCCCCACCGGCGGTGAGGACCTGCTCCTGGGCAACTTCGGTCTCTACATCGGCTCGGTCTTCTTCATGATCGGCGCCACGTCGATGGGCTTCCTCGTCTCGGCGCTGGCCGGCTACATCGCGTTCGCGATCGCCGACCGGCCGGGCATCGCCCCAGGCTTCGTCGCTGGAGCGGTCGCGGTGCTCATGAACGCCGGGTTCATCGGTGGCATCATCGGCGGTCTGCTCGCCGGATTCGTCGCGTGGTGGCTCGGTCGCCTCGACGCGCCGCGCTGGCTGCGCGGCCTCATGCCGGTCGTGATCATCCCACTCGTCGCGTCGATCGTGGCCTCGGGTCTGATGATCCTGTTCCTCGGCCGCCCGATCGCTTCGCTCATGGAGGCGATGAACACCGGCCTGAACGAACTGGCCGGCACGTCGGGCATCGTCCTCGTCGGGATCATCCTCGGCCTGATGATGTGTTTCGACCTGGGCGGCCCCGTCAACAAGGTCGCCTACGCGTTCGCCACGGCCGGCCTTGCGGCGGGCTCTCCGGAGAACCCGACGCCGTACCTCATCATGGCCGCGGTCATGGCCGCCGGCATGGTGCCGCCGCTCGCGATGGCACTGGCCTCGACCGTGCTCGCCCGCGGATCCTTCACCCCGGTCGAACGCGAGAACGGCAAGGCGGCTTGGCTGCTGGGTGCGGCGTTCATCAGCGAGGGGGCGATCCCCTTCGCGGCCGCAGACCCGTTGCGCGTCATCCCCGCATCGATGCTCGGTGGCGCGGTCACCGGTGCGCTGACGATGGCGTTCGGGGTGCAGTCGCTTGCGCCGCACGGCGGCATCTTCGTGTTCTTCGCGATCAGCCCGATCTGGGGCTTCCTGATCGCCCTTGCCGCAGGCACGGCCGTCACCGCCTTCGCGGTCGTGGGTCTGAAGCGCTTCGTCGGCGGCAAGGAGCTCCAGGAGGCCGAGGCTGCCGCCGAGGCCGGGATGGCCATCGCCTGACCCGTCCTTCAACCGCGTGACGAACGGCCGGTCCCTCGCGGGGCCGGCCGTTTGTCACGCGTGGGCTCAGACGTCCACGGACTCGCCGGGGTCGAGCTCGAAGAACTCTCCGCCGTCTTGCTCGACGGCCCACGTGAGACGAGCCCGGCCCATCTGGCGTCCTGCCACCGAGAGGGTCATGTCGTGCGTTCCGAACGCGCTGCGCGGCTTCACCGCCAGGACGAAGTCCATCGCCTCGCCGATCTTGAGCCACGGCGCCCCGACGGGCGCGGCCAGCAGTTTCACGGGGACCTCCGGCACGGCGTAGGAGTCGCCGGGGTAGTACACGGTGTCGTTGACCAGGACACCGATGTTGTCGATCACCGGGATCGATTCGTGGATGACCGCGTGGCGCCCGCCGAAGAAGCGCAATGTGAACGGCCCCGCCGTCACCGCGTCGCCGGGGGAGACCACCGTGATCTCGTAGTCGGCCGCCGCGTCGGCGACACCCCGCGGGCCGAAGATCGGCGTCCCCGGGAAGGCCTTCAGGATGCGGTCGAGGTGTTGCGGTGTCCAGTGGTCCGGATGCTCGTGGGTGATCACGACGCCGACGACGTCTTCGAGATCCGTCAGCGGAGACGTGAACGAGCCGGGGTCGACGATGAGGGTCTTTCCGGACTCCCGGATAGTGAGCGTGGCATGCTCGAATTTGGTCACTCGCATGCTCAGAGTCAACTCCGGCGGGGGTCTCCGGGCAAGCCGAAGGACCGGGTGTGACCTCGATTTGTACGATCGAGAAAACCCGTGCCATAATCGAACGGTTGCCTTCCGGCCCCATCGTATAGCGGCCTAGTACGCCGCCCTCTCACGGCGGTAACGCGGGTTCGAATCCC
>NZTV01000031.1 GCA_002703245.1 Microbacterium sp.
AACCCGCGACCCCCGCGACCACAACGCGGTGCTCTACCAACTGAGCTATAGCCACCATGTCCTCCCGCCGAGCGGGCAACCAGAAGATTCTCTCACATATTCGGAGTGAACGATGACACCACCGACGCTGCAGCCGTCCGCGCGTGGTCGCTGGTGGGACCCGGCTCGGGGACGAACACCGCGTGGCGGTAGTAGGCCAGTTCGCGGATCGATTCCTTGATGTCGGCGAGCGCCCGATGCCCGCCGTCTTTGGCCGGGGCGTGGATGTAGGCGCGCGGGTACCAGCGGCGGGAGAGTTCCTTGATGCTCGAGACGTCGACGTTGCGGTAGTGGAGGTAGTTGTCGACGTCGGGCATGTACTTCGCGAGGAACATGCGGTCGGTCCCGATCGTGTTGCCCGCCAGGGGGGCCTTGCCGGCAAGCGGGGCGAAGCGGCGGATGTACGCGAGCGTCTGGGCCTGCGCCTGCGCGAGAGTGACGCCTCCGGGAAGTTCATCGAGCAGTCCGGAGGACTCGTGCATAGAGGTGACGAAGTCGTTCATATGCGACAGGGCCGCGTCGGAGGGTTTGATCACCACCTCGAAGCCGGGGTCGAGCATGCGCAGCTCGAAATCGGTCACGACGACGGCGATCTCGACGAGCTCATCGACCGCGAGGTCGAGTCCCGTCATCTCGCAGTCGATCCATACGAGTCTGTCGTTCTCGCTCCCGGCCATGTCGGCCATCCTATCGACCGCATCGGCACCGGCCCCGCCTGCATCGGCCGCTACTCTGGAAGGGCCCTCGTAGCTCAATGGATAGAGCATCGGCCTTCTAATCCGGTGGTTGCAGGTTCGAGTCCTGTCGGGGGCGCTCTCGAGGTCCTTTCGGTCGCCGGCGCAACCCCTTCCGCTCGCGCCGGGTTCGGCGTATCTTCGGCAACGTCGGAAAGGAGTCACACCATGGGAACGACCGAGACCACGCACGGACTGTGGGTCGCCTACGGACCCGCGGGAGTCGTCGGCAGCATCCGCCACGACGATGAGGGCTACACCGTCACGATGGCCGGTGCAGACGAGACCACGGGCACCTATCCCACGATGGAGATCGCCAAGAACGCGCTCCACGCCCACCTCAAGCCCGGGTCGGACTGGCCCCAGTTCCGCCAGCACTGATCACGCGCGGGCGGGCGTCGCGAGGTCGCGTGTCCAACAGGGGCATCGCGATGTGCACGAGCGGGCCGATCAGCACCGCGAACATCACGGTGCCGACACCGACGGTGCCCCCCAGGGCCCACCCGAGGGTGAGCACCGTCAGTTCGACGCCACCGCGCGCGAGGAACAGCGGCAATCCCCAACGGTGATGGATCCCGGTCATGAGGCCGTCTCGGGGGCCGGGGCCGAGGTGCGCCCCGATGTACAAACCCGAGGCGACCGCGACGAGGCCGATCCCGACCAGGCAGACCGTGAGCTGCCAGAGGATGCCCTCCACGGGTGGGGTGAGGTCGAGTACCCCCTGCATCGCGCTGCCCACGATGAGGATGTTCGCGACCGTGCCGACGCCGGGGCGCTGGCGTAGCGGGATCCACACCAGGAGCACCGCGAACCCGATGAGATTGGTCACCCAGCCGACGCCGACACCGGTTCGGGCGGAGACCCCCTCGGCGAGGACCGTCCAAGGATCCACGCCGATCCCGGCCCGCACCGTCAGGGCGCAACCGGCCCCGTACAACACGAGACCGGTGAGCAGCTGGAGGACGCGGCGTCGCATGACGCGATCCAATCTCAGGATTGGCGCAAGGTAAACAGGCCAATGTGATAGATCTGGCATCGTGGATGCGAAGATCTCAGCCCGCGCCCTGGCCTCGGCTCTCGGAGGGTGGCGATCGCGTGAGCCTGCGTACGAGGCCCTGGCGGACGGTGTCCGGTTGCTCTGCATCGACAACCGCATCGCGCCGCGCACGGCCCTCCCCGCCGAACGCGAACTCGCCCGCGCGCTCGGGCTCAGCCGCAGCACGGTGGCGGCCGCATATCGCCGGCTCCGTGAGACGGGCCACATCGCCAGCGTGCGCGGCTCGGGCTCGATCACGCTTCCGTTGCGCCGCGACGACCCCGGGCACACCGGTGGTGCGGACGGCGCGATCGACTTGCAACGTGCAGGCCCGCCCGCGTGGCCGGGCCTTGCCGGCGTGGTCGCGGAGGTGGCCGCGGGTGCGTCGTCGATCATCGGTCGCTCCGGGTACGACCTCATCGGCGACCTCCGGCTGCGGGAGGGGATCGCCGCCCGGTACGCTGCGCGCGGGTTGCCCACCGACCCCGACCAACTGCTGATCACCAACGGTGCGCAGAGCGCCATCCACCTGATCGCACGCACGCTGGTCGGGCGTGGTGATCGCGTGCTGCTGGAGACGCCGACCTACCCGCACGCCGCCGATGCGTTCCGGGGAGCCGGGGCCCGTCTGGTGGGTGTCCCGGTCACGACCTCGCAGGGCTGGGATCTCGACCGTGCCGTCCAGGCCTTCGGCCGGACGATGCCGATGCTCGCCTACCTCATGCCGGACTTCCAGAACCCGACGGGGCGCTCGATGTCCGACACGGAGCGTGCGGTGTTCCTCCGGGAGGCCGAACGCGCCGGCACGACGTTGATCGTCGACGAGACGACGGCAGACCTCGGCATCGACCACCGGACCGGGGACCGCTCCTTCCGTTCCGCCGATCCCGCGCACGTCGTGCGCATCGGCTCGGTCGGCAAGACCGTCTGGGGCGGTCTCCGGGTGGGGTGGGTCCGCGGCGAGACCGGCCTGATCCGCCGCCTGGTGGCCGCGCGCCCGGTGGGCGACCTCGGAACCCCGGAGTTGGAGCAGGAGATCGCGCGTCGTCTCGTGGGACGGATGGACGAGATCATCGCGCAGCGCGCACACGTGCTCGGAGAAGGTCGCGACGCACTCGTGCGATCGTTGCGTGCACACCTGCCGGACTGGTCGGTTCCCGACGTGCGCGGCGGCGTCTCGCTGTGGATCGGCCTGGACGCACCGTTGAGCTCGGCGCTGGTCTTGGACGTGCGTCCACGAGGGCTCCTCCTTTCCGCCGGACCGCGATTTTCTCTCGAGGGAGGACATGATCGACATCTCCGCGTGCCGTTCACCGCGTCTGCCGAGACCCTGCGGCGGGCGGCGGGCATCCTCGCGGAGCGATGGCCCGAGGTGCGGCGTCTTGCGCCGCAGGTGGGCGCCGAGACGTTGGCCTCTGTCGTGTGAGCCGGTGACGGACCGGTTCACAGATAGCGGATGCAGTCCACGGCGTCGTCGGGTGACCAGAACTCGCCGAGGCTCTGGAACTGTCTGCGCAGGGGGTTGAGGCGCCGCGCCCGCCAACGCCCTTCGCCCTCGTCTCCCGCGCGCTCAAGATGCCCGAGGATATGCCCGTGCGCGTCGAGCACACGCCAGAGACCGGATGACGCCGGCTGCAGGTGCACAGGCGTGCTCCGCGTGAGGCGGGGCGCCGGAGAATGGGTGGCGACAGTCATGGTGGACTCCTCTCGTGTCGAAGCTATCTTCGACCCCGGACATCGCGGTTCTTCTCCTGCACAGGTGATCTCCCTCGCGCCCTGTCCACGGCGCACCCGCACGTCCGTGTCCGTCCACGCCGTCTCCGGGACGCTGGTCGTGTCGACGGCCGCCGCGTACGAGGCCGTCGCCTGAGGGGACAGTCCCCGCACCCGAGGAGGAGACATGAACGACACCATCACCGTCATCGGCAACCTCGCCACCCCGCCGGAGGTCAAGCGGCTTCCCGACGGCACATCGGTCACGAGCTTCCGCCTCGCCTCCAACCGGCGGAAGTTCGACAGCGGGGCGGGGCGCTTCGTCGACGTCGACGCCAACTACTACACCGTTTCGGTGTATCGCGAGTTCGGTGACCATGTCGCCCGGTCTTTGCAGAAGGGGGACAGGATCGTCGTCGCCGGGCGATTGCGTCTGCGGTCGTGGCAGACCGAGCACGGCTGGCGCACGGTCCCGGAACTGGACGTCGATGCGATCGGCCCGGACCTCCGTTTCGGCACGACGACCTTCGTCCCGATGGAACATCCCCGCCGTGACGCCGACCGACCGGGATCGCCGGGGGAGGATGTCGCAACGCGCCGCGACGACGGGGCGCGCGAATCTTCGGACCCGTCCGAGCAGATGTCGGAGGCGGCTCCGGGGGACTGGGGTGCGCCCTCCCGTGTCGGCGCCGACCCGACGCCGTTCTGAACGGGGGCACAGGTCCGTCCCCGTAGACTCGGCATCGTGTCCCCGCGCCTGCGAGTTCCCCTCCGCCCGCGTCCGACCCCGATCCGTCCGGGCAGCGCGTCGCGTCGCGGCGTGGGCGTGTTGTCCCTGGTCGGAGTGATCGCTCTGACCGGCTGCGGGGTCTTCGCCCCCGAGTCGGAGCCGGCCACGACACCGACGATGTCGATCGATGTCACGCCGACGCCCACGCCGACACCGGAGGAACCGGCCCTCGATCCCGACGGGACGGCCCAAGACAACCTCGCCTACTTCACGCTCATCGTCGAAGAGGTCTGGGCGGGGGAGGACCGCGCGTCCGGACGCGCGTATGTGGATGCGCTGGTGGCCGCGGGGTTCGACAAGGACGCCATGCAGGTCACCGAGGACATGTCCACAGTGGGCAACCCCGCCGAGAGCATCCAGTTCTCTGTCGAATGGGGACAGGAGTGCCTGGTCGGGCAGGTGGGACCGGCCACGGGCGATCCGTTCACGGTGGTTGTCGATGTCCTTCCCGGTGGCGGATGCCTCGTCGGGGACACCCGCGTCATCGACTGGTGATCGCCGTCCCGGGCCGGACGCGGCGGGGGCTCCGAGCCGCATAGACTGGACGGGCTATGGCTGAGTACATCTATCAGATGGTCCGCGCGCGTAAAGCCGTGGGCGAGAAGTTGATCCTTGACGACGTCACGATGTCGTTCCTCCCCGGCGCGAAGATCGGCATGGTCGGCCCGAACGGCGCCGGAAAGTCGACGATTCTCAAGATCATGGCGGGGCTCGACCAGCCCTCCAACGGTGAGGCGAAGCTCAGCCCGGGCTTCACCGTGGGGATCCTGATGCAGGAGCCCGAGCTGGACGAGACCAAGACCGTGCTCGAGAACATCCAGGACGGCGTCGCCATCAAGGCCAAGCTCGACCGGTTCAACGAGATCTCCGCGCTGATGAGCGACCCCGACGCCGACTTCGACACCCTGCTGGCGGAGATGGGGCAGCTGCAGGAGGAGATCGACGCCGCCGACGCGTGGGACCTCGACTCTCAGCTGGAGCAGGCGATGAACGCGTTGCGCACACCCCCCGGTGACGCCGAGATCGCCCACCTGTCGGGAGGTGAGAAGCGTCGTGTCGCGCTGACCAAGCTCCTTCTCCAGAAGCCGGACCTGCTGCTTCTCGACGAGCCCACCAACCACCTCGACGCGGAGAGCGTGCTGTGGCTCGAGCAGCACCTGCAGAAGTACGCCGGCGCGGTCATCGCGATCACGCACGACCGGTACTTCCTCGACAACGTCGCCGAGTGGATCGCCGAGGTCGACCGCGGACGGCTCTACCCCTACGAGGGCAACTACTCCACCTATCTCGAGAAGAAGCGTGAGCGCCTGGAGATCCAGGGCAAGAAGGATGCGAAGCTCGCCAAGCGCCTGTCCGAGGAACTGGACTGGGTGCGCTCGAACACGAAGGGACGCCAGGCCAAGTCGAAGGCCCGTCTGGCCCGCTACGAAGAGATGGCCGCAGAGGCGGAACGCACGCGGAAGCTCGACTTCGAGGAGATCCAGATCCCACCGGGGCCGCGACTGGGCAACATCGTGATCGAGGCCAAGAAGCTCCAGAAGGGCTTCGACGGTCGATCGCTCATCGACGGTCTCAGCTTCAGCCTCCCGCCCAACGGCATCGTCGGGGTCATCGGACCCAACGGCGTCGGCAAGACGACGCTGTTCAAGACCATCGTGGGTCTCGAACCCCTCGATGGCGGAGACCTGAAGGTCGGCGAGACGGTCAAGATCAGCTACGTCGACCAGACCCGCTCGAGCATCGACCCGAACAAGTCGCTGTGGGAGGTTGTCTCGGACGGACTGGACATCATCACGGTCGGCAAGACCGAGATCCCCTCGCGCGCCTACGTGTCGAAGTTCGGGTTCAAAGGTCCCGACCAGCAGAAGAAGGCCGGCGTGCTCTCCGGAGGAGAGCGCAACCGCCTGAACCTCGCCCTCACGCTGAAGGAGGGCGGGAACCTGCTCCTGCTCGACGAGCCGACGAACGACCTCGACGTCGAGACGCTCGGCTCGCTCGAGAACGCGTTGCTCGAATTCCCCGGCTGTGCCGTGGTCATCACGCACGATCGGTGGTTCCTGGACCGCATCGCGACGCACATCCTGGCGTACGAGGGCACGGACGAGAACCCCGACCGGTGGTACTGGTTCGAGGGCAACTTCGAGGCGTACGAGCAGAACAAGCTCGAGCGGCTCGGGCCCGACGCGCTCAACCGGTCCAGCTCGACCTACCGCAAGCTCACGCGTGACTGAGACCACCGGCGGTCGTCTGCACATCCCCATCCACCTGCGGTGGGGGGATCTCGACGCGTTCAACCACGTCAACAACGCCACCATGCTCAAGCTCCTCGAGGAGGCGCGCGTGCGGGCGTTCTGGGCGCCGCGGGAGGGGGAGACGGCGCCGTCCACGGCTGTGCTGGACTCCGGGCTGCACAGCGGGGTTCTGACGCTGATCGCGCGGCAGGAGATCGAATACCTCGCGCCCGTGCCCTACCGACGTGAACCGCTCGACGTGCAGATCTGGTTCGGACGCCTCGGCGGATCGAGCATCGAGGTCTGCTACGAGGTGTGCGGGCCGATCACCGATCCGGAGCCGGAGGTGTTCGCCCGGGCGACCGGCGTCGTCGTGAAGGTGGATGCCGCCACGGGGCGCCCGATGAAGCTGTCCGCCGAGGAACGGGCGGCGTGGGAGCCGTTCCTGGGTGAGCCGATCACGTTCGGCCACCGCCGCTGACGCGCGCGCCGGTCACGGAGTCGGCACCCGCACCATCACCTCCTGGGCGGTGCTGGCAACCAGTATGCCGTCCTGCGTGTATATGCGACCGGTGCCCAGCCCGCGTCCGCCGCGGGCGCTCGGTGACTCCTGCACGTACAGGAGCCACTCGTCGACCCGGGCGGAGCGATGCCACCACATCGCATGGTCGAGACTGGCGACTTTGAGCCCCGGCTTCGCCCACGGTATCCCGTGGGCGCGCAGGATCGGCTCCTGGATCGTCAGGTCGCTCATGTAGGCCAGAACCGCGCGGTGGATCACGGGGGTGTCGCCGATCGGTCGCCGCACCCGCAGCCAGACCGCCTGGCTGGGGCTGTGTTCTCCGTCGACCGACAGGTAGATCGGTCCGGGGATGTGCCGCAGATCGATCGGGCGATCCACGAAGAGGCTCTTCGACATCGGGTTCATCCCGCTCAGGTGCGCCTCGATGTCGGGAAGCGCATCGGGGGCGGGGAGCCCCTCCGGCATCGGGGCGTGATGCTCCACGCCGGGGTCCTCGTCCTGGAACGACGCGATCATCGAGAAGATGGGCACACCCTCCTGGAACGCCTGGGTGCGTCGGGTCGAGAAGGAACGACCGTCGTGGATGCGGTCCACCGCGAAGGTGATCCCCTTGTCGGCATCACCCGGTCGCAGGAAGTACCCGTGCATCGAATGCACCGCGCGGTCGTCGGGGATCGTCCGTTCGGCCGCGACGATCGACTGCGCCAGCACCTGGCCGCCGAACACGCGCCCGAGAGGCATCGCGTGGGAGGAGCCGATGAAGATGTCCTCGGTCGTCCGCGCCGCGGTCGAGGAGAGGTCGAGGACATCCAACATGCGGGCGACGGGGTCGGTGTCGCCGGGTGCGGGCGAAACGGGGTCGACGTCGGTCATGGTGCCTTCCGGATGCCGGTCACGCCGCGGGGAGCACGGCTGGTCGATAGTCTAGGTCGGATGTCCCCGCGCCTCCTGCTCGCCGACCCGCACGCCGCCGCGGATGCGCTCACCTTCGCCGGCCGGACCCGTCCTCTCGGCGACGGGGCCGTCCGCCTCCGCGCGTCTGGCGGCGTCCTGGTGATGACCGCCGCCCCGCTTTCGCCCCGTGGATTGTTCGACCGGACTCCGACCGTGCTGGCCATGCGGATACTTCCGGCCGACCCCGAGCTGGAGTGCGACATCGTCGTCGACGCCGCCGCTCTGGCGCCGGCAGAGGGTTCCGCGTCGGCCCTGGAACTCCCCGACACGGCTCTCTCGGCGCCCTGGGCCGGTGTGTCTCCGCCGCGCGGCGGCTGGAAGCCACGCGGCGCGCTGGCCGCGTCGGTGCTGGCCACGCGTGCACAGTTCGGTATCGCGTCGGTCGCGGAGGCGATGCCCGTCGATCCGGGCGAAGACGTCGTGCGCGAAGTCCGGGCGGCGGTGTGGGGCGAACCCGACGGTGCGCTGGCCGATCTTCCCCTCGGCACGGCGTTCGCCGCCTTCGCGCTCGGCTTCATCGCCGGCGAAGAAACGGCGACGGTCTTCGAGAGCGGGCCCTGGACCCGCGTCACGCTGGACCGCGGACACGTCCTCGTCCGAGGCCCCGCGCGTGTCGGCCTCACGGAGGTGCGCGCCACCGGCGCGCGGTGAGCGGTGTTCAGACCGCCGCCGCAGCGGCCCGCCCGGCGGCGCGGCCGCTGAAGAGGCACCCCCCGACGAATGTGCCCTCCAGCGCACGATAGCCGTGGACTCCGCCACCGCCGAACCCGCTCGCCTCGCCGGCCGCGTACAGCCCCGGGACGGGGTCGCCGTCGGCCCCGAGGGTGCGGGAGGCGAGGTCGGTCTCGATGCCGCCGAGCGATTTCCGGGTGAGGACGTGCAGCTTCACCGCGATGAGGGGACCGGCCGCCGGATCGAGCAACCGATGCGGCGACGCGGTGCGGATCAGGCGGTCGCCGCGGTACGCGCGAGCGGAACGGAGCATCGCGATCTGCGCGTCCTTGGTGAAGGCGTTGCCCACCTCCCGGTCGCGGGCCTCGACCTCTGAGCGCACCAGGTCCGCGTCCAGCACGTCGCCGCCGGGGAGTTCGCGCATGCCGCGCACGAGCGCATCGAGGTCGTCACGCACGACGAAGTCGGCGCCGTGATCGAGAAAGTTCTGGACGGGCCCGCCCGGTCCCTTTCCGAGTCGGGAACGCAACAGGAGCCTCAGATCCTTGCCCGTGAGGTCGGGGTTCTGCTCGCTCCCCGAGAGGGTGAACTCCTTCTCCACGATTTTCTGCGACAGCACGAACCACGAATGGTCGTGGCCGGTGGTGCGCAGGTGCGCCAGGGTACCCAGCGTGTCGAAGCCCGGGTACAGCGGGACCGGAAGCCGCCTCCCGGTCGCGTCGAGCCACAAGGACGAGGGGCCGGGCAGGATGCGGATCCCGTGCCCGGGCCAGATCGGGTCCCAGTTCTGCAGGCCTTCGACGTAGTGCCACATGCGGTCGCCGTTGATGAGGTGGGCACCGGCGTTCTCGGTGACCTCGAGCATCGAACCGTCGACGTAGGCCGGGACGCCGGTGACCATCGTCGCCGGCGGGGAACCCAACCGGTCGGGCCAGCGCCTGCGGACCAGGTCGTGGTTGCCGCCGATACCGCCGGATGCCACGATCGTCGCGGCCGCCTCGATGCGGAAATCACCGACGACCTGGCGCGAGGACTCCGCGCCACGGGCCGCGCCGGAAGGGGCGAGCACATCGCCGGAGGCCCCGGTGACCGTGCCCGCGTCGACGGTGAGCTCCCGCACGCGGTGACGCGGGAGCACCGTGGCGCGCCCGACGGACTCCGCCCGTTCCAGGTCGGCCTGAAACGGGGCGACCAATGCCGGTCCCGTCCCCCAGGCGATGTGGAAGCGGGGCACGGAGTTGCCCGGCCCGGTGGCGCCGTAGCCGCCCCGCTCGGCCCAGCCGACCACCGGGAAGAACCCCACGCCTTTCGCCCGCAACCATTCGCGCTTCTCCCGATGGGCGAATTCGAGGTAGGCCTCCGCCCAACGACGTGGCCAGGCATCCTCCTCGCGGTCGAAGCCCGCGGTTCCGAACCAGTCCTGCCGCGCCAGCTCCGGGGAGTCGCGGATGCCCATCCGGCGCTGCTCGGGGGAGTCCACGAAGAAGAGCCCTCCGAAGGACCACCACGCCTGCCCGCCGAGGTTGGCGCGGGGCTCCTGGTCGATGACGGTCACGTGCTTGCCGACCGCGAGTGCCTCGCTCGCGGCGACCAGGCCGGCCAGCCCCCATCCGATGACGAGGACGTCGGTTTTCACGGGGGCGGTCATCGGGACTCCTTCGTCTCGAGGGGCGTCAGTCGGGCGTGTCGTCGCGAACGGTCACCGACAGGTTCCCACGATCCCGCCCGTCGGGCGGCGCGCCGATGCCGGCGGGCTCGAACGTGTTCACCATCGCATGCGCGGCCCGTTGCAGATAGTCCCACAGCGTCTCCTCGTACAGCGGGGGCAACCGGAGAGAGTCGACCGCGGCGCGCATGTGGGTCAGCCACCTGTCGCGGGCGGGCGGATCGACGTGGAAGGGACGATGACGCATGCGCAGGCGTGGATGACCCCGTCGTTCACTGTAAGTCGTCGGTCCGCCCCAGTACTGCTCCAGAAACATCAACAGACGTTCTTTGGCCGGGCCGAGATCCTCTTCGGGATACATCGGCTTGAGGAGGTCGTCCTGCGCGACGCCGTCGTAGAAGACGTCGACCAGTCTGACGAAGGTGTCGTGCCCGCCGACCTGGTCGTAGAAACTCCCCGGTGTCGAATCGGTCATCGTCGCTGTCCTCCGGCCCGGGTCACTCTTGTGCGTCGCGCTCCTGGACCGCCAGGGCCCGCTCGACGCCCGCGAGGTTCTCATAGACCATACGGCGCAACGCCGCGGGGGCGTCGCCATGGGTCTCCAGCCATGCGCGCGTGGCGTCACGCAGTTCCGTCGAGGCGAGGACGCTCGGGTACAGCCCCGTGATGAGATACTCCGCGATCTTGTAGGTGCGGCTGGTCCACACGGTGTCGAGCATGCCGAAGTACGGTTCGATGAACTCCGGGAGCAGATCGACGCCCGACGGGTGCACGAAGCCCATGGCGGCGAACCGCACGATGGTGTTCGGCAGGTCGTCGCGTTCGACCAGTGACGCCCACGCGGCCTTCTTCGCCTCCGGTGTCGGCAAGGCCGCCTTGGCCTGGGCGGCGAACTCGCCACCCTTGGCGGTGTTGTCCTGCGCGAGCGCGCGGTCGATGTCGGGGACGTCCACGACACCCCCGGCGGCGAGGGAGACCAGGAGCTGCCAGGCCAGGTCGGTGTCGATCTCCAGTCCCGCGAGGGTCGTTTCGCCCTCGCGCAATGCGCGAACGTGTTCCCACTGCGCCGGGGTGGCAGCGGCGGACGCGAACGAGGTCACGAACTGCAGTTGGCTGTCGCTTCCGGCGGGGGCCGACCGCGCGAGTTCCCACAGGGCGTCGGCGACCTTGATCCGTGTGACGTCTCGCTTTTCGGGGGACACATACGCACCCGCCGCGAGCTGGAGCTGCGCGAGCGTGGTGCGCACGGTCGTCGACTCGGTCTCGGTCCCGATGTTGCGCAGCACCAGATCGACGTAGTCGCTCGCGGACGCCTCCGCGTCACGGGTCTGGTCCCATGCCGCGCCCCACACGAGGGATCGGGCGAGGGGGTCGCTGATCTTGGAGAGGTGGTCGACCGCGGTCTGCAGGGAGCGCTCGTCGAGGCGGATCTTCGCGTAGGCGAGGTCTTCGTCGTTGAGGAGCACGAGATCGGGGCGCTGCTCACCGACGAGATCCGGCACCTCGGTGAGGTCGCCGTCCACATCCAACTCGATGTGGCGGGTACGCACGAGGCTGTCGCCGTCGAGGTTGTAGAACCCGATCCCCAAGCGGTGCGGGCGGATCGTCGGGTAATCGGCCGGGGCGGTCTGGACCACGGCGAAACGTGAGATCGTCCCGTCGGCACCCTCGGTGATGGCGGGGGACAGGGTGTTCACCCCGGCGGTCTCGAGCCACTTCTTCGACCATCCGGACAGGTCGCGACCACTCGTGGCCTCCAGCTCGACGAGAAGGTCGGGGAGCTCGGTGTTTCCGAACTCGTGCTTCTTGAAGTAGGCCGACACGCCGGCGAAGAACGCCTCGACGCCGACCCATGCGGCCAGCTGTTTGAGCACCGAACCGCCCTTGGCGTAGGTGATGCCGTCGAAGTTGACCTGTACGTCCTCGAGATCGTTGATCTCCGCGACGACCGGGTGGGTCGAGGGCAACTGATCCTGGCGGTAGGCCCAGGTCTTCTCCATCGCGTTGAAGGTCGTCCACGCGGCGGTCCACTCGGTGGCTTCGGCCGTGGCGATCGTCGACGCCCACTCGGCGAAGGACTCGTTCAACCACAGGTCGTTCCACCACTTCATGGTGACCAGGTCACCGAACCACATGTGCGCCAGTTCGTGCAGGATCGTCACGACACGGCGCTCACGTACGGCGTCGGTGACCTTGCTGCGGAACACATAGGTCTCGGTGAACGTGACCGCGCCGGCGTTCTCCATCGCGCCGGCGTTGAACTCCGGCACGAACATCTGGTCGTACTTGGCGAACGGGTACGGGTAGTCGAACTTCTCCTCGTAGTACGCGAAGCCCTCCCGGGTCTTCTCGAACACGTAGTCGGCGTCGAGGTACTCCCACAGGCTCTTGCGGGCGAAGACGCCGAGCGGGATGACCCGACCGGACGCGCTCGTCAGCTCCGAGAACGTGGCTTCGTACGGTCCGGCGACCAGCGCCGTGATGTACGACGAGATGACCGGTGTCGGCTCGAAGGTCCACGTGGCCAGGCCCTCGCCGGCGGGCGTGGGGTCGGGGGTGGGTGAGTTGGAGATGACCTTCCACCGCGCAGGCGCGGTGACGGTGAATTGGAACTGCGCCTTCAGGTCGGGCTGCTCGAACACCGCGAACACGCGGCGCGAGTCGGGCACCTCGAACTGGGTGTAGAGGTAGACCTCTCCGTCGACCGGGTCGACGAAGCGGTGCAGGCCCTCACCGGTGTTGGTGTAGACGCAGTCCGCGTCCACGATCAACTCGTTCGACGACGCCAGCCCGTCGAGGGCGATGCGCGAATCGGCGAAGGCGACGGCGGGGTCGATGGCGCGGCCGTTGAGGGTGATCTCGCGGATCTCCCGCGCGATCAGGTCGATGAACGTCGAGGCGCCTTCGGTCGCGGTGAACCGCACGACCGTTCGGGAGCCGAACACCTCGGCGCCCTTGTTCAGATCGAGCGTGATCTCGTACGACTGCGTGTCGACGATCGCACGGCGCTCCTGCGCTTCGAGGCGGGTGAGGTTCTCTCCTGGCACTGCGTCTGCTCCCGGGGTTTGGGTGGATGCCGCGGAGCGGCGCTGCTGGCGCCGGCGACAACCCTCCTACCCTACGACAGTCCGAGAGACGGATACGGTGTCCTCCCACGGTGCGAAGATGAAAGGGTGAGTACGAGTTCTCCCGCATCCGACCCCGCCGAATCCGGCCCCGTACCGTTCGCATCGCCGTGCGCCGCGTCCGGCCCCGCCCACGTGGAGGTCCCCGTGGCCTACGACGGACTCCTGCTCGCGGGATTCGGCGGTCCGGAGGGTCAAGACGACGTCATCCCGTTCCTGCGGAACGTGACCCGCGGGCGCGGCATCCCCGATGAACGCCTCGAAGAAGTCGCACACCACTATCGGCACTTCGGTGGGGTCAGCCCCATCAATGCGCAGAATCGCGCTTTGAAGGCGGCGCTCGAAGCCGAACTCGACCGTCGCGGCATCGATCTGCCCGTCTACTGGGGAAACCGCAACTGGTCCCCGTACCTGGAGGACGCGGTCCAGGAGGCCGCCGAAGCGGGGGACACCGCGCTGCTGGCCTTGGCCACGAGCGCCTACAGCTCCTTCTCGAGCTGTCGCCAGTACCGCGAGGACTTCGCGCGCGTGTTGACCGACACCGGACTGGGGGACCGGGTGACCATCGACAAGATCCGGCAGTTCTTCGATCACCCCGGCTTC
>NZTV01000032.1 GCA_002703245.1 Microbacterium sp.
GATAGCGGTCGATCCGTTCGATGGCGCGCGAGAGCCGGGCGGAATCGAGGCGCGACGCGCGGATGGGCGAGGGCCCCAATCCCGCGGCAGCCAGGCGGGCGCCCCAGAAGGGCTGATCCGCGATGAAGGGCACGATCACGGAGGGCGCGGCGGCGCCGAGTGCCGCGTGCACGGTCCCCACGCCGCCGTGGTGCACCGCGGCGACCACGCGCGGCAGCACCGCATGGTGGTCCACCGCCTCGCGCACCAGGACGTCGTCGCCGCGGAGGTCGTCGTCCACGCCGAGGCCGCCGAGGCCCGTGACCACCAGGGCCCGCAGTCCCTGCGATCGGGCGGCCTCCACCACGGCACGTCCGCGCCGCGTCGCACCGGAGGCGGCCATGGAACCGAACCCCGCGTAGAGGACCTCACCGTCGAGGAACTGCGCGAGTTCGGCGTCGACCGGACGATCCGGCGCGTGACCGCCGCCGGTCCATGCTCCGGTCAGGGTCGTCGTCACGGGCCAATCGTCGGGGCGCTCCAGGACCGCCGGACTCACGGGCACGAGGTTCGACGACGCCGGCGAATCCTGTCGTGGTCGTTCGGGGTGTCCGAGCTCTCGTGAGGCGGCGTCGAGATCCGCGGCGAACATGCGCCGGGCCCCGGTGGCACCCGCGTAGGTGACCCGGTTGAGAGGGCCGAGGCTGAAAGGCACCGTCCCGGCGGCGGGGAACGCGCGGGTGGGCGTCATGGCGGGGACCAGTTCGGCCACGACGTGAGGGACACCGAGCACATCCGCGGCCAGGGGCGCGGAGAGCACCTTCGGGTGGTACAGGATCACATCCGGGGAGGTTTCGCGGGCGGCTCGGACCGCGCCGAGGAAGACGGCGCGCATGATCGGTCGCACCACGGTTCGCAGCGACCGCATCGCCGTGACGGGGGAGACACCCTGTTGCTCGATCACCCGCGTGAAATCGGCGCCCAGCGAGATCGTGACGACACCCTCCGTGTCCGCACCGGAGTTGTCGGGGAGGGCCACGTGGGCCTGGTGTCCTTCGGCGGCCATACGCCGGGCGAGCGCGAGGAACGGTTCGACGTCGCCGCGCGAACCGGCGGTGATCAGCAGGACCTTCATGCGTTCATCTCGGACGCCACATGCGATTGCGCGATCTGCGCCGCGGCGAACAGAGCTCGGTCGAGGTCGGCGATCAGGTCGTCGGGGTCCTCGAGGCCGATGGACAGGCGAACCAACGCGTCGGAGGGCTTCGCGTCGGCGGCCACCGGGCGGTGGGTGAGCGCGGCGGGGTGCTGGATGAGCGAGTCGACGCCGCCGAGCGAGACGGCGTGGGTGAACAGCTCCACCTCGCCGGTCAGCGCCGCGGCGACGGGGAAGCCGCCCGCCAGCTCCACGCCGATCATCGCTCCGGGGCCGCGCATCTGTCGGCCGACCAGCCCGGAGGGGTCACCGCCGGGGAGGGAGGGGTGATGCGCGCGGGCCACCATGGGGTGGGTGGCCAGCCAGGCGGCGATCTGCGTGGCGGAGGACTGCTGCGTACGGATGCGCGTCGGCAACGTCGGCAGTCCGCGGTGCAGGAGGTAGGCGGCCATCGGGTGCAGGATCGCTCCGGTGATCGCCCGGGTGCGCCGCAACGCCGCGGCCCGATCGTCGTCGCAGGCGATCACTCCACCGACAGCGTCGCCGTGTCCGCCGATGTACTTGGTCGCGCTGTGCAACGACATCGCCGCGCCGAGGTCGAGGGGGCGCTGCAGGACCGGCGTCGCGAAGGTGTTGTCCACGACCACCGGGACAGGACCCGCCTGGGTCACCGCGTCGGCGATGTCGACGAGCTCGAGGGTGGGGTTGGCCGGGGTCTCGAGGATCACCGCGGCCGTGTCGGGCGTGATCGACGCTGCGATCTCCGCCGGGGCGCAGAAGGTGACCGTGGTGCCGAGCAGTCCGGTCGCCAGGAGATGATCGGTGCCACCGTAGAGGGGGCGGACCGCGACGATGTGGCGGCGCTCGGGGGAGACCACGGTGAGGATGGCCGCGGTCATCGCGGCCATCCCGGAGGCGAAGGCCACGGAGTCCGCGCCGTGCTCCAACTCCGCCAGCCCCTTCTCGAACCGGGCGACGGTGGGATTCCACAGACGCGCGTAGACGTGGGAGCCCGCCTCGGGCGGGTGAGCGCCCGAGGCGAGTGATTCGTAGGAGAGGCCGCCGAGATCGACATCGGGCAGGGGATTGGTCGACGAGAGGTCGATCGGGAGCGCGTGCACGCCCAGCGACGCGAGATCCTCGCGTCCGGCGTGGACGGCCGTGCTGTCGATGTGTCGCGTCGATGATGCCATGCATGCATCGTGGGTGACGGTGCGAAAGCGCGCAACCGATGACGCCCCGGCTGCGCACAAACGCATCTCGAAGCGGCGTCGCGGGGCAGGATGCCCCGCGCGGCGGGTCAGGACGACGCAGACCCCTGGGTCGGCGAGGGGATCCGCCCGATCCGCATGACGCGGTCCAGCAGGGCGTCGAAGTCGGCGGCGAGCTCTTGCGCCGAGTCGCCCGGCCAGATGTGCAGCGGCTTGGCCGCACCCTGTGCCTGCTGGAGCGACGTGCGCTCGGGCAGCTGCGGGGACAGCACGAGGGGCCCGAACATGTCGCGCAGCTCCTTGATGCGGAACTGGTGTTCGATCGACTGCGGGCGCACGCGATTGACGACGATCCCGAGAGGCTGCAGGCGCGGCGACAGGCCACGACGGATCTCCTCGATCGCCCGCAGCGCGCGGTCGGCTGCGGCGACGGAGAACAGCCCGGGCTCGGTGACGACCACGACACGATCGCTCGCGGCCCACGCGGTACGGGTGAGGGCGTTCAGAGACGGCGCGCAGTCGATGAGGACGAGGTCGTACTCGGACTCGATGGTCGCCAGCGCCTCCTCCAGCTTCCACACGTCGCGCACGCTCGGGTGCGGGCCGTCGAAGTTGATCGCCGAGGGACTGCCGATCATGACGTCGATCGTGCCGGGGTGGACCTTGGCCCATCCACTGGCGGTGATCGCCTGCTTGACGACCTTGTCCTTGGGGTTGGCCAAGACGTCGGCGATGTTCAATCGCCCGGCGACCTGGATGTCCATGCCCGTAGACACGTCGGACTGGGGGTCGAGGTCGACGACGAGAGTCCGGACGCCCCGCGCGAATGCGGCGGAGGCGAGTCCCAGGGTCACCGTCGTCTTTCCGACCCCGCCCTTGAGGGAGCTGACGGAGAGTACGTGCACGAGGCACTACGTTACCTTCCCCTAGGCTGTGAGCACACTCGACCGATCCGCCATGCACAGCGAGGTACGCATGTTCCGAAAGATCCTGGTAGCCAATCGCGGGGAGATCGCCATCCGTGCGTTCCGTGCGGCGTACGAACTCGGTGCGAGGACCGTGGCCGTCTTCCCCCACGAAGACCGCAACTCGCTGCACCGGCTGAAGGCCGACGAGGCCTACCAGATCGGCGAGACCGGTCACCCGGTGCGGGCCTATCTCGACGTCGACGAGATCATCCGTGTCGCCCGAGAGGCCGGCGCCGACGCGATCTACCCCGGATACGGGTTCCTTTCGGAGAACCCCGAGCTCGCCGCGAAGGCCGCCGCCAACGGGATCGTGTTCATCGGTCCGCCCGAGAAAGTGCTCGAGATGGCGGGCAACAAGGTCACCGCGAAAGAGCACGCCATCGCGGCGGGTGTGCCGGTGCTGCGCTCGACCCCCGCATCCGACGACGTCGACGAGCTCCTGGCCCAGGCCGACGAGATCGGCTTCCCCATCTTCGTCAAAGCCGTCGCCGGCGGCGGTGGGCGGGGGATGCGGCGGGTCGCATCCAAGGAGGAACTCGCCCCCGCGATGGCTGAGGCGATGCGTGAAGCGGGGAGCGCCTTCGGCGACGCCCGCGTCTTCCTCGAGCAGGCCGTGCAGCGGCCACGCCACGTCGAGGTGCAGGTGCTGGCCGACAAGACCGGACACACCGTCCACCTGTTCGAACGCGACTGCTCGGTCCAGCGACGCCACCAGAAGGTGATCGAGATCGCTCCGGCACCCAACCTCGAGCCCGATGTCGCCGCAGCCCTCCACGCCCACGCGATCGCGTTCGCGCAGTCGATCGGATACGAGAACGCCGGCACCGTCGAGTTCCTCCTCGAAACCGCCGGCCCCCGCACGGGTGAAGTCGTCTTCATCGAGATGAATCCCCGGATCCAGGTCGAGCACACCGTGACCGAGGAGGTCACCGACGTCGACCTCGTGCAGTCGCAGATGCGCATCGCGTCGGGACAGTCGCTCGAGGATCTCGGGCTGTCGCAGGATCGCATCCAGCTTCGCGGCGCGGCACTGCAGTGCCGCATCACGACCGAGGACCCCACGCAGGGCTTCCGCCCCGACACCGGCAAGATCACCACCTACCGTTCACCCGGTGGTGCGGGCATCCGGCTGGACGGCGGGACGACCGCCGCAGGCGCGCAGATCAGCCCGCACTTCGATTCGATGCTCTCCAAGCTGACGTGTCGCGGTCGCGACTTCGGTGCCGCGGTGCTGCGGGCGCGACGCGCGCTGGCGGAGTTCCGCATCCGAGGGGTGTCCACGAACATCCCGTTCCTGCAGGCGGTGCTGGACGACCCGTCGTTCATCGCCGGCGACATCAGCACCTCGTTCATCGACGAACGACCCGGGTTGCTGAGGGGCCGCGAGTCGAAGGACCGCGGAACGAAGATCCTGAACTGGCTCGTGGACACCACTGTCAACAAGCCGCACGGATCGAACCCGGTGACCGTCGAGCCGCGTCAGAAGCTCCCGGCGATCGACCTGGCCGCCGAAGCGCCCGACGGAACACGACAGCAGATCCGTGACCTCGGCCCCGCGGGCTTCGCCGCCGCGCTGCGGTCGCAGACGGCGCTGGGCGTGACCGACACAACCTTCCGCGACGCCCACCAGTCGCTGCTGGCCACGCGCGTGCGCACGAAGGACCTCCTGGCGGTCGCGCCGTACGTGTCCCGGATGACCCCGCAGCTGCTGTCGGTGGAAGCTTGGGGCGGTGCCACCTACGACGTCGCGCTGCGCTTCCTCGGCGAAGACCCGTGGGAGCGGCTCGAGAAGCTGCGGTCGGCGTTGCCGAACATCGCCATCCAGATGCTGCTGCGAGGTCGCAACACCGTCGGATACACGCCGTACCCGACCGAGGTCACGGACGCGTTCGTGCGCGAGGCCGCGGCCACCGGGGTCGACATCTTCCGCATCTTCGACGCGCTCAACGACGTGGCGCAGATGCGCCCGGCGATCGATTCGGTGCTGGCCACCGGCACCGGGCTCGCGGAGGTCGCTCTCTGCTACACCGGGGATCTGCTCAACCCGGCCGAGGATCTGTACACGCTCGACTACTACCTGAAGCTGGCCGATCAGATCGTCGAGGCCGGTGCCCATGTGTTGGCGATCAAGGACATGGCGGGTCTGTTGCGGCCTGCCGCGGCGTCCACGCTCGTCTCGGCGCTCCGCGAGCGCTTCGACGTGCCGGTCCACGTGCACACCCACGACACCGCCGGTGGGCAGCTCGCGACGTTGCTGGCGGCCAGTGCCGCCGGCGCGGACGCGGTCGATGCCGCGGCGGCACCGATGTCGGGGACGACGAGCCAGCCGTCCCTGTCGGCGCTGGTGGCCTCGCTCGCGCACACCGAACGCGACACCGGACTGGACCTGTCGGCGGTGAACGATCTCGAGCCGTACTGGGAGGCGGTCCGCAATCTGTATGCGCCGTTCGAGTCCGGTCTGCCCGGGCCCACCGGCCGCGTCTACCACCACGAGATCCCGGGCGGCCAGCTGTCGAACCTCCGTCAACAGGCCATCGCGCTCGGGCTCGCGGAGGACTTCGAGTTGATCGAGGACATGTACGCCGCGGCGAACCGGATCCTCGGACGTGTCCCCAAGGTGACGCCTTCTTCGAAGGTGGTGGGTGACCTCGCGTTGCATCTGGCGGCCGTGAAGGCGGATCCCGCCGACTTCGAGGCCAACCCGGAGAAATACGATGTGCCTGACTCGGTCGTCGGCTTCATGGCCGGCGAGCTGGGCGATCTGCCGGGCGGATGGCCGGAGCCGTTCCGCTCGAAGGTGCTGCAGGGGCGTGATGTCAAGACGGGGGTCACCCCGCTGACCGCCGACGAGTCCGCAGCCCTGGCCGGGGACGCCGCCGAGCGACGCCGCGCCCTCAACACCCTGCTGTTCCCGGCGCCGACGCGCGCCTATGAGCAGTCGTGCGAGGTCTTCGGTGACCTGAGCGTGCTCGAAACCGCCGACTACCTCTACGGGCTCGAGCCCGGCGGTGAACACGCGGTCGAGATCGACCGGGGTGTGAAGCTCTTCGTCGGCCTGGAGGCCATCGGTGAGGCCGACGACAAGGGTATGCGCACGGTGATGACCACCCTGAACGGGCAGCTTCGCCCGGTGTTCGTGCGGGATCGCAGCATCACCGTCGAGACCCACCAGGTGGAGAAGGCCGATACGTCCAAGCCGGGTCAGGTGGCGGCGCCGTTCTCCGGAGTGGTGACGGTGAAGGTGGGCGTGGGGGACACCGTCGCGGCCGGCCAGCCGGTCGCCTCGATCGAGGCGATGAAGATGGAGGCGGCCATCACCGTCCCGGTCGACGGTGTCGTGGAGCGGTTGGCGGTCGCCGCCACCGCGCAGGTCGACGCGGGTGACCTTTTGGTCGTCATCACGCCCGCGGGTTAGCCTGGAAGGCGCGCCAACGCGCGCGAGAACCTCAGGAGCACCCCGTGAACCCCGATCATCCCGACCACTCGCCGAACGACGAGGCGGCCGAGAACGCCGTCCTCGACGACGCCGGGAACCTCGACACCCATGCCATCGGCCTGCTCGGCACATCCACGCAGCAGGTGTCGGTGTCGTTGCCGGTCGTCCATGGTGACGACGACGACGAAGACGTGGTCGACGACGAGGTATCGTTCGTGCGCGATGTCGTCGGAGACGCCGTCGTCGACGGCGAGTCCTCCGAGGCATCCGTGCCCACCGAGGCCGCTGAGCCCACCGACCCGGAGTCGGCGGACGAGGACGTCGTGGAGGGGGACCTGGAGACCGGCGAGCAGCCGTTCGTGACCGTCGACATCGACGCGCACACCGCCGAGATCATCACCGACGTCGAGCCCGAGGCCGGTGACGACGGCGACGGGCCGGGCGTGGCTGCGGAAGCCCCCGACGTGGCGCCGTCTCGCCCCGTGCCGGAGGCCGCATCCGGTGCCGTTTCCGATGTCGAGCCCGACGTCGCGCAGGGTTCGCCGCACGAGGCATCGCTCGGGCAGGATGAGAGAGTGTCCGAGACCCCGGCCGACGCTCCGTCGCCCGCGCCGACGACGGGTGTATCCGCACCCGCGGCGACCTCGCGCTCTGCGGTCGCCGGTGAGGCGAACACCGGCAGCGTCCCGGCCACCCGATGGGAAGCTCAGCACCCCGGTGAACCCCACCCGACCGGACGCGCCGAGGAGGTCGAGCGCGTGCAGACCCGCGCCGAGGTCGCGTTGACCTCGAAGCGCCTCGGCGAGTTCGAAGCCGGCCGTGAGACCGCAGACCTGCTCACCGCCGACCGGTTGCTCGACCCCGCCCAGATGGCCCGTCCCGAGCCGGAGGGCTACTGGCAACAGCTCATCTACGCCCTGTCGGGCAAGCGCATCCACCTCGGTGACAGCAAGAAGGCGCAGGCGCGCAAAGAGCTCGATCGCAAGATCGCGGCGCCGCTGCCCGGCGCCGCGCGATTCGTCCCCGTCATGTCGCGCAAGGGCGGTGTGGGAAAGACCACGGTCACGACCCTGTTGGGTATGGCCCTCGCCGACGCGCGGGACGACCGTGTGATCGCCGTCGACGCGAACCCCGACCGGGGTACCCTCGCCGACCGGATCGGGCGCACCAGCGGCAAGACGGTGCGCGACCTGGCGCGCGTTCGCGGTCAGGTCTCGGGCTACAGCGACATCTCCTCGATCGTCGCCCGCGACGAGACGCGGCTCGACGTGCTCGCCTCGGACGCCGATCCCCAGGTGTCCGAGGCCTTCAACGGTCGCGACTACCACGACGTCGCGAGCGTGGCCGCGCACTACTACTCCATCGTCCTCACGGACACGGGTACCGGAGTCGTCCACTCCGTGATGGGCGCGACATTGGACCTGGCCGATCAGCTCGTGCTCGTCGCCGGTCTCAGTGTCGACGAGGCCAGACTCGCCTCGGAGACCTTGACCTGGCTGGAGACGAACGGATACGCCGAGCAGGTCCGCAAGGCCGTCGTCGTCCTCAACAGCGGTCGCCCCGGTGCGCCGCTCGTCCAGCTCGACCAGCTCGAAGCCCATTTCCGCACGCGGGTGCGCGCCGTCGTCCGGATGCCGTACGACGCCCACATCGCCACCGGATCGTCCATTGTGTTCCGCGACCTCGACGCGGGGACGCGGCAGGCCGCCCGCGACCTCGCCGCCGTGGTCGTGGAGGGGCTCCGCTCGACGCCGGCGGCGGCCTGAGATGGCCGTCCGCGCGATCCGCATCTTCGGCGACCCGGTCCTGCGGGCGCCCTGCGCGACGATCGAGACCATCGACGACGGCATCCGCTCGCTCGTCCGGGATCTCCTCGACACCGTCGAACCCCCCGGCCGTGCGGGTGTCGCGGCGCCGCAGATCGGAGTCGGGCTGCGCGCGTTCAGCTACAACATCGACGGCGACATCGGGTACCTGCTCAATCCCGAGATCATCGAGCTCTCGGGGGATCCGGAGTACATCGGCGAGGGCTGTCTGTCGGTGCCGGGCCTCTGGCACGATGCGCTGCGTTACCCGTACGCCGCGGCACGCGGCATCGACGTGGACGGTCGCGAGGTGGTCCTCGAGGGCGGCGGGCTCATGGCCCAGGCCCTGCAGCACGAAACCGACCACCTCGACGGCACGCTCTACCTCACCCGGCTCGCGCCCGAGACCCGCAAGATCGCGATGCGCGAGATCCGAGAGTCCGACTGGTTCTGACCTGCGCGCAGAAGGAGGAGGACCCGACATCGACCGGGTCCTCCTCCTTCTCCGTCTCGTGGACGCTACTTCAGGGAGACGTTGGTGGTGTTCACGGGGACGTCGTAGATCTCCTCGATCTCGGCCGAGAAGTCGTCCATGATCACGTTGCGCTTGATGCTCATCTTGGGCGTCAGGTGTCCGGAGGCCTCGGTCCACTCCGTCGCGAGGATGGTGAACTTCCGGATGGACTCGGCGCGTGAGACCAGCGTGTTCGCGTGGTCGATCGCCTTCTGGACCTCTGCGCGCACGGCGTCGTTGTTCGCGGCGTCTTCGAGTGACATGTCCTCGGGCAGGTTGTTGTTGGCAAGCCACGTCGGGAGCATCTCGGGGTCGAGGGTGATCAGCGCGGAGATGAACGGCTTCTGGTCGCCGACGACGACGACCTGACCGATGATCGGGTTGGCGCGGATCGGGTCCTCGAGTGCCGCCGGGGCGACGTTCTTGCCGCCGGCGGTGACGATGATCTCCTTCTTTCGGCCGGTGATCGTGAGGCACCCGTCGGCGTCGAACGCGCCGATGTCGCCCGTGTGGAACCACTCGCCGTCGAATGCCGCCGCGGTCGCCTCCGGGTTGCGCCAGTACTCCTTGAAGACGTTGACGCCTTTGACCTGGATCTCGCCGTCGTCCGCGATGCGCACACCGACCCCGGGGATGACCGGGCCGACCGTGCCGATCTTCATCAGTTGGGTCGTGTTCACGGTCGCCGGCGCAGTCGTCTCGGTCAGACCGTATCCTTCGAGGATCACGACGCCGAGGCTGTGGAAGAAGTGCCCGAGGCGAGGCCCGAGCGGGGCCGAACCCGAGACGGCGTAGATGACCCTGCCGCCCATCGCGTCGCGCAGCTTGCTGTAGACGAGCTTGTCGAACAGTCGGAACTTCAGGCGGAGCCCCAGCGGGACCTTCTTGCCCTCCTGCTCCAGCTTGGAGTGCTCGATCGCCGCGTTGGCGGCGGCGTGGAAGATCTTGCCCTTGCCGCCGGCTTCGGCCTTCTGCTCGGCGGAGTTGTAGACCTTCTCGAAGACGCGCGGAACGGCCAGCAGGTAGGTCGGTTTGAACGACCCGAGTGCCGGCAACAGTTGCTTGGTGTCGGGCTGGTGGCCCGTCTTGACGCCGGCGTGCACGTTCAGGATCGAGATCAAGCGCGCGAACACGTGAGCGGTCGTGATGAACAGCAGCGTGGAGGCGCCGGGTGTGGTCAACACATCGTTGAGCGACACGAAGCAGTTGCGCGTGAGCTCGACGAAGTTGCTGTGGGTCAGCACGCACCCCTTGGGGCGGCCGGTCGAACCGGACGTGTAGATGAGTGTGGCGATGTCGTCGCCGTTGGCCAGGTTGCGTCGGCGTTCGATCTCGTCGTCTTCGACACCGGTGCCCTCGGAGACGAGACGGTCGAGGTCACCGTCGTGCATCGCCCACACCGAGCGGATCAGCGGGAGCTCCCCGCGCACCTCGGCGAGTCGGGCGGAGTGGTCCTCGGACTCGACGATGCAGGCGACCGCGCCGGAGTCGACGAGGTTCCAGGCGATCTGGGAGGAGGACGACGTCTCGTAGATCGGAACCATCACGGCACCGGCGAAGAACAGGGCGAAATCGACGAGGGTCCAGTCGTAGGTGGTGCGGGCGATGAAGCCCACCTTGTCGCCGGGCTCGACGCCCGCGGCGACGAGGCCCTTCGCGAGCGCGATCACCTGTTTGTGGAACTGCGCGGCGGTGATGTCGCGCCAGCCGGTGCCCTCCGGCACGGCGAACAACGCCCGATTCGGGGTCTCGTTGACCCGGTCGACGAGCAGGTCGGTGATGTTCGCGTCCGGATCGGCGGGAACGACGGCAGGGATGGTGAACTCGGTCACGGCAACTCCTTTGGTACCGGTGGCGGTTTCGGTGGTCGGGTCGTGAGTCGAGTGTATCCGAGTGGCGTTCGGTTATGGCCGGTGTCGCCCCCGCGAGCCGCGCCCTCTTCGTCGTTCGGCTCGCCCTACTAGAGTGGTTCCGCCGTCGCGCCTGCGGTCGGCCGGAAAGGATGACGTTGCTCAAGGTCGGTATCGACATCGGTGGCACGAAGATCGCGGGAGGCGTCGTCGACGCCGAGGGCCGCATCGTCGAGAAGCTGCGCGTGGCCACACCCACCGACACGGCCTCGCTCGCCGACGCCGTGGTCGACATGGCACGCCATTTCTCCCAGAACCACGAGGTCGCGGCGGTCGGCGTCGCAGCGGCCGGGTTCATCGACCGCGATCGTGCCGTCGTGCTGCACGCCCCCAACATCGCGTGGCGCGATGAACCGCTCAAGGCGGCGCTGGCATCCCGCATCGACGTTCCCGTGACCATCGAGAACGACGCCAATGCGGCGGGGTGGGGCGAGTTCCGATTCGGTGCGGGACGGGACGTCGACAACATGACCATGCTGACGATGGGCACCGGCGTGGGTGGTGCGGTCGTCATCGACGGCACGCTGCTCGTGGGCGGTCACGGCATCGCCGGGGAACTGGGCCACATCCGGTTCATCCGCGACGGGCGCCCGTGCGGCTGCGGTCAGAACGGCTGCCTCGAGCAGTACGCCTCGGGCCGCGCCCTGCAACGGGAGGCCCAGGAGATCGCCGACGACGAGACCGGGATCGGTGCGGGACTGGCGGAACTGCGGCGGGAGACCGGAGGGCTGAAGGGTCCCGCGATCTCGCGTCTGGTGCTCGCGGGCGACGCGGGGGCGATCGAAGCGATCCGACGTGTCGCGACGGCGCTCGGCGAGGCGTGCGGCGGATTCCAGGCGGTGCTGGACCCGGAGCTGTTCGTCATCGGCGGGGGAGTGGCCGGCCTCGGCGAAGACCTGCTGGTGCCGATGCGCGAGGCATATCGCACCGCGTTGCCGGGCTATGGGGAGCGGCCGGTGGCGGAGTTCGCCATCGCGCAGCTCGGAAACGATGCCGGCCTGATCGGCGTCGCGGATCTGGCGGAGGTCGCGTAGCGATGTTCTATTGGCTGATGAAGTACGTGGTCATCGGACCGGTGGTCAAGGCCATCTTCCGGCCATGGATCGTCGGTCGACGCAACATCCCCGCGCAGGGGGCGGCGATCCTCGCGAGCAATCACCTCTCGTTCGCCGACTCGATCTTCCTGCCCCTCATGATCGACCGCCCCGTCTCCTTCCTCGCCAAGAGCGACTACTTCACCGGCAAAGGCCTGCGAGGCTGGGCCACGCGGGTGTTCTTCAAGGCCACCGGGCAGCTCCCGATCGACCGGTCGGGAGGCAAGGCCTCGGAAGCGTCCCTGAACACCGGGCTCCAGGTCCTCGGGCGCGGTGACCTGCTCGGGATCTATCCGGAGGGCACACGCAGCCCGGACGGGCGCCTCTACCGTGGGCGCACCGGCATCGCACGCATGGCGCTTGAAGCGCACGTGCCCGTCGTCCCGGTCGTCATGGTCGACACCGACACGATGATGCCGATCGGCCGCCGGATCCCCCGTGTCGTGCGGGTGGGCGTGGTCATCGGTGAACCGTTGGATTTCTCGCGGTTCGAAGGGATGGAAGGCGACCGCTACATCCTGCGCTCCATCACCGACGAGATCATGGTCGCCCTGCAGCGTCGGGGGGAACAGCGCTACGACGACGTGTACGCCTCGACGGTGAAGGACCGTCTCGTCCAGCGCGGCTAGACTTGTCGGGTGCCCCAGCAGCTAGACCCTCTCGACCAGTGGCGGAACCTCCCGATCAAGCAGCAGCCGGCGTGGCCTGACCCCGCCGCGGTCGCCGCGGTGTCGGAGGAGATCGCCGGACTCCCGCCCCTCGTGTTCGCCGGTGAGGTCGACCTGCTTCGTGAGCGGCTCGCCCGTGCGGCCGCCGGGCAGGCGTTCCTGCTGCAGGGGGGCGACTGCGCCGAGACCTTCGCCGGGGCGACGGCCGAGAAGATCCGCAACCGGATCAAGACGGTGCTGCAGATGGCCGTCGTCCTCACGTACGGCGCCTCGATGCCCGTCGTGAAGATGGGGCGCATGGCGGGCCAGTTCGCCAAGCCGCGGTCGAAGGACACCGAGACCCGCGGCGACGTGACGTTGCCGGCCTACCGCGGCGACATCGTCAACGGTTTCGACTTCACCGAGGCCTCGCGCACCGCCGACCCGCGGCGTCTGTTGCAGGGGTACCACACCGCCGCGTCGACGCTGAACCTGATCCGCGCGTTCACCCAGGGCGGATTCGCCGACCTCCGCGAGGTGCACAGCTGGAACAAGGGCTTCGCGCAGAACCCGGCCAACCAGCGCTACGAGCGTCTGGCGACCGACATCGACCGCGCCATCAAGTTCATGGAGGCCGCGGGCGCGGACTTCGACGAGCTGCGGCGCGTGGAGTTCTACACCGGGCACGAGGGTCTGCTGATGGATTACGAGCGCCCCATGACGCGGATCGATTCCCGCACCGCGACGCCGTACAACACGTCGGCGCACTTCCTGTGGGTCGGGGAGCGCACCCGCGAGCTCGACGGCGCGCACATCGACTACTTCTCGAAGATCCGCAACCCCATCGGCGTCAAGCTCGGCCCCTCCACGTCGCCGGAGGTCGCACTCGAACTCATCGACAAGCTCGATCCGGAGCGCGAGCCGGGACGACTGACGTTCATCACCCGCATGGGGGCCGGCAAGATCCGCCACGCACTGCCGCCGCTGCTGGAGGCCGTCAAGGACTCCGGCGCCACCCCGCTGTGGGTCACCGACCCGATGCACGGCAACGGGATCACGACGCCGACCGGGTACAAGACACGTCGGTTCGACGATGTCGTGGACGAGGTGCGTGGCTTCTTCGAGGCGCACCGGGCCACCGGGACGCACCCGGGCGGCATCCACGTGGAGCTCACCGGAGACGACGTCACGGAGTGCCTGGGTGGTTCGGAGATGATCGACGAGGCGACCCTGGCCACGCGCTACGAGTCACTGTGCGACCCGCGCCTGAACCACATGCAGTCGCTGGAGCTGGCGTTCCTCGTCGCCGAGGAGCTCGAGAACCGCTGACTCAGCCGGTCACGGTGATCTGCAGGGTCACCGTGGTCCCGCGCACCCGCATGCTCGAACCGGCGGGATCCTGGGCGGACACCTCGGTGAGGTCGTCGGGCCAGACGTTCCACAGTGCGGAGTAGTTCACCTCGAACCCCTCGGCGCGCAGGGCGTCGGCCGCGCTGTCGCGGGTCATGCCGACTACGTCGGGGACGGGGAACAGGGGAGGGCCGCTCGAGATCACGAGGTTCGTCCGGTCCCCGGGGCGCCACCAGCCGCCGCCCTCGCGGTCGGTCATGTAGATCACCCGGCCCTCGGCGATCTCGGTACTGGCCTCCTGCGAGACCGAGGCCACCTCGATGCCGGCCTCCTCGAGCGTGGTGCGTGCGTCGCTCTCGGTCATGTCGCGCACCGAGGGGAGTGGACCGAGGGAGACGCTCAGGATCCCACTGTCGCCCTCGTGGACCGTGCACTCCTCCCCGCACTCGACGGGATCGCCGCCGTCGCGCGGCGTCACGAGCACGCCCACGACGAGACCGGATTCGGCATCGGTGTAGAAGTCCTCGTTCTCGCCGACCGCGATGCGGGCACCCTCCAGCTGCGCACGCACGTCATCCTCGGCCTGCCCCGTCAGGCCCGTGAAGGAGACCTCGGCGGGGCCGAGAGAGACGCGGACGGTGACCTCGGTCTCCTTGTCGACGCGTGCCCCCGCCTCGGGATCGGTTTCGACGACGAGGCCGCGTTCGACCTCGAGACTGTGGACGCCCTGTTCCGCGGCGACGAGCGTCTCGCCGGCCAACGCGCTCTGCGCCTGCTCGAAGGTCAGGCCGCCGAGGTCGGGGACGGCGACCTGCGAACCCGGCCCGGAGCCGAACCACCAGCCGAGGCCGCCTGCGAACGCGGTGAGCAGCACCACGAGAACGAGGATCCACGCCCCCTTGCGGGAACGCCGGCGGGACGCCTGCCGGAGTCGGGAGGTGTTGTCGACGTCGTCGACGATCGCCGCCGGCCCGGTCACGGCGGCCGGAAGGACCTTGGTGAGCTCCCCGGAAGCGCCGGTCTCGTCGCGCACGACGCCGGTGTCCACGGTGCGCGTCACCTGGGGGGACACGCCGAGTTCCCGTTCGATCTCACGGAGCCGCTCGAGCATCACACGCGCATCCAACGGACGGTCGTCCGGCAGCTTCTCGGTCGACCACAGCACCAGCTCGTCGAGCTGCTCGGGGACGCCGGGGTTCTTCACACTCGGGCGGGGCACCGAGTCGGTGGCGTGCTGGTACGCGATCTGCATCGGCTGTTCGCCGCGGTAGGGCTGCTCGCCGGTGAGCATCTCGTAGAGCATGATCCCGAGCGCATAGATGTCGCTGCGGGCATCGGCGGTACCGCGGGTGACCAGTTCCGGCGCCAGGTACGCGATCGTGCCGAGCAACTGCGCACCGGTCGCGGTGTTCGCCGTCGTCGCGCGGGCGAGGCCGAAGTCGCCGATCTTGATGCGCCCGTCCTCGGCCAGCAGCACGTTCTCCGGCTTGACGTCGCGGTGGACGATTCCCGCGCGGTGCGCGGCGGCGAGTCCGGAGAGGATGGCGTCCATGATCGAGATCGCCTGGGGGATGGTCAGTCGGCGCTGCTCTTTCAGGAGTTCCCGGAGCGTGATGCCGGGCAGGTACTCCATGACCAGATAGGCCATGTCACCGTCCTGGCCCTGATCGAACACGTTCACCACGTGCGGATCGGCGAGCCGCGCGGCGGCCCGCGCCTCCTGGATGAACCGGCTCTGGAAGACCGAGTCGTCGCTCAGGTGGCCGTGCATCACCTTGAGGGCGACGCGACGTTCCAGGCGCAGGTCCGTCGCGACGTAGACGGTCGCCATGCCGCCCCGGGCGATGCGAGCACGCACACGGTATCGGCCGTCGACCAGACGGCCGATCAGCGGATCCGTCTGCTGACTCGTGCTCACGAGTGAAGTCTACGGACGCCCGCCTGTGAGCCCCGGTGCGCCACCCCGCCCGACGCGGACTCCACGGGGCGGTGTGCGTACCGCCGGCCGACGCGCAGGTGAGATAGTGAAGGGGTGACAGAGGATGCTGCTGCGACGCCGACCGACTGGTTGACGCTCCCCGAGATCTCGGAACTGCTCGACGAATCGCTCGGACGTGTCAAGCGACTGCTCGACGAGTCGTATCTCGTGGCCTCGCGACGCCACGGTGCTCCGCGGGTGCCCGCCGTGTTCATCGCCGACGGCAAGCCGCTCGCGGCGTTGCGGGGGACCGTCATCGTTTTGCACGACGCCGGTTTCGACGACGAGGAGACCATCGACTGGTTGCTGACGCCGGAGGATTCCATCGGATCAGCCCCGATCGAGGCGCTACGGGAAGGCCGCAAGAGCGAGGTACGTCGCGTCGCGCAGACCCTCGCCTGATCCCCGTCAGGTCGAGCGCACCGTGGCCGCGCGGGCGAGATCGCGCAACTGACCGACCGAGGTGTTGTCGAGGCGGGCGCCCGACAGGGCGCGGTCGGCTTGTCGCGCCCAGTCGGAGATGAGCGTCTCGACGCGGTCGAGCGCACCCGTGTCGATGATGGTGCGCTGAAGGGCGGCGATCTGGTCCGGCTCGAGGTCGGGATCGCCGAGCATCTCGTCCATGAGACGTCGCGGGCCCGGCTCGAGGGCTTCGCGGGCGTACGCGATCAACACCGTCCGCTTGCCCTCCCGCAGATCGTCGCCCGAGGGCTTGCCGGTCTGGTGCGTGTCGCCGAACACGCCGAGCACATCGTCGCGCACCTGGAACGCCAGCCCCACGGGTGTGCCGAAGGCGGCCAGCGCGGCGGTCTGCGTCTCATCGGCCCCCGCCAGGGCTGCGCCGATGAGGAGGGGTTGGAGGATGCTGTAGCGGGCCGATTTCAGTTCGGCCACCCGGAGCGCCCGTGCGGCGTGGGTGTCATCGGGCTGCGTGGTCCAGGTGGATTCCTCGGCGACGTCGAGGAACTGGCCGACGGTGACCTCGCGTCGCATCGTCGCGTACTCGGTGCGGGTGCGGGCGGCGCGGGGCGGGGCCAGGGCGGCCAGGCCCGCCTCGAGGAGGTCGTCGGACCAGGCGACGAGCAGATCGCCCAGAAGGATCGCTCCGGAGCGCCCGAAGGCCGAGGGGTCACCGTCCCACCCGGCATCGGTGTGGTGGGATTCGAGCGCCTTGTGCGCGGCGGGGTGGCCACGCCGGGTGTCGGAGTTGTCGATGATGTCGTCGTGGACGAGTGCGGCGGCGTGGAAGACCTCGAGCGCGGCGGCGGTGTCCAGGACCGCGTCCGGGATCTGCTGCGTCGGCCCGCCGCCGGCGGCGGCGACCGCCCGCCACCCCGTCACGCAGAACCGTGCACGCAGCCTCTTCCCGCCCCGCAGTGCCGCGGCGCCGGCGTCGACGAGCAGGGTCGCCTCGTCTCCCCACGCGGCCGCGTCGCGGCGCTGAGCGGCGACGAAAGTATCCAGTCGCTGGGAAATCACCTGGGGGAGGTCTGGAGCGGTTGACACGGGCCTAGCCTAGTAATCGACAGCCCGGGTAGAATGTCGGGAAGATAACAGCAGTCCAGAGGGGGATGCATGCCACTGTCCGAACAGGAGCAGCGTCTGCTCGATGAGATGGAACGCCATCTCATGC
>NZTV01000033.1 GCA_002703245.1 Microbacterium sp.
ACCTCGGCGATCGTGGTCTCGTACTACTGGCACTTCGTCGACGTCGTCTGGATCGCCCTGTTCGCCGTCATCTACTTCCTGAAATAGAGCGGAGCTGATTCCTCACATGGCACGCACGAACCCGCGCCGCTCCAAGGGCCGCCGCAGTCCGTGGGCGGCCGCCGCCCTCATCGGCGTCGGCCTGCTGCTGACCGGAGGCGCCTACGCGGGCGCCTCCGCCGCGATGGCTGCGACGACCGACGAGACCACGGCCACGGCCCTGACGGTCGAAGACGGCCAGAAGCTCTTCCAGGCCAACTGCGCCACCTGTCACGGCCTCGACCTCCAGGGCACCGAGAACGGTCCGTCCTTGTACGGTGTCGGCGAGCTTTCGGTCGAGTTCCAGGTCGCCACCGGCCGGATGCCGCTGCAGATGCAGGGCCCGCAGGCGCCGCAGAAGCCGGTCCAGTTCACGGACGAGCAGATCGCCGCGATGGCCGCCTACGTGCAGACCACCTCGCCCGGCCCGGAGTTCCCGGCGGCCGACATTCTGGACGGCGAAGGCGACATCGCCCGTGGCGCCGAGCTGTTCCGCATCAACTGCGCGATGTGCCACAACGTCGCCGCCGCCGGCGGTGCACTCACCGAGGGCAAGTACGCTCCGGAGCTGACCGAGACCAGCGCGCTGCACATGTACGCGGCGATGGTCACCGGCCCCCAGAACATGCCGGTCTTCAACGACATGACCCTCAGCCTCGAGGACAAGCGCGACATCATCTCGTCGCTGCTGTTCATCCAGGAGAACGAGTCGCCGGGCGGCTTCAAGCTCGGATCGCTGGGTCCGGTGTCGGAGGGTCTGTTCATCTGGATCTTCGGAATCGGATCGCTGATCGCCATCACCGTATGGATCACGGCGAAATCCAACTGACCCTTCCCTGACACTGAAAGCACCTACGAGGAGCACCATGGCAAACGAGGACGACGCGCTCGAGCACGAGAGGGCTTCCTGGAAGCCCTCCCCCGGGCTCGCCGTCGCGGTGAGCGACCCGGTGCGCACACCCGACCTTCCGCCGCACCGTGAGCGCATGACCGACAAGGACCCGGCGGCGATGAAGCGCGCCGTCCGCACGGTCTACACGCTCTTCTACCTTTCCGTCGCGGGGAGCATCTGGGCCGTCGCGGCCTACATGCTCTTCCCGATCGAGAGCGGCTCGATCGTCGACATCCGCTACAACAACCTGTTCGTGGGTCTCGGCATCGCGCTGGCGCTGCTGGCGATCGGGATCGGCGCCATCCACTGGTCGAAGGCCGTGATGAGCGACAAGGAGTTCGTCGAGCCCCGTCACGCCACGCGCGGTCGCGACTCTGTGCGCGAGGCGGCCGTCCAGGTGTTCGACGACGCCAACGAGGAGTCCGGTTTCGGTCGTCGCACGATGATCCGCAACTCTCTCATCGCCGCCCTCGCCGCGTCGGTCGTCCCCGGCATCACGCTCTTCCGCGGCCTCGCTCCGGAGAGCTCCCCCGAGAACCCCCACGGCGGCGACCCGGTGTACCTCCTCAGCCACACCATGTGGAAGGAAGGCTCGCGCCTGGCGCACGACCCCGAGGGCACGCCCATCCGCGCCGCGGACATCACCCTCGGGTCGGCCGTGCACGTGATTCCCGAGGAGCTCGCCGAGCTCCACCACGACGAGGGCTACCTCGAGGAGAAGGCCAAGGCCATCGTCCTCCTGATGCGCATGCCCCCGGAGGACATCATCGAGTCGCCCGAGCGCGCCGACTGGTCCTATGACGGAATCGTCGCCTACTCGAAGGTCTGCACGCACGTCGGCTGCCCCGTCGCGCTGTACGAGCAGCAGACCCACCACCTGCTGTGCCCGTGCCACCAGTCGCAGTTCGACGTCTCGGACGGCGCGAAGGTGATCTTCGGACCCGCAGCACGCGCGCTCCCCCAGCTGCCGATCACGGTGGACGATGAGGGCTACCTCGTCGCACGGAGCGACTTCACCGAACCCGTCGGCCCGAGCTTCTGGGAGCGCCATTGAGTACGACTCACCCCACCGAGAACGTGACTCAGGAGCCCGCCGTTTCTGAGGCCAAGTCCGGTCGAGACAAGCCCCTCGGCGGCCGATTCGTCGGCGCCGCGTCGAACTACCTCGACGAGCGCACGAGCATGTCGGGCATCGTCAAGGAGCTCGGTCGGAAGATCTTCCCCGACCACTGGTCGTTCATGCTCGGCGAGATCGCTCTGTGGAGCTTCGTCGCCGTGCTGCTGTCGGGCATCTTCCTGACCTTCTTCTTCCAGGCGTCGATGGTCCCCACGCACTACACCGGTGCGTACATCCCGATGCGCGGCGTCGAGATGTCGGCGGCCATGGACTCCGCCCTGCGGATCTCCTTCGACATCCGGGGCGGACTGCTGGTGCGTCAGATCCACCACTGGGCCGCGCTGGTCTTCGTGGCCGGTATCGGCGTCCACATGCTCCGCGTGTTCTTCACGGGTGCCTTCCGAAAGCCCCGCGAGCTGAACTGGGTGATCGGCTTCGTGCTTTTCATCCTCGCCATGGCCGAGGGCTTCACGGGCTACTCCCTCCCGGACGACCTGCTCTCCGGAAACGGTCTGCGGATCATCGACGGCATGATCAAGGGCATCCCGCTGATCGGGACCTGGACGTCGTTCCTGCTGTTCGGCGGCGAGTTCCCCGGCATGCAGATCGTCGGGCGCCTGTACACGTTGCACATCCTCTTGCTGCCGGCGATCCTGGTCGCGTTGCTCGCGCTGCACCTCATGTTGATGATCATCAACAAGCACACGCAGTTCGCCGGCCCCGGCCGCACCAACAGCAACGTCGTCGGCTTCCCGATGATGCCGGTGTACATGTCGAAGATGGGTGGATTCTTCTTCATCGTGTTCGGTGTGATCGTGCTGATCGCGTCGCTGTTCACGATCAACCCGATCTGGAACTACGGCCCGTACGACCCGTCGCCGGTCTCCGCGGGTACCCAGCCGGACTGGTACATCGGCTTCGCCGACGGTGCGCTGCGACTGGTGCCGCCGCACTGGGAGTTCGTGTTCCTCGACCGCACCTGGTCGATGAACATCCTCGTCCCGATCGCCGTCCTGGGTCTGTTCATCGTCCTGGTGCTCATCTACCCGTTCATCGAGGCGTGGGTCACCGGAGACAAGCGCGAGCACCACATCGCTCAGCGTCCGCGCAACGCCGCGACCCGCACCGCGATCGGTGCCGCCGGTGTCGTGTTCTACGCGGTGCTGTGGGCCGCCGCCTCGTCGGACATCATCGCGACGCACTTCAAGGTCACGATGGAGGGTGTCATCCACAGCCTCCAGGCGATGCTCATCCTCGGGCCGATCATCGCGTACTTCGTCACGAAACGCATCTGCATCGCGTTGCAGAAGAAGGACCGTGAGATCGTGCTGCACGGCTACGAGTCGGGCCGCATCGTCCGACTCCCGGGCGGCGAGTACATCGAGGTCCACCAGCCGGTCGATGAGTACGAGCGTTGGCGCCTCGTCGACGCCGAGACTTACGAGCCTCTCGTGGTACGCCCGAACGACAAGGGCCGGATCCCGTGGCACGAGAACCTGCGTGCCGCTCTGTCGCGGTGGTTCTTCGAGGACCGTCTCGCACCGCTCACGCAGGCCGAGCTCGACGAAGCGAGCGCGCACCAGCACCACACGCTGGAGCACATCGCCACCGAGGAGGACGCGGAGATCCAGGGCGCTCACGAGCGCGCCGGTGTCCCCGACGCGCCCCACGTCCCGATCGACGACGGCCACAACCCCGAGACGGCGAACCGCCCCTCGAACGTCATCGTCCCCGACGAGGACGACGAGAAGAAGTAGTCGTCGACCATAACGAGACGGTGGCCGTCCCCTCCCCGGGGGCGGCCACCGTCTCGTTATGGTGAGAGCATGCACACCGATCCCCTCACGTACTTCGAGAACAAGCTCGCCCACGAGACCGACGCCAGCGACGTGTACGCGGCACAGAAGGCCGGTGACCCGTTCGTCCTCGTCGACGTGCGTAACGACGACGCATGGCGGCAGGGCCGCATCCGCGGCGCCATCCACCTCCCCCACCAGCGCATCGCGGATGAGGCGGCCGCGCACATTCCCGAGGGCACACCGGTGGTCGTCTACTGCTGGAGCCCCGGCTGCAACGGTGGGGCCAAGGGCGCCGCCGCGTTCGCACGACTCGGGTACGCGGTCAAGGAGATGATCGGAGGCTACGAATACTGGGTGCGCGAGGGGCAACCCACCGTGAACGACGAGGGGGACCTGCCCCGGGTCTTCGATCCACAGGTGATGACCGTCCGCTCCTGAACGGCACGGACGCACCGGCCGACACTCAGCCGGTGCGTTCGCTCTCCCACGGCTCGTCATCGTCGAGCCCCTCCGCGAACCGCCCTGCGGCCGCGCCGGCGAACTGGACGCGCTCATCCGACGGCTTCGCCTCGGACGCCATCACGTCGCAAACGACAGCTGTGACGTTGTCGAGGGTGCCCGCATGCAAGGCCCGTCGTACGAGCTCGTCCGCCGTCTCCTGCGCCGTCGCCGCACCATCGAGCAAGACCTGGGAGACCACATCTTCCGGGACATAGTCGGTCAGTCCGTCACTGCACAGCAGCCACCGGTCGCCGACCGCCAGAGCGGTCTCGGCGACGGCGACGACATCTGCTTCACCACCGGCCAGCGACGCGGTGATGATGTTCCGGCGCGGATGGGTGGCCGCATCCTCCGGCGAGATGATGCCCCGATCGACGAGAACCTGGACGTACGAGTCGTCCCGTGTCTGCCGTTCGACGAGGTCGTCCCGCACACGGTAGGCGCGCGAGTCGCCGGAGTGGGCGATCAAGAGGTCTTCGGCGTCGGTGAGGAACACCCCGGTGAACGTCGTCGCCATGCCGCGCAGCGAGGGGTCGCGTTCGGTGTGCGCCCTGAGGTCCCAGTTGGCTTCGAGGATGCGCTCACGCAGCGCCTGCGCGGTCCACGACGCCACACGACCGGCCACGAGACGGTGGATGAGCGCGGCCGATGCGAGATCTCCGGATGGTCCGCCACCGACGCCGTCGGCGACAGCAGCACCCCATGGCGACGCGAAAGCCGCGTCCTGGTTGGTCTCGCGGTACGAGCCGACGTCGGACGCGGCTGCCGCAACGAGGCGGTAGGCCACGCTCAGCGGGCGAAGTATCCGCGGTAGTACTCGTAGACCCAGCCGACGATGGCGACGAGGAAGACGGCGAACCCGATGGGCACCATCCACGAGCCGACGGCGAGACCGATGAAGGCGATCGACGCCGAGAAGGCCAGCACGATCGGCCACCACGACCAGGGGCTGAACTCTCCCAGTTCCGGGTCCCCGTCATCGATGTCGGCGGTGAGCACGTCCTCGGGCAGCTCCCCGCCCTGGGCCTTGTGCACGCGATCGACGTAGAACGCGATCATCACGCCCATGAAGCCACCGAAGAACAGGGTCACCGTGCCGACCCACTCGATCGCGGAATACCACGGCACATCAGGGTGACCGATGATGTTCCACGTCGTATAGACGATGCCGATCAGGAAGAAGAACGCGGTGAGGATCCACCAGAGTCCGACGTTGGTACGCACTTACTTGACCTCTCCCTGGGCGACGTCGACAACCGGGGTCTGCGGCGCGTCCTTCGCGGGTCCGACACCGACGGGGAGGCCTGCCTCGGGGTGGTTCAGGTCGAAGGCGGGGCGCTCACTGCGGATGCGCGGGATGGACGTGAAGTTGTGGCGCGGGGGCGGGCAGGAGGTCGCCCACTCGAGCGAGCCGCCGTAGCCCCACGGGTCGTTCACGGTGACCTTCGGCGCCTTGCGCGAGGTCAGCCAGACGTTGAACAGGAACGGGATCATCGACGCGGCCAAGATGATCGATCCGATCGTCGACACCTGGTTCTGCCAGGTCCAGCCGTCGGCGGCGGAGTAGTCCGCGTAGCGACGCACCATGCCGTCCACACCCAGCCAGTGCTGGATCAGGAACGTCATGTGGAACCCGATGAACAGCAGCCAGAAGTGCACGTAGCCGAGGCGCTCGTTGAGCATCCGCCCGGTCCACTTGGGCCACCAGAAGTAGAAACCCGCGAACATCGCGAACACGACCGTTCCGAACACCACGTAGTGGAAGTGGGCCACGACGAAGTAGGAGTCGGAGAGGTGGAAGTCCAGCGGCGGCGACGCGAGGATCACCCCGGTGAGCCCGCCGAAGACGAACGAGATCAGGAAGCCCAGCGCGAACACCATCGGGGTTTCGAAGGTCACCGAGCCTCGCCAGAGCGTGCCGATCCAGTTGAAGATCTTCACACCCGTGGGAACGGCGATCAGCATCGTCATGACGGCGAAGAAGGGCAGCAGGACTCCCCCGGTGACGTACATGTGGTGCGCCCACACCGCGACCGACAACGCGGCGATGGCGATGGTCGCGTACACCAGCGTCTTGTAGCCGAAGATCGGCTTGCGGCTGAAGACCGGGAAGATCTCGGAGACGATGCCGAAGAACGGCAACGCGATGATGTAGACCTCCGGGTGGCCGAAGAACCAGAACAGGTGCTGCCACAGGAGCACGCCGCCGTTCTGCGGGTCGTAGATGTGTGCACCGAGGACGCGGTCCGCGGCGGCGGCGAGGATGGCCGCCGCCAGCACCGGGAAGGCCATCAGGATCAGGATGCTCGTGATGAGCGTGTTCCACGTGAAGATCGGCATGCGCCACATCGTCATACCCGGGGCGCGCATCGTCAGGATCGTCGTGATGAAGTTCACGGCGCCGAGGATCGTGCCGAAACCGCTCATCCCGAGGCCGAGCATCCACAGGTTCCCGCCGACACCGGGCGAGAAGCTCGCATTCGCCAGCGGCTGATAGGCGAACCATCCGAACGCGGCGGCACCCTGCGGGGTGAGGAAGCCGGCGACGGCGATGGTCGAACCGAACAGGAACAGCCAGAAGGCGAAGGCGTTCAGTCGCGGGAACGCCACATCGGGCGCGCCGATCTGCAACGGCAGGATCGCGTTGGCGAAGCCGGCGAACAGCGGCGTCGCGAACATCAGCAACATGATCGTGCCGTGCATCGTGAACAGCTGGTTGTAGAGCTCGTCGTTGACGACCTGCGAGCCCGGGAACGCCAGCTCGGCGCGGATCAGCAGCGCCATCACACCGCCGATGAGGAACCACGAGAACGCCGTGACCATGTACATCTTGCCGATCAGCTTGTGATCGGTGGTGGTCAGGAGCTTGAAGAACTGGCTCCCCAGGTTGGTGGGGCGCTCCTCCTGGAACCGCGCGGGCGCCGTGGTGCTCGGCGAGGCGGTGACGTCGGTGCTCACTGGTCGTCTCCCTCGTTGCCGCGGGTCGCGGTCTCCTCGGTGTAGCGAGGACC
>NZTV01000034.1 GCA_002703245.1 Microbacterium sp.
CATGTTCACGAGCATCTCGAAGCCGGCGCGGATCTTGCCGTCCCACAGGCTGTCGAGCCACTTCATCGTCACCGCGGCGAGCGGGCCGAGGATCATGGCACCGATGAACATGTGCACCTGTCCGAGCGGGCTCTCGCCCTCGGGCAGCGTCGCGTTGAAGTTCGCCACCAGCAGGTCGGAACCGGCGATCGCACCCATGGTGGCGATGACGCCGACCACACCGCCTCGCACGTTGTAGACCATCGAACCGCCCGTGTAGGCGATCAGCAGCGGCAGGGCGTAGTGGATGAAGGGGCCGACGATGGTGGCGAGATCGGCGTTCGGTGTCCAACCGACCTCGATGAAGAACGCGGTGAAGATACCCCACGCGATCAGCGCGGGGATGTTCGGCATGATCATGCCGGACAGGAACGTGCCGAAGCGTTGGACTCCGACTCGCGCCTTGCTGCCCGTGCTCGCGGGCGATGACGCCGTTGTCATGACTGTGTCTCCTTCTCTCGGGCCGCCGCGGTCTGCGCGGCGGTGCGTGCCGAGGCCGCGTCATCGGCGGCCAAGGCTGCTTCGGCGATGCGCACCGCATCGTCAAGGGAGTGTTCGAGCAGGGTCGCTCGAACGTCTGCAAGGGCTGTGGGCGCCATCGACAGGCTCGTCGCGCCCAGGCCGACGAGGACCACGGCCAGCAACGGATCGGCCGCAGCCTCACCGCAGATGCCGACCGGTTTCCCGTTGACCTTCCCGGCGTCGCCGACCTCGCGCACCAGGCGCAGGACGGCGGGGTGCCAGGGGTCCTGATACGACGCCACCGAGCCGAGCAGGCGGTCGGCGGCCATCGTGTACTGCGTCAGGTCGTTGGTGCCGATCGAGGCGAAGTCCGCGTGTCGGAGCACGCGGTCGGCGAGCAACGCCGACGAGGGTACTTCGACCATCACACCGGCGGTCTTGATGTCGTACTCGCGGGCGAGCGTGACGAAATACTCCGTCTCCTCCACGGTCGAGACCATCGGAGCCATCACCCAGAGGTCGGCCGGACCCTCGGGGGTACGGCGCGTGGCCTCGTGTGCCTCGGACAGGGCGGTGAGCTGCTCACGCAGGATGTCCTCGCTCTGACGGAGGGCCCGCAGGCCGCGCAGACCGAGGGCGGGATTGTCCTCGTGCGCGTCGTTGAGGAACGGCAGCGGCTTGTCGGCTCCGGCGTCGAGCATCCGGACGACGACCTTCTTGCCGGGGAACGCCTTCAGCAGCTCGGTGTAGGACGCACGCTGCTGCTCGACGGTCGGGGCCTGGTTGGCGCTGAGGAAGAGGAACTCCGTGCGGAACAGGCCGACACCTTCCGCACCCAGCTCGACGGCCTCGGCGGCCGCGGTGGGGCTGCCGAGGTTGGCCAGCAGCGGCACGGCGGTGCCGTCGGCGAGGGCGCCCGGGGTCACCGGGGCGCTCGCGGCCTCGGCCCGGACCTCGGCACGATGTTCGGCCCGTTCGAGTTCGTCGGCGGTCGGATCGGTCGTGACCACGCCGGAGGCGGCATCCACGATCACCGAGTCCCCGTCGGCGAGATCCTTCGCGCCGACGGCGCCGACGACGGCCACGATCGACTTCTCGCGGGCCAGAATGGCGGTGTGCGAGGTCGGGCCGCCCTCGGTGGTCACCAGCGCGAGCACCTTGTCGAGATCCAGCAGCGCCGTGTCGGCGGGGGCGAGGTCCTTGGCGACCAGCACGAACGGGTGACCGGGGTCGGGTACGCCGGGCGCCGGTTCGCCCCGTAGCTGCGCGATCACCCGCTGGGCGACGTCGTCCAGATCGGCGGCGCGCTCGCCGAGGTACCCACCCAGCGCGGTGAGCTGTCGGCGGAAGGAGGCGAATGCGTCGTGCACGGCCCATTCTGCGGTCTTGCCCTGCGCCAGCCGGGAATCGATCTCCTCTTCGAGAGTCGGGTCCTCGGCCATCATCGCCTGGGCCTCGAGGACCTCCTGAGCTGCTCCGCCGGCCTGGGTGCCGCGCTGTTCGAGCTCGCGCGCGACGACGCCGACGGCCTCTCGGGCGCGTGCGGTCTCCTCCTCCACGCTGAGCGTGCTCGGGGTGTCGTCGGGCGCCGGAACCGGCGGGGCCATGCGGGCCACGGGGCCCTGGGCGACGCCGAGTCCGATACCGACTCCTCGCAACTGTGCCATCGGGTGTCCCTTCGCTTACGCGTCGTGGTCGGTGGTCAGCAGCTCCGACAGCGAGTCGAGCGCCGCCTCGGCGTTCTCCCCGTCGGCGGTGAGGGTGACATAGTCGCCCTGCTCGACACCCAGGGCGATCACCCCGAGGATGCTCGCCGCGTTCACCGGGGCACCGGAGTCCTTCGCGATCGTGATGGGAAGACCGGTCTCCTTGGCCGCCTGGGCGAACAGCTTGACGGGGCGGGCGTGCAGGCCGTGGGCGGAAGCGACGCGGACAGTGCGGCTGACGGCGGTCATGAGTGATCCTCTCTGATGCGGAGATGCGCGAACGCGGTGTCATGCGGGGTCCCGGCGACCGCCTCACGCACGAGGGCGAGGGTGCGGGAGCCTTCCATGTCGGCGTAGACATCGGCGGGCATGAGCGCGACGATGCTTCCCACGTGGGCGGCTTCCGCCCGGATCCGGTCGATGGCCTCGTCCAGGTGGGGGCCCACCAGCACGAGATCGGCCGTTTCCAGGTCGATCGTGAGGGACTGTGTGGTCGCGACCGTGGCGGTGACATCCACGCCCTGTTCCCGCGCCGCCTGACGCAGACGCTGAACGACGAACGTGCTCGACGCCCCTGCGCCGCACACCACCAAGATCCTCATCGATCCACACTCCTCGCTGATGATTCGATTCTGGAGATCCGCTGAACGCGCGACAACCAGTCCTTCTTCCTCCCGGGCGGAAAGGCGCGGCCTTCCGCCCGGGAGGAAGACGGGCATGGAAGACTTGCGGAGGACGAGGTGAGGAGCGACGGTGACCAAGGCACGGCAGGATCGCCTGCTCAACATCCTGGTGCGGGACGGGGAGTGGGCCACCGCGGCGACGCTCGCCGACGCACTCGGGGTCACCCCGCGCAGCGTGCGGACCTACGTCACCGCCGTCAACGCCCGGGTTCGCGGCGGGACCGCCATCGAATCCGGACCGCAGGGCTATCGGGCCGGTCCCGATGCCGCAGCCGCCCAGCGCGCCGGTGCCGGCAACGACACCGGGACCCCCCGCGACCGCCTGCACCGGCTGGTCCGTTTGCTCCTGGACGACCCCGACGGGATCGACGTGTTCCAGACAGCGGATGAGTTGCATGTGAGCCCGGCGACGTTGGAAGCCGACCTCGCGCGGGTGCGATCGCTCCTCGGCGGCACGGAGCTGACGTTGGAGCGTTCGGCCTCGACCGCGAGACTGCGGGGCAACGAGATGGCGCAGCGTCGGCTGCTCAGCCGCCTCGCCCACGACGAGATGGACGCCGGGGCGTTCGATCTCGAGGCGCTCCGGCGGACTCTGGGCGACGAATCGGTCGGGGCACGCGCGTTCGGGCCGTTCAAAGACGATCTGGTCGCCGAACTCGGGTCACTCGGCTACTTCGTCAACGAGTTCGGTATCGCCGACGTCGTCATGCACATCGCCATCGCTGCGGACCGGGTTGCGCAAGATCGCGGGCTCGATGCGATCGCTCACGAGTCGCAGGAGTCGCACGAGGCCGTCGAGGCCATCCTGGGGCGCTTGTGCGAACAGCACCTCGGGGTCTCCCTGGGGGCGGGCGACCAGTACCACCTCGCGACCCTCGTGCTGACCCGCGTGGTCGCGCCCGGCGCATCCGCCCCGTCTGTGCGGGGGCGCCTCGACCCCGAGGTCGAGCAGGCGGTGCGCGAGGTGGTGGAGCGTGCGGCGGCGCAGTTCCTCGTCGACATCGCCCACGACGATTTCATCCTCCGACTCGCCCTGCACGTGCAGAACCTGCGCGCGCGGGCGAAGGAACAGGCCTGGTCCCGCAACCCCCTCACCCGGTCGCTCAAGTCGACCTACCCGATGATCTTCGATGTCGCGGTCTACATCGCCAGCGGGCTGAACACCTCGCTCGGGATCCCGCTTCTGGACGATGAGATCGCCTACATCGCGATGCACGTCGGCGGGAGACTCGAACGCAGCCGTCGTGCCGACCAGCTGCTGACGGCGACGATCGTGTGCCCCGGGTATTACGAGCTGCACGAGCTGCTCCGCTCGAGTGTCGACCGCTCCCTCGGGCGGTCGATCGAGGTCGTCGGCGTCGAGACGCGGGCCGATCCGGATTGGCGCTCCATCGACACCGACCTCGTGCTCACGACGATCGATCCGCCGGCGCCGAGCGATCGGGTCGTCCGCGTGCAGCCTTTCCTCACCGAGAGCGACGTCGACCGGGTCCAGACAGCGGCAGGTCGGGTGCGTCGGGGGCGTCGTCTGGCGCGGCTGCGTGCCGACATCGAACGGTACTTCGATCCCACGGCCTTCGTGCGCGGTCTCGACACGGGGGACGGGTCGGAGGGCGTCATCCGAATGCTCGGTGAGCGCCTGGTCGGCCTCGGTGCGATCGACGGGGAGTACGTCGATCGGGCCATCGAACGCGAGCGCCTGTCGTCGACGGCGTTCACCGACGCGCTGGCGGTGCCGCACGCGATGGGAATGACGGCCTCGCGCACGGCCATCGCGATCGGCATCGCAGACCCGTCGATCCCGTGGGGTGACGGGCGTGTCCAGGTCGTGGCGTTCGTGGCGTTCTCCGAAGACGACCGCGAAGCCTTCCAGACCGTCTTCGAGCAGTTCGTCGAGGTCTTCAGCGAGCGCGACAGTGTGCAGCGCATCGTCCGCCGCAGCACCGACTTCGCGGCCTTCCTCGACGAGCTCGTCGCCGTCATCGACGGCTGACCCACCCACCGGCCCTCCCTGTGCCGCGATTCAGGGTGTGTGCGTGGTGGTCGGCTCGACACGCCGTCGGAGGACGGGCTGAGCCTGAGTCAGGGACACGTAGCCGTCGGCCAACGCCACCTACGGCAGGGCGCGCTCCGCGCCACGTCGCCCACGCCCAAGCGCGCTCCGCGCGCAGCCACGCCGTCCGGCCCTCCCGTGTCCCGGCTCGTCCTGTGCCCGAACTCAGGCTGCGAGGGCGTTGCAGCGGGCGACACGCCGTTCGCCTGGACGCTGAACCTGAGTGAGGGACGATCGGCCGACGTTCGCCAACCCGCAGTCTCGTCTGGTCGCCTCGGTCGTACCATCCCGGCGCTCCAGAGGCGGCTCGCCCGACCGCCCGGCGTTCCGGTGCCGGCTCGTCCGACCGTCCGGCGCTCCGATGCCGCAACTCAGGCCTCGTGGCTGTCACCGAGGCCGACACGCCGACGGCCGCGCCGCTGAGCCTGAGTAAGGGGACGTGTCAGTTCGCAACGGCCGGGCGGCGGCCCGGCGAGGCCTCGCCGCAGGGCCGCAATCGGCTCAGGCGAGCCCGTCCAGCAGGGCGCGGGCGCCGTCGGTGAGTTTCGCCAGACGCGCGGCGGCCTCGTCGGCGGAGTCGGCGCGGACGTCGAGGTACACCTTGAGTTTCGGCTCGGTGCCGCTGGGGCGGACGATCACGCGCGAGCCGTCGTCGAGCCAGAGACGCAGCACATCACCCGGCGGGAGACCGTCCGCGCCGTCCAGAAGGTCGTCGACCTGTGTCACCGGCACCTCGCCGATGTTTTTGGGGTGGTGTGCGCGCAGCGCGGTCATCATCGTGCCCACCGCGGCGACGTCCTCGGTGCGCACGGCGACCTGGTCGCTGGCGAACACCCCGAAGGTCTTGTCGAACTCGGTGAGGAGGTCGCCGAGGGTGCGTCCCTCGCGGCGGGCTTCGGCGGCCAGGCCCAGCACCGCGACGGCCGCGGAGATCCCGTCCTTGTCGCGCACCGTCTCCGGATTGACGAGATAGCCGAGGGCCTCTTCGAAGCCGAAGACGATGCCGGGTGCGCGGGAGATCCACTTGAAGCCGGTGAGTGTGGCGTGGAAGTCGAGCCCGTGGGCGTCGGCGACGGCCTTGAGTCCGGGGGAGGAGACCAGCGAGCACGCCAGCGCGCCGCGCGGTTCGTCGCCGGTGCGTTGCTCGGCCAGGCGTGCGGCGCGCCAGCCGAGGAGCAACCCGATCTGGTTGCCCGTGAGTCGCCGCCAGCCTCCGGTCGGATCCGGTAGCGCCACCGCGAGCCGGTCGGCGTCGGGGTCGTTCGCGATCACGACGTCCGCTCCCGCCGCGTCGGCGGTCGCGAACGACAGGTCCATCGCGCCGGGTTCCTCCGGATTCGGGAAGGCCACGGTGGGGAAGGATCCGTCCGGCTCGATCTGTTCGGGTACCACCACCGGCGCCGGGTATCCGGCCCGCTCGACGACCGCCGACAACGTCTCCCAGCCGACACCGTGCATCGCGGTGTACACCCACGTCAGGCCGTCGGCGCCCTCGGGCGCCGGGGCCACCGCCGCGGTCGCTTGGATGTAGGTGGTGACGACCTCTTCCGCGGCCGTCTCGAAGGCGAGGGACCGGGGCAGGGAGGCGATGTCGCCCGCATCGGCGATGCGCTGGATGTGCGCGGCGATCTCCTTGTCGGCGGGACTGACGATCTGTGAGCCGTCGTCGTCCCCGCCGAGGTAGACCTTGTAGCCGTTGTCGTTGGGGGGATTGTGGCTGGCGGTGACCATCACCCCGGCGGCCGCCTTCAGGTGCCGCACCGCGAAGGCGAGCACCGGGGTCGGCAAGAGCCGGGGAAGCAGCACCGCACGCAGTCCCGCTCCGGCGAAGATCTCGGCCGAGTCCCTCGCGAACACGTCCGAGTTTCGTCGGCCGTCGTACCCGATCACGACCAGGGGGGCGTCGTCGCGGAGGGCGGCCGGCTCGGCGGCGTCCGCGGTCGCGGCATCCACGCCCGCCCGTTCGACGAGGTAGGCGGCCAGACCCGCCGCGGCCTGCGCGACCAGGACGCGGTTCATGCGGTTCGTGCCCGCGCCGAGTTCGCCGCGCAATCCCGCGGTGCCGAAGGCGAGGCGGGTGGCGAAGCGGTCGTGGAGCGCATCCAGCGCGTCGGCGTCGCCGACCTCGGCCGACTCGAGCAGTGCCCGCAGTTCCGAACGGGTGTCGGGGTCGGGGTCTTGCGCGACCCAGGCGCGGGCTCGGTTGAGCAGGTCTTCGTGTGCGGTGGTGTCCATGGCGGCCTCCTCGTCGCTCATGACGGAGTTCTCGGGCGCGGTCACAGGGCCGCGACGACCCGCGCGAGCAGGTCGCTGATCACGGGCTCCGCTTCGCGCCCGGCCTCGATGACTTCGGCGTGGCTCAACGGAGTGGTCTGGATGCCGGCGGCCATGTTGGTGATCAGGGAGAACCCGAGCACCTCCATTCCCGCCTGGCGGGCCGCGATGGCCTCCAGAGCCGTGGACATGCCGACGATGTGGCCGCCGAACGTCTTGGCCATCTGCACCTCGGCGGGCGTCTCGTACTGAGGCCCGCGGAACTGGCAGTACACGCCTTCGTCGAGGGTCGGGTCGATGCGGCGTGCGAGGTCGCGAAGGCGCATCGAGTAGAGATCGGTGAGGTCGACGAAGGTCGCGCCTTCGAGGGGGGAGGCTCCGGTGAGGTTGATGTGGTCGCTGATGAGCACGGGCTGACCCGGCTTCCAGGTGTGCCGGATGCCGCCGGCGCCGTTGGTGAGCACCATCGTCTTCGCGCCGGTCGCGGCGGCGGTGCGCACGCTGTGGACGACCCGACGGGGGCCGTGTCCCTCGTAGAAGTGGGTGCGGGCGCCGATGACCAGCACGCGGCGGCCGTCGGGGGTGAGGATGCTGCGAAGGGTGCCGACGTGACCTTCGAGCGCCGGTTTGCTGAACCCGGTGACCTCGGTGGCGGGGATGGTCGCCGTGGTCTCGCCGATCAGGTCGGCGGCCTTGCCCCATCCACTTCCGAGGGTGAGGGCGATGTCGTGCGACTCCGCCCCGGTGAGGCGGGCGATGTCGGCTGCGGCGGCCGCGGCGACCTCGAACGGGTCGGTGTTCGGGTCGTCGAGCGGGTTGAGGGACGCGTCGTGCATGACCCCACTCTAGGAACGCGAGACCCTCGCCGCCAGGAAGGATGCGTTCGTGGCGCGTCCTCCGGACTGGAACAATGGGGGCATGTCGTCGTTGAGCTTCGAGCAGACACAGAGCGTCGCGATCATCGGGGGTGGCCCCGGTGGCTATGAGGCGGCCCTGTCGGCCGCGCAGCTCGGTGCGGATGTGACCCTTGTCGAGCGGGCCGGTGTGGGCGGTTCGGCGGTGATCACCGATGTGGTGCCGTCGAAGTCCCTCATCGCCACGGCAGACGCGGCCGTGGCGATCTCCGAGGCCGGCGACCTCGGTGTGCAGCTGTTCGCCAGGGGCGCCGAGGGCAAGCCGTTGAAGCCGGAGATCGCGATCAATCTCGCGGCGGTCAACAAGCGGCTGCTGTCTCTCGCGCGTCAGCAGTCCGACGACATGCGTCAGCAGCTCGCGGACGCCGGCGTGCGCATCATCAACGGCCACGGGCGGCTCGAAGGCGATTCGGCCGTCGTCGTGTCCACCGGTCCGGGAGGCACCGATTTCGACCGGATCGAGGCCGACACGCTGGTGGTCTCCGTGGGCGCCTCGCCGCGGGAGTTGCCCACTGCCCGTCCGGACGGCAAGCGCATCCTGACCTGGACGCAGCTCTACGACATGAAGGTTCTTCCCGAGCACCTCATCGTGGTCGGTTCGGGTGTCACCGGTGCCGAGTTCGCTTCGGCCTACATGAACCTCGGCTCGCAGGTGACGCTGGTGTCCTCCCGTGACCAGGTGCTTCCCGGGGAGGATCAGGATGCGGCGGCCGTTCTCGAGAAGGTCTTCAAGCGCGGGGGCATGACGGTTTTGTCGAAGTCGCGCGCCGATACGGTCGAGAACACCGGAGACGGTGTGACCGTCTCCCTTGCGGACGGGCGGGTCATCGAGGGCAGCCACTGCCTGATGGCGGTGGGGTCGATCCCCAACACGAAGGACATCGGCCTCGAGGAGGCCGGCGTGCAGATGACGGCTTCGGGCCACATCCGTGTCAACCGTGTCGCGCGCACCTCCGTGCCCAATATCTACGCCGCCGGTGACTGCACCACGTTCGTGCCTCTCGCGTCGGTGGCCTCGATGCAGGGGCGACAGGCGGTGTTCCACGCCCTCGGCGATGTGGTGATCCCGCTCGAGCAGCGCCGGATCACCGCGAACATCTTCACCGCGCCGGAGATCGCGACCATCGGGTATTCCGAGCAGGACATCGCCGACGGCGCCATCAACGGGATCGTCCACAAGCTCCCGCTCGCGGCGAACCCGCGGGCGAAGATGCAGCGCATCCGGGACGGTTTCGTGAAGATCATCGCGCGCCAGGGCAGTGGCACCGTCATCGGCGGTGTGATCGTCGCCCCCAAGGCGTCGGAGCTGATCTATCCGCTGGCGATCGCCGTCGAGCGTCGCCTGACCGTCGACCAGGTCTCCCGGGTCTTCGCGGTGTACCCGTCGCTGTCGACGAGCATCACCGACGCCACGCGCGCGATGCACATCGTCGACCACGGCGAAGACGACGACTGACGCGTCCACGCGATCCTCGATGTCGGAGATCCGGTCCGAGGTCGGAGGATGCCGGGCGGATCCTCCGACCTCGGCGTGATCCTCCGACTTCGCGCGTCGGCGGTGCCCCGCGGGGCGGATGCGCGGGCGGTCAGGCGATGGTCATCAGCTGGTGGCCGGCGGACACGGTCGTGCCCGGGGCGGCGTTGAGCGTGCCGATGACACCGTCCTTGTGGGCCTGGATGGGCTGTTCCATCTTCATCGCCTCGAGGACGACGATCAGGTCGCCCTTGACGACCTCCTGCCCCTCGGCGACGGCGACCTTGACGATGGTGGCCTGCATGGGTGCCTTCACGGCGTCGCCGCTGGCGCCTCCACCGGAGACCGCGGCGGCGTGGGAGCGGCGCGAGGGAGGGGCGACGGCGGGACGGCCGGTCTGTGGTGCCGACGAGACCACGCGGTCGGGCAGGCTCACCTCGAGACGTTTGCCGCCGACCTCGACGACCACGGTGTGGCGTCCCTCTTCGGGCTGCGGAGAGTCCAGCTCGCCGTCCCAGGCGGGGATGTCGTTGATGAACTCGGTCTCGATCCACCGGGTGAACACGCCGAACCGGCCGTCCTCGGCGGTGAACGCGGGATCGCGGACGACCTTGCGGTGGAAGGGTAGGACGGTGGGCATGCCGGCGACTTCGAACTCGTCGAGGGCACGGCGTGAGCGCTCGAGCGCCTCGGCCCGGTCGCGGCCGGTCACGATGATCTTGCCCAGCAGCGAGTCGAACGCACCCGATACGGCGTCGCCGGCGGTGACGCCGGAGTCGAGGCGGATGCCGGGGCCACCGAACGTCTTGAACACGTGGATGGGGCCGGGTTGCGGCAAGAAGCCTCGGCCCGGGTCTTCGCCGTTGACGCGGAACTCGATGGAGTGGCCGACGGGGGCCGGGTCGTCGTATCCGATCTCTTCGCCCTCGGCGAGACGGAACTGCTCGCGCACGAGGTCGATACCGGTGACCTCCTCCGAGACGGGGTGTTCGACCTGGAGTCGGGTGTTGACCTCGAGGAACGAGATCGTGCCGTCGGCGCCGATGAGGAACTCGCACGTGCCGGCACCGAGGTAGCCGACCTCGCGGAGGATCTTTTTCGAGGCGTCGTAGAGGATGCCGTTCTGTTCCTCGGTGAGGAACGGTGCGGGCGCTTCCTCCACCAGCTTCTGGTGGCGGCGTTGCAGCGAGCAGTCTCGTGTGGAGACGACGACGACGTTGCCGGCGGCGTCGGCCAAGCACTGGGTCTCGACGTGGCGGGGCTTGTCGAGGTATTTCTCGACGAAGCACTCACCGCGCCCGAACGCGGCGATCGCCTCGCGCGTGGCCGATTCGAACAGCTCGGCGACCTCGTCGAATTCGCGGGCGACCTTGAGCCCGCGCCCGCCGCCGCCGTAGGCGGCCTTGATGGCGATGGGCAGGCCGTGCTCACGGGCGAAGTCGACCACCTGGTCGGCGCCGTCGACGGGGCCGGGGGTGCCCGGGGCCAGCGGCGCACCGACCTTCTCGGCGACGTGGCGCGCGGTGACCTTGTCGCCGAGGGCCTCGATCGCCTCGGGGGAGGGGCCGATCCAGATCAGACCGGCTCCGATGACGGCGCGCGCGAACTCGGCGTTCTCGGCGAGGAAGCCGTAGCCGGGGTGCACGGCGTCGGCGCCGGAGCGGCGCGCGACGGAGAGGATCTTCTCGATCGAGAGGTAGGTCTCTGCGCTGGTCGACCCGTCGAGGGCGTACGCCTCGTCGGCGAGACGCGCGTGCAACGCATCACGGTCTTGGTCGGCGTAGACGGCGACGGAGGATTTCCCGGCGTCACGCGCGGCTCGGATGACACGGACGGCGATCTCGCCGCGGTTCGCGATGAGGACCTTGGCGATGCGGGGCATGGATTTCAGCCTACCTACGGGACGGGTGGTCGTTTTGACTGGTTCGTACAAAACCCACGGAGAAACGTGGTCTTCCAAGTACAACGCCCGCTGTGGGGGTCTCTGGCCAGGATGGGTGGTCTCACGCGGTGGGGGTGCTCCACAGCGACGGCCAGTCGACCCCGAGCTCGCGCACGAGGTTCCGCAAGGTCGACAGGGACATGCCGACGACGGTCGACGGGTCTCCTTCGACACGCGTGATGAACGGGCCGCCGAGGCTGTCGACGGTGAACGCACCGGCGACCAGCAGTGGCTCGCCGGTGGCCACATAGGCGTCGATCTCGGCGTCGGTGACGTCGTCGGCGAAGGTGACGGATGCCTCGGCCACGGCGTGCGCCTCCCGGGCGTGTCGGCCGGGGGTCAGGCGGAACACCGCGTGGCCGGAGTGCAGCACGCCGGTGCGGCCGCGCATCCCGTGCCATCTCGCCGTCGCGTTGTCCGCGGTGTGCGGTTTGCCGAGGATCTCGCCGTCGAGTTCGAACATGGAGTCGCCGCCGATGACGATGCCATCGAAGTCGGGCTGTTCATCGGCGATCCTCGCGGCGACATCCGCCGCCTTCCTCCGGGCGAGGAGGAGCACGTGTTCGTCGGGAGAGAGGGTGCGTCCTTCGCCGGATTCCACGGCGGCGATCACCGCCTCCTCGTCGACGTCGGGCGCGGCGGCCTCGGGGGAGATCCCCGCCTGGCGCAGCAGCATCAGACGGGCGGGCGATGTCGAAGCGAGGCACACGCGCATCCCCCGACGATAGCTGTGACAGGCTCGAGTCATGGACGTGGGCAGCATCATCGACCTCGACATCACGGGCGTCGCCCATGGCGGGGTGTTCGTCGCCCGCCATGAGGGGCGGGTGGTGTTCGTCCCGGATGCCATCCCGGGTGAACGGGTGCGGGCGCGCCTGACCGACACGTCCAAGAAGTCCTTCTGGCGCGCGGAGACGCTCGACGTGCTCGATGCCGCGCCGACGCGTCGGCCGCACGTGTGGGCCCCCGCCGACATCGACGTCCCGCCGGAGCGTCGCCCGGGCGGGGCGGACTTCGGTCACATCGATCTGGCCGCCCAGCGGGAGCTCAAGCTCGATGTCGTCCGCGACGCGCTGGCCCGCATCGGCCGTCTCGAGGTGCCCGCGACCATCTCGTCGGCGACGGCACAGCGCGACACCGACGGTTCCGTCCTCGCCGAGGAGACGGTCGACGGCACCGGATGGCGCACCCGCCTCAGCTTCCACGTGGACGACGCCGGGGTCGTGGGGCCGTTCGCGCAGCGGAGTCATCGGGTGGTCCCGGTCGAGTCCATGCCGCTGGCGACGCCCGCGGTGGAGCGAGCCGTGGCGTCCCTCGGCGCGGGCCGCCCAGGACGCATCGATCTCGTGCAGGCCGCCGACGGTGCCGTGCGCGTCCTTCCCCGGCCCGCGGGTGAGCGACCCGATCCCGCCGTGCGAGAGGTTGTGGTCGAGCATGCCGCGGGGCGGTCGTTCCGGGTGGATGCGGGCGGATTCTGGCAGGTGCATCGGCTGGCCGCGCACACGCTCACCGATGCCGTCGCCCGACGCCTCGTCGACGCGGCGGTCGACGGCCTCGCGGTCGACCCCGACGGTTGGCATCTCGACCTCTACGGCGGTGTCGGCTTGTTCGCCGCCACGCTCGGCGATCTCGGCGGCGGCTCGACCCGTGTCACGTCGGTGGAGTCTGATGTGCGTGCCACCGATCACGCCGGTCGGAACCTCGCGGAGTGGGTCGGTGCGCGGGCCGAGACGGCCCGCGTGGACCGGTGGATCTCGGCGCTTCGCGCCTCCGCGTCCGCCTCCCAGCGGGCACGACTGGCGCGCGGGGTCGTGCTGCTGGACCCCCCTCGGGCGGGTGCGGGGCGTCAGGTGGTGGAGGACGTCGCCGCGCTCGATCCGCGGACCGTTGTGTACGTCGCGTGCGACCCGGTCGCGCTCGCGCGCGACCTCGGGACGTTCCGGGAGGCCGGCTACCTCACCGATCGCGTGGACGCCTTCGACCTGTTTCCGAACTCACATCACGTCGAAGCCGTCGCGGTCCTCCGTCGAGGCTGAACCGCGTGTCGCCGCCACGGTCGGCGATCGGAGAATCCGGATGCGCGCACGATCGGTGGATATGCGCGCCGGCAGCCCGTCATGGAGCGTTCTCACAGGTAAGGTGATCGCATGACACGGGTGGCCCTCATCGACGACCACGAGTCGGTGCGACTCGGTCTCGAAGCGGGTTGCGCGCGAGAGGGCTCGGCGAGCGTCGTCTTCTCGGGGAGCACCGTCACCGAGTACCTCTCGTGGCGGCGGTCCCGGCAGGTGCCTCCCGTGGATGTGGTGGTCCTCGACCTCACCCTGGGCGATGGGGCGACGGTCACCGAGAACGTGACGCGTCTGGTGGGGGATGGCTCGAGCGTGATCATCCACAGCGTCGCGGACCGACCCGCATCCGTCCGCGAGGCGTTGGCCGCGGGGGCCGCCGGAATCGTGTCGAAGACCTCGCGTATCGATGACGTTCTGCACGCGGTCTCGAGCGTCGCGCAGGGCGAGCCGCTCAACAACGTCGAATGGGCCAGCGCGGTCGAGGGGGATCGGGAGTTCGCCGATGCGCAACTGTCCGCACGGGAGCGCGACGTGTTGCGACTGTACGCTGCGGGTCTGCCGCTGAAGGTCGTCGCCGAGCGTCTCGGCGTCGCCTATTCGACGGCGAAGGAGAACATCACCCGCGTGCGCACGAAGTACGTGGAGGTGGGGCGCCCGGCGCCCACCAAGATCGATCTGCTCCACCGCGCGGTCGAGGACGGGCTCCTCGATCGACATCGCACCGATCCCGAGCGCACACGATGAGCTCGCCCGGCCCCCGCTCCGATTCCCCGGCCGCCGTCGACGAGGCATGGGGCAGGCTGCCACGCCTGCGCGGAGCCGAGCCGGACCTGGGTTCGTTCACGCGCCACCGCATCGAACGGGTGCTCCAGATTGCCATCGCGCTGGGGTCGGTCTTCCTCGGTCTGCAGGGTCTGCTCACCGCGATCGGGACGCTGGCGACGGGGACCGCCGCGCAGAACGCGTTGGTCGTCGTCACCTTCGGCAGCCTCACCGCGATGCTCGTCGCCTGTGTTCTCGGCCGTGGCGTGCGGGTCACCGCGGGCGTGTTCATCGGGGTCTTCGCGGTCGTGCTGGTCGTCTTCCCGATCGTCAACGTCGGCCTGTACACGTCGCCGACCGACCAGCCGTGGATCTGGTTCCTCATCAACGTCGCCACGGTCGCGAGCGTCCTGGTCCTCCCGCTGCCGGCGCAGATCGCCTGGACCGTTCTCGCGCCGTTGATGTTCGGGGCCATCCGCCTCATCGGCGGCGCATTCGATCCCTCGTTCTGGCTGTCGCTCGCGCTCGACGTGTCGTTCGCGCTCATCCTCGGCGGGGTCCTGATCACCCTCGGCTGGCTCCTGCGCTCGATCGCGACGAACGTCGACGAGACCCGCGCGCGTGCGGTCGACCTGTACGCACGAGCCGCGGCGGCCGATGCGGCGGAGGACGAGCGTGTCGCCGTCGCGGCACTCATGCACGACAGTGTGCTGGCGGCGCTGATCGCGGCGGAACGGGCCGACACGCCGCGCGAGCAGGCGCTCGCCGTCTCGATGGCCCGCGAGGCGCTCACCCGCCTGGCCAACACCGACCGCGACGCGAGTGAGGGAAGCGACGCGGCTCGCACGCCCGACAGCATCGCCGACGAGATCGAGGCGGGCTCCCGCGAGATGGGCGCCGACCTGACCGTGCGGCGACGTGTCGCCGAAGACGTCGGTGACGTGCCCGGTCGGGTCGCCCGCTCGGTCGTCCTGGCTGCGACGCAGGCGGTGCTCAACTCGCTCCAGCATGCCGCGGCCGCGGGCCTGGAGGTGTCGCTCGAGGCATCAGGTGACCCCGCGACGGTCGTGGTGGAGATCGTCGACGACGGAGACGGCTTCGATGTCGGCGCCGTGCCGGATGACCGGCTCGGCATCCGCGCGTCGATCATCGCGCGCATGGCCGCCGTCAGCGGGACCGGCATCGTCAGCTCCGGGGCGGATGGCACGCGGGTGCATCTGGAGTGGGCGGGGGCGGGTGCGGCCTCATGAGTGTGCGCAACATCCTCGTCGGGCTCGCCCTGGCCTTCACGGCCTATCTCGCCGCGCGCGGACTGTGGTGGACCGCCCCCGTCCCGATGCCGTGGCTGCTGGTCGTCGCCCTGTTCGTCTACCTCGGCACGACCTGGCTGGTCGTGCTGTGGGAGCCGCGCGCGGGCGGGCGCGCCGGTACGGAGCCGATCCCGGAGGTGGACGGCGACGGCCTGGACGCGGCGCTGGACGCGGCGCAGCCCAGCGGCCGGCTTCCCGGCTGGGCGGCGGGACTGGCGCTGGGCGCTGCGATCGTCGTGCCGAACGCGCTGTCGGTCGCCGTAGGACTCGACCACGTCACCGCGCCGTACGCGACGTGGTATCTCGGCGGCATCGGTGCGCTGATGGTGGTCGTCATGGTGCGCCGTCGTCCGTGGATCGCGTGGCTGGGCATTATCGCGCTCGCTGTCACCTCGTCGGTGTGGATGGGACCGCTCACGGCCCTGGGGCTGGGCCTGGTCGGCTCGGTCGTGTGGGTCGCGGTCGCCCAACTGCTGATGCGCTCGCTCGATCGGGCCGCACGTGATACGGCGCAGTTGACCACGCTGCAGCGCCAGGCGTCCGGGGTCGAAGCCTCGCAGAGTGTGCGGCAACGGGAGCGGCGGACGAAGGTGCAGCGCGCGCTCGCCATCGCCGGGCCCGCGCTTATGCGTGTCGTGGCCGAAGGGGGACGTCTCTCCGAGGAGGAGCGACTCGGTGCCCGCATCGCGGAAGGAAGCCTCCGCGACGAACTGCGTGGGCCGCGACTGCTCGACGACGCGGTGCGGGCGGAATTGGAGCGGCTCCGTCGCCGTGGTTCGAGCGTGACGGTGCTCGATGAGGGCGGCCTCGATCGCGTCGACGACGTCACCCTCTCGATCATCCGGGGCCAGCTCGCCGAGACACTCAGCGAGGCGACGTCCGAACGTCTCTACGTGCGCACATCACCGCACGAGAGTGTCGCGGTCACCGTCGTCGGTCGCTCAGGGGCTGGAACCGGTCTGTCGGACGAAGACGCGGTCGACCTCTGGCGCGAGATCGCGCACCCCCGCCGCTGACACGCGCCGGCGCCCGCCGACGATGCCGGCGTTGCCGGCGTTGCCGGCGTTGCCGGCGTTGCCGACGTTGCCGGTCGGTTTGATCGTCGGTCGCCCGCAGGCGCCGCCCCGCTGCGTGTGAACGACACAGGACGAGAGCGGCCGGTCAGGCGAAAATCGCGCGATGCCGCGCGATTTCGCTCCGATCTCCTGTGTTGTCAGCGACGACGTCCGTAGACGGGCGCCGTCATCGGCAGCCGACCGGCGGGGGACAACGCAGGTGAAACCCGGCCGGGCGGGCGCTGAGAGGTCGATCTCGCGCGATTCAGACCGAATGTCCTGTGGCGGCAACGGCAAGGGCAACGGCAACGGGCGGGTGCCGGCGGGCCGCGGGGGAACAGAAGAGGCGGGGAGCGGCGTCTCCGCCTGCTCCCCGCCTGTGCGGACGATTACCCGAAAACCGTCCGCCGGGGCCGAACCTGACGAGTCCGCACAGCGGAGGCAGGTCAGCCGAACGCCGAAGCGTTCCAGCTCTTCCAGTATGCGACGGTCGCCACGGGTCGTCTGTAGGTATTTCGGGGGACAAGACCTGGGAATCCGCCGTGGGGGCGGTGCCCGGGTCTGATCAGCAGCCGTGCTGCCAGCCGCCTTGGCGCCAGCCGAGGTCGCGACGCAGCGGGGTGCGCAGACCGCGCTGGGTGAGCTCCCATGCGGAGCGCGGGGTCTCCGAGGGGGCGGTCGCCTCGTCGAGCTCGGTCTGGTAGGCCTCCGAGAGCACCGCCAGGAGTGCCGCGAGCTCTTCGTCGGTCGGGTTTCCGCGGCGCACATCGATCGAAACGCCGGCGGTGGCGTCGGGGGAGCGGCTCGGCTCGGTCACAGCGGGATGTTCCCGTGCTTCTTGGGGGGAAGGCTGGCGCGCTTGCCGCGCAGGGCGCGCAGGGCCTTCGCGATCGACACGCGCGTCTGTGCCGGCTCGATGATGCCGTCGAGCTCGCCGCGCTCGGCGGCGAGGAAGGGGGAGGCGACGTTGTAGGTGTACTCGTTCGCGAGTCTGGTGCGTACCGCGGCGACGTCTTCTCCCGCTTCGGCGGCACGCTTGATCTCGCCGCGGTAGAGGATGTTCACGGCTCCCTGACCACCCATGACGGCGATCTCGGCGGTCGGCCAGGCGAGGTTGACGTCGGCGCCGAGCTGCTTCGAGCCCATCACGATGTACGCGCCGCCGTAGGCCTTGCGGAGGATCACGGTGACCAGCGGCACGGTCGCTTCCGCGTACGCGTAGAGCAGCTTCGCGCCGCGGCGGATGACGCCGGTCCATTCCTGATCCGTCCCCGGCAGGTAGCCGGGGACGTCGACGAGCGTGACGACGGGGATGGAGAAGGCGTCGCAGAAGCGCACGAACCGGCTGGCTTTCTCTCCGGCGTCGATGTTGAGGGTGCCCGCCATCTGGGAGGGCTGATTGGCGATGATGCCGACCGAACGACCTTCGATCCGCCCCAGCCCGATGACGATATTCGGGGCGAACAGCGGCTGTACCTCGAGGAACTCGCCCTGGTCGACAATGCCCTCGATGACCGTGTGGATGTCGTAGGGCTGGTTGGGGGAGTCCGGGATGATCGTGTTGAGCGCGCGGTCGGAGTCCGTCGTCTCGAACTCGAACTCGGTCTCGTAGACCGGAAGCTCCGACATGTTGTTGTCGGGGAGGTAGCCGAGCATGGTGCGCACGTAGTCGATCGCGTCGTCCTCGTCGTCGGCGAGGTAGTGTGCGACACCCGACCGGGTGTTGTGCGTGTGCGCACCGCCGAGCTCCTCCATGCCGACGTCCTCACCGGTGACCGTCTTGATGACGTCGGGGCCGGTGACGAACATCTGGCTGGTCTTGTCGACCATGACCACGAAGTCGGTGAGCGCGGGGGAGTAGACCGCGCCACCGGCTGCGGGCCCCATGATGATGGAGATCTGCGGGATGACACCCGAGGCGCGGGTGTTGAGGCGGAAGATCTCGCCGTACTTGCCGAGGGCGACCACGCCCTCCTGGATGCGCGCGCCGCCGGAGTCGAGGATGCCGATGATCGGGATGCCGCTGCGCAGCGCCAGCTCCATAACCTTGATGATCTTCTCGCCGGCGACTTCGCCGAGCGATCCGCCGAAGGTCGAGAAGTCCTGTGCGTACACGGCGACGGCGCGGCCGTGGATCGTGCCGGTGCCGGTGACGACGGAGTCGCCGTAGGGGCGCGAACGGTCCATGCCGAACGCGGTGGTGCGGTGACGCACGTATTCGTCGATCTCGACGAACGATCCCTTGTCCAGGAGCAGTTCGATCCGCTCGCGAGCGGTGAATTTGCCCTTGGCGTGCTGCTTGTCGTGGGCGGCCTTCTCCGCCTCGACGACCGCCTCTTGATACCGCGCCCGCAGGTCGGCGATCTTTCCGGCGGTGGTCGAGAGATCGATGTCGTCGGTCACGGATTCCACCCTATCGGCGCGATCGTCGGATCCGTTGGAGGGTCGGCACAACCGATCCGGGTTCTGTTGGTGCGGGTCGACACCTGCGGGAGGGCGGTAGCGGATGCGCGAGACGGCGGGAAGTCCGCGTCGCCGTGGGGAGCGACGGCGTACGGTGGGGGCCATGACGATCCCCGCCGCCGGATACCCCCGCGCCGCCGCCCTCAGCCCTCGTCTGCAGGTGACGGAGTCGACCGATTCCACGAACGCCGATGTGATCGCGGGCGTGCGTGACGCCCCCGGACTGTGGCCGCACCTGTCGGTGTTGGTGACCACCGACCAACGGGCGGGTCGGGGGCGTCTGGATCGCTCGTGGGTGGCCCCGCCCGGCACCGCGCTCGCGGTGTCGACCCTCGTGCGGGTCGCCGATCTTCCGGTAGCGGCCAGGGGATGGATCCCGCTGGCCGCCGGCGCGGCGCTCGTGCGCGCGGTGCGCGCGCAACTGGGGGCGTCCGGGCATGAGGCGATGTCGAAGTGGCCGAACGACGTGCTGCTGGATGGCGCGAAGCTGTGCGGCATCCTCGCGGAGGTCGTGCCCAGCCACCCGGACTGCGTCGTGATCGGAACCGGGATCAACACGCGGATGTCACGGGCGGAGTTGCCCGTCGCGACCGCGACCTCTTTCCTGGTCGCGGGTGTCGAGGTGGATGAGGACCGCCTCATCGCGGACTACCTCGACGCCCTCGACCGGCACCTCACCGGCCTCGTGGCGGCGGGTGGGGATGCGTCGGTGTCGGGGCTGCACGCCGACGTCGTCAAGAGTTGCGCGACGATCGGTCGTGAGATCACGGTGTCCCTTCCCCACGGGGAGGCGCTCGCGGGTGAGGCGACGGGCATCGACGCCGAGGGGCGCCTGGTCGTGGACTCCGGGGGCGATCCGGTCGCGGTCTCGGCCGGGGATGTCGTCCACGTGCGGTGACGCTGGGCGCGGCGCCCGCCAGGTGGGGTGGGGTCCCGGCATGATGGGGGCATGACACAGCCGGTCGGAACCGGGGCCAGACCTCTGGCGCCCGCACCGGGGGCACCGACCCCCGAGTTGCGGGTCGCGCGTGTGCGCCCGCACGCCCGAAGGCTGTTCTGGCCGGTGCTGGTGCTCCTGGCCGTCGCCGGTGCGACGGGGTACCTGTACGGCAACCTCCCCGCGCCGTTCGAGAACTGGATGTTGCTGACGGCCGCGGCGGTGGTCGTCTTCCTGCTCGTGCTGCTTCCGTTCCTGGCCTGGTGGTCGCACACGTATGTGATCACGACCCGTCGTGTCATCGAGCGTAACGGCATCTTCGCGCGTCGGCGGCGCGAGCTCAGCCATGTGCGGGGGTACTCGATCGGTGTGCGTCGCGGCCTTCTGCAGCGCATGTGGGGAGCGGGCACGCTCACGCTGTCCAACGGCGTGGACGATCCGCTCCGGTTGCGCAACATCCCCGACGTCGCCCTGGTGCACGAGGCGCTGGTCGACCAGGTCGAGGTGAACCAGATCCTCGCCCACCGTGACGCGCAGGGGACGACGCCGACGAGTGATCCGCGCATCCCGCCGGTCCCGCCGCCGCCGGCAGCCCCCGCCTGATCGGAGTCGGCGCGCCCGAGCGCGCGTGGTGCGACACAATGGAGCGGTCGGAAGGGGCGGTATGACGTTGCGTGTCGGAGTGGTCGGTGGCGGACAGTTGGCGCGGATGATGATCGCGCCCGCCGTCGAGTTGGGAATCGATTTGCGCGTGCTCGCGGAGTCCGAGGGCATGGCGGCGTCGCTGGCCGCGACGGCGGTCGGCGACTACCGCGACGCCGCGACCGTGCTCGCGTTCGCGCGGGACGTCGACGTGGTCACCTTCGATCACGAGCATGTTCCGCAGGATGTGCTCGGAGCGCTCGTCGACGCGGGCGTCGCGGTGCGTCCCGGCCCCCACGCGCTCCGCTTCGCGCAGGACAAGATCGAGATGCGTACGCGTCTCGCGGCGTTGGGCATGCCCCAGCCGGATTGGGCGGCGGTGACCGGACGCGCCGAGCTGCAGAGCTTCCTCGATGATCACGGCGGACGTGCGGTGGTGAAGACCCCACGCGGGGGATACGACGGCAAGGGGGTGCGCGTCGTGTCGGCGGCCACCGAAGCCGACGACTGGTTCACGGCGCTCGCCGAAGACGCCCGCGGTGGTGCTCTGCTCGTCGAGGAACTCGTCGATTTCTCGCGGGAGCTGGCCCAGCAGGTGGCCCGCCGGCCGTCCGGCGAGGTGCGCGCGTACCCGGTGGTCGAGACGGTGCAGAAGAACGGTGTGTGTGCCGAGGTGGTGGCGCCCGCTCCGCATCAGGACGCCCGTCTGCAGGAGGTGACCGCGCGTATCGGCGTGGGTGTCGCCGAAGGGCTCGATGTCGTCGGGATGTTGGCGGTCGAGTTGTTCGAGACCACGGATGAGCGGGTGCTCGTCAACGAGCTCGCGATGCGCCCCCACAACAGCGGCCATTGGACCCAGGACGGGGCGGTGACCGGGCAGTTCGAGCAGCATCTGCGCGCGGTTCTGGATCTGCCGCTGGGCTCTTCGGATGCGGCGCACGACTGGTCGGTGATGATCAACATCCTCGGTGGTCCGCTGTCGGATCCGCTCGACGCCCGGTTCGCGGCGGCCATGGCGGAGCACCCCGCAGCGAAGATCCACACCTACGGCAAGGACCCGCGCCCGGGGCGCAAGGTGGGGCACGTCACCGTGTCGGGCGGTGATCTCGACGACGTCGCGTACCAGGCCCGAGCCGCCTCCGCTTTCTTTCAGGACTGACGTCGCCGGCGCTCCGTCCGCGATTGGGCCGTGCCGTTGCGGGGTTCTTCCAGGGGGCGCACCTAGCCTGGGACGGTGACCCGACCGTTGCATTCCTCCGACGCGCCGCTGGTCGGCGTCGTGATGGGTTCCGATTCCGACTGGCGTGTGATGAGCGACGCCTCACAGGCGCTGACGGACTTCGGTGTGCCGCACGAGGTCGAGGTCGTCTCCGCCCACCGCACGCCGGACAAGCTGTTGCGCTATGGGCGCGAGGCGCGCTCGCGCGGCCTGCGGGCGATCATCGCCGGCGCCGGTGGTGCCGCGCATCTTCCCGGCATGCTCGCCTCGCTCACGTCGCTTCCGGTGATCGGTGTGCCCGTGCAGTTGGCGACCCTGGAGGGCATGGACTCGCTGTTGAGCATCGTGCAGATGCCTGCGGGGATCCCGGTGGCGACGGTGTCGATCAACGGGGCGAAGAACGCCGGCATCCTGGCCGCGCGCATGCTCGGTTCCTCGGATGCGGTGCTCGGTGACCGCATCGAGGCGTACGCCCGTGATCTCGAGGCGCAGGTCGAGGAGAAGAACCGGCGGCTCAAGGACTCCCTGTGAGCGTCGCCGCCCCGTTGCGCCCTTCGGCGTCATCGCGCACTCGGACGATCGAGGAACGACCCCTCCGGTACCCCGACGCGACCTCGGAGACCGTGATGTCCCGGCGGGGTTGGTGGCTCGTGGGGATGAATTTCCTCTTGCCCGGTTCCGCACAGGTGCTCGCCGGCAGCCGCCGACTCGGGCGCATCGGGCTGACCGCGACCCTGGCCATGTGGGTGCTCGCGGTGGCCGGTGTGCTCATCGCACTGTTCGCGCGGGGTCTGCTGTTCAGTCTCGCCACGAACTGGTTCGTGTTGTTGCTGGCCCAGGGGATTCTCATCGTCTATGCCGCGCTGTGGGTCGTCCTCACGATCGACACCCTGCGGCTCGTGCGCCTGGTCAAGACGGCCGGGGTCGCCCGCGTCGGGATTCCGGCGCTGGCCATCGCGCTGGTGATCGCCGCGAGTGGGGGTGCGGCGTACGCGGCGCAGTCGGTGGGTGCGGCGCGCGATGCGCTGGGGGCGATCTTCGGTGCGAGTGGGCCGCCGGTCGAACCCTCGGACGGCTACTACAACATCCTCCTCCTCGGTGCCGACAGCGGCGAGGGTCGCGACAGCATGCGTTTCGACTCGATCTCGGTGGTGTCGATCAACGCCGACACCGGCGCGACGACGATCACCGGCATTCCGCGCGACATGCCGCACTTCCCGTTCGCCGAGGGGCCGATGCAGGAGAAGTACCCGGACGGCCACGAGGGGTTCGCCGACCCCACGTGCGGTTGGGGGAGCGGTATCAACCAGTTGCGCACCGAGGTCGAGGTCTGCCAGGACGGCACCGAGCTGTATCCGGACGCGTACACGAACGGGTCGTCCCCCGGCGTCGAGGCGACCAAGGACGCCGCCGAGGGGATCATGGGGATCGAGATCCCCTACTACGTCTTCGTCGACATGAAGGGGTTCGCCGACCTCGTCGATGCGCTCGGGGGCGTGACGATCACCGTCGACGAGCGTCTCCCCAAGGGGGGCGGTCCCAGCTACGAGGGACAGCCCGCCGAGGATTGGGCGATCGGCTGGATCGAGGTCGGTGAGCAGCACATGGACGGCGACACCGCCCAGTGGTATGCCCGCTCCCGCTACACGACCAGCGACTTCGACCGGATGGAGCGGCAGCGCGAGTTGCAACAGGCGATGTTGGACCAGTTCACCCCGCAGACCGTGCTGACCCGGTTCCAGGAGCTCGCAGCGGCCGGCGCCGACCTGGTCGAGACCGACATCCCCACCTCGATGCTTCCGTACCTGGTCGACCTCGCGGTCAAGGCGAAGGATCAGCCGGTGTCGACCATCGAACTGACGCCCGAGGGGGGCATCGACGAGTACGACCCCGACTACGACTACATCCGCGAGCTCGTGCAACAGACGTTGCACCCGGCGACACCCACCGCGGAGCCGGAATCGTGAGCGCCGTGCTGCGCGTGATGCTCGACCAGCTGGTCGCCCCGACAGACGCGGATCTGAAGGTCGCATCGGGTGAGCTCGTGCGCGCGCTGATCGCCCACGCCCCGGAGGGGTGCGAGGTCGAGGGCATCGCTCCGGCGGCCGGTGGAGACGGCTCGGTGCTGGAGATCCCCGGCATCTCCGGTGTGCGGCGCACCACGCTTCCGCGGCGGGAACTCGCCGGCGCGCTGCATCTCGGTCTCGCGACGGGAATCGGTGGGGGGATGATCCACTCGCCGAGCCTGTTCGCGCCGTTGGTCAAGCATGACCGGGTGCACGCGAACGATCAGACGACCGTCACGATCTGGGACCTGCGCCCGTGGGAGACGCCCGACGAGCTTCCCCGATCGAGCGCCGGCTGGCACAAAGCCATGCTCAAGCGCGCCGTCAAACACGCCGACGCGGTCGTGGTGCCGACACACGCGATGGCACGGCGTCTCGGAGAGATCTCTCCGAAGCTGAGTGACCGCATCCGGGTCATCTGCGGTGCCGCACCCGAAGGTTTCCGCGTGCCGACCGACGAGGTCGGGCGACGCCGTGATCTCGGTCTTCCGGAGGGGTATGTGCTGCTTGCCGGGCGATCGGTCGCGTCGGACGCGCTTGCCGCCGGCTTCGGCGCCGTCGCGCGCAGCGGCCACGAGGTGCCGGTCGTCGTGATCGATGCCGACGAGGGTGAGGAACCGGCCATCTCGGAGATCGCCGCGGCCGCAGGGGTGCCCGAACGGCTCGTCCACGTGCGCGGGTCGCTCGACGACGCCGATCGGGGTGCCGTCTTCGGTGCGGCCGTCGCATTCGTCGCCCCATCGACACGGGCGGCGTTCCCCTGGCGGACCGTCGAAGCGATGACGCTCGGCGTCCCGGTCATCGCCGTCGACTCCGACGTGTTGCGTGAACTCGTGGTCGACGGCGGCATGCTCGTCCCTCCCACCGGTACGGACGCGGTCGATGCGCTCGGTGCCGCGCTGGCGGACGCGCTCGGCTCGACGGCCGCCGCGGAACGGCTGGCCGTGCTCGCGGCCGATCGCGGCCGGGTGTTCTCGTGGCTCGAAGCAGCCGACAAGATCTGGGCGCTGCACGCCGAACTCTAGCCACGATTGTGTTCAGGTGTAACTTTCGCCACACTAGTCACAGAATTCACTGTGAATAAGGAGACGGGTAGATGAGGCGACTGATTGCGCCGATGCTCGCTGTGCTCGCCATGCTCGCCGGTCTCCTCGTCGCCCCCGCGGCTTCGGCCGCCGAGCCCACGGCGACGTCCGAAGCCACGACGAACTTCGAGATCGACGCGGCGCTCGATGCCGAGACGGCGATCGGGGACTCGATCCAGATCGCCGACCTGTCGAAGTTCGAAGCCGGCAACATCATCAGCGACGAGGTCTTCTTCGACAGCTCCACGATGACGGAGGCGGAGATCCAGGCTTTCCTTGAGGAGATGGTCCCGTCGTGTCAGTCCGGCTACACCTGCCTGAAGGACTGGTACGACACGTCGCGCACGACCACGGCGGACGCGATGTGCGGTGCGTACTCCGGGGGGACGCGCGAGCGCGCCTCGCGGATCATCTACAAGGTCTCGCAGGCGTGCGGCATCAACCCGCAGGTCATCCTGGCGACCCTGCAGAAGGAGCAGGGCCTGGTCAACCACGTGTGGCCCAGTGACTGGCGGTACGAGATCGCGATGGGGCAGGGATGCCCCGACACCGCGGCGTGCGATACCCGCTACTACGGCTTCTTCAACCAGGTCTTCGGTGCCGCATGGCAGTTCAAGCGGTACGCGAACCCCGCCGGTACGAGCCAGTACTTCACCTGGTATGCGCCGGGGAAGACCTGGAACATCCTCTGGAACCCGAACCACTCCTGTGGGTCCTCGCCGGTGTACGTGGAGAACCAGGCCACGGCCAACCTGTACTACTACACGCCCTATCAGCCCAATGCCGCGGCGATCAAGGCGGGCTACGGCACCGGCGACGGGTGCTCCTCGTACGGGAACCGGAACTTCTACCAGTACTTCACGGACTGGTTCGGATCGACGCAGATTGTGCAGCATGCCTGCGACGTCCCGGCCTCCTCGAGTATCGCGTCCGCGTCGGGCGAGTTTGTGACGACTCCAGGCGCGTTGAATGCGCGGACCGCGCCGTCGACGTCATGTGACGCCGGGCTCCTTGTCCTTAGCGAAGGAACCACTGTCACGAGAATCGCAACGTATGGGGAGTGGTGGAAGATACGCCTCGATGGTGCCACCAGGTGGATCCGAAGTGAGTATGCGACCCCGGCGCCCACACCGAGCTACACCGTGTCGCGAATATCCGGCCCCTCTCGATACGACACAGCGGTCGAGATTTCCGTCCAGACGTATCCGGATGGAGTGGAAACGTTGTTCCTCGCATCCGGCACGGAGTACCCCGATGCTCTCGCAGCTGGCGCTGCGGCCGGAACGCTTGGCGGAGCGCTTCTCCTCACAGAGCGAGACTCGCTTCGGGGCGCTGTGGCTGAGGAGATTGCTCGCCTCGGAGCCACCGAGGTCGTGATCGTGGGAGGGGAGGACCGCGTCTCCGATGCAGTTGCGGAGCGAGTTGCGCAGTTGGTGCCTGAGGCGAGCATCGAGCGTATTGCGGGCGCTGACCGATACGAGACGAGCAAACTGATTGCGGAGAGGTTCTTCGCATCGGCTACGGTGGCCTATGTCGCAACCGGGGAGAACTATCCCGATGCGGTAGCCGCAGCGGCGCTGGGCGCCGCCCTCGATCGACCGGTCATTCTCGTTCGTGGAACGTCACCGACGCTCGATGAGCAGACCGCTGAGTGGCTGCGAGACTCACTGATCGGTACGGTGGCGCTTGCGGGGTCCACCTCGACGGTATCGGGACAGATTGGTCTCGACATTCGAGACATCGGCATCACCGTCACTAGGTACGGCGGGCGCGATCGATACGAGACGAGCCGTCTTCTCGCCGAGGCCGCCTACCGGGACGGCGCTGACCGCGCTGTGCTCGCCACCGGCCAGAACTTCCCCGACGCGCTCACCGGGGCAGTCCTTGCCGCCGCATGGGAGGCTCCGCTGTTCACGACGCAGAGCTCCTGCTTGGACTATGGCACAAAGGACTGGTTCATTGACTCCGGGGTGGACTCGATAACCCTCTTGGGAGGCACGCCCAGCCTGAGCGCAGACGTCGCCGCATCGGTGCGCTGTTAGCTCGATGCTCGAGCAGGCGGGATGACGTCGTCGACAACTAGGGCGTGTCTCCCAATAGTCGGACCCAGGTGAGGATGGCGCAGAGTGTGGCGCCGGCGCGGTAGGTGATCGCGAGTTTGTCGAAGCGCGTGGCGATGCCGCGCCACTGCTTGGCCAGAGCGAAGAACCGCTCGATCACGTTGCGACCACGGTAGGCGGTGGCGTCGAACCCAGGCGGGCGGCCGCCGCGGCTCCCGCGTCGCTTTCGTGCGGCGATCTGGTCTCGCTTGTCGGGGATGACAGCCTTGACCTTGCGGCGGCGAAGCTCGCTGCGGATGACGCCGGTTGCGTATGCGCGGTCGGCGATCACGGCGTCCGGTCGGGTCCGTGGGCGACCCGGGCCGAGCCTGGGGACGTGGATCTCGCCGAGCACGGCGGCGAGCATCGCGCCGTCGTTGCGCTGCCCGCCGGTCACGATCATCGCGAGCGGCCGGCCATGCCCGTCGACGGCTTGGTGGATCTTCGTGGTCAGACCGCCGCGGGAGCGGCCGATGCCATGTCCAGGCGGCTCAACCTCATGCCAGGGCAGATTCCTGTGATTCGATCCCGACCCCTGTGTCCTGCTCCGGGCGCGTGGTGTTCGTCGCATGCTGATGCGCACGCGCGATCGTCGCATCGATCGACACCGCCCAGTCGATCTTCCCGACCGCGTCGGCCTCGGCAAGAACCTGCGCCAGCACGCGGTCCCACGTGCCGTCGCCGGCGTACCGGCGATGCCGCTTCCACACCGTCTGCCACGGACCGAACGGCTCACGAGGCAGGTCACGCCACGGAATCCCGGTGCGAAACCGGTAGGCGATGCCTTCCACAACCCGCCGACTGTCGCCGAACGGGTGGCCGCGGCGCCCCGAGTTCGACGGCAGCAACGGCTCGATCCGCTCCCACTGCTCGTCCGTGAACACCCGATACCGCGAACCCGTCGACCTCACCCCACCAGACTGCCGCGAGCCTCACCGCGGATATGGGAGACACGCCCTAGCTGGTTGGTTGCGGCGGCCGGGACGAGACGTTGCTCCACCATCGTCATCCATCAGCAGATCGTGGCGAAGACTCGTCATCAAGGTCAGTGAGGACGTTGCGCGGACTCACCACGGTGGATGGAACATGAAGCCATCCATGGTGGGCTGGGCTGGAGGCGCGGTGCGACTTGGGAACGCTCTGACGACGGGTCGGGTGCCCTGATCGAGGCGAGTTCCGGATCTCTCAACAGGCTCGATGCCATCGTTTCGCTCAGGATGTGATCCTGTCTGGCGTCGCTTGGAGCAGCCAGCCGACCGAAATAAGCTGGAATCGCCTGGATACATCGTCGCAACTCTCAGACTCACAAGGCTCGACGGGTGTGTCCAGGGGGTATCGGTGCCCATCGATGATTGGGCTATGCGGTCAGATAGTCCGCGAGCCGTTCGCCGAGGGGTGGTGGGGCGAAGCCCGCCTCAGTGATTTTCCTGAGGTCGAGGACGCTCATCGAGGGCCGCGGCGCCACCGGGACATCGGAATCAGCGAAGTAGGCGGCTGTGGAGACACCCGACACGCGTGACGGATCGTGTCCTGCGCTCTCGAAGACCATGCGCGCGATGTCCGCCCAGGACCGAGGGCGCCCGCTGTTGGTGAGATTGTAGGTACCGAATTCTGCACCCGCGGAGAGCAGGTGCGCGATGCCGTCAGCAATGTCCTGCGTGAAGGAGAGCCGCCCGATCTGGTCATCGACGACCCGCGGGTTGACGCCCTTCTCGGCGAGGGCGGCCATCGTCCGGACGAAGTTCTTGCCGTCCCCGATCACCCAGCTCGTGCGCACGATGTAGTGGCGGGGGACCGTGGCGACGATCGCGTCGCCGGCTGCCTTCGTCTGGCCGTAGACGCCGAGGGGGCACAGCGGCGACTCCTCGGTGTAGGGCGAATCGGAGGTGCCGTCGAACACGTAATCGCTCGAGACGTGGACCAGCACGATGTCGTGGCGTGCGGCGACCGCGGCGAGTGTGCCCACCGCGGAGACGTTCGACCTCCAGGCATCCACCCGCCCGTCGGGGGTCTCGGCGCGGTCCACCGCCGTGTAGGCGGCGGCGTTGATGATGACACCGTAGTCCCGCCACCTGCGAGCCGTCGCGAGGTCCTCGGATGTGAGATCGAGCTGCGTCCTGTCGACATACTCGACATCGCCCGCATCACCGAGGCGATCCCGCAAGGCGCGACCGAGCTGCCCGTTCGCGCCGAGGACGAGCGTCTTCCGAGGCGCCATCGCGACCACGTCAGCCAGCCGCGGATGCTCTTTGTCCTTCTCGCTGATCTCGACCTGATCCAGCGGGATCGGCCACTCGATCGCGACGGTCTCGTCCGCGAGGTTCAGGAAGGTGTACTCGGCGGTGGGGGACCAGTGGTCGTTGACGAGGTAGACGTAGGCCGTATCGGCTTCGAGGGTCTGGTAGGCGTTGCCTACCCCGCGTGGCACGAACACGGCGCGGGATGCATCGATCTCGGCCGTGAAGACCGCGCCGAAGGTGGGCCCCTCCCTAAGGTCGACCCAGGCGCCGAAGATACGCCCGCTCGCGACGGATACGAACTTGTCCCACGGTTCGGCGTGGATTCCGCGGGTGGTGCCGACGGCGTCGTTGAACGAGATGTTGTTCTGCACGGGGCCGAAATCCGGGAGCCCCGCTGCGGTCATCTTCTCGCGCTGCCAGTTCTCCTTGAACCACCCGCGCGCGTCGCCGTGGACAGGCAAGTCGAAGACCACCAGGCCCGGGATCGGGGACTCTGTCGTCGACAACGGCTTGCCGAACATGGAACCACCCTCCGTCGTCGCCACCGGCTCACTGCCCCTTTGCGGCGTAGAACGCTTCGACGCCGTCTTTCGCCGGCGCCCACCATGCTTCGTTGTCCCGGTACCACGCGATCGTCGCCGCGAGGCCCGCCTCGAAGTCGGGGAATTGTGGTTCCCACCCCAACTCGGTTCGGAGCTTGCTGGAGTCGATCGCGTACCGGAGGTCGTGCCCGGCGCGGTCCGTGACGTGATCGTACGCGTCGAAGGGCTGCCCCATGAGCTCGAGGATGAGTTCAACGACCGCCTTGTTGTCTTTCTCGCCGTCGGCGCCGATGAGGTAGGTCTGTCCGATCTCGCCGCGTTCGAGGATCGTCAGTACGGCGCGAGAGTGGTCGTCGGCGTGGATCCAATCCCGCACGTTCTCTCCCATGCCGTAGAGCTTCGGACGGATGCCTCGGATGACGTTTGTGATCTGGCGGGGGATGAACTTCTCGACGTGCTGGTAGGGCCCGTAGTTGTTCGAGCAGTTGGAGATCGTGGCGCGCACGCCGAACGAGCGGACCCACGCGCGAACGAGGAGGTCGGAGCCTGCTTTGGTCGAGGAATAGGGGGATGACGGGTTGTACGGCGTGTCCTCGGTGAACCGGGCGGGGTCGTCGAGTTCCAGGTCTCCGTAGACCTCGTCCGTTGAGATGTGGTGGAGGCGGGTGTCGTGTTTGCGGGCCGCCTCCAGCAACGTGTACGTGCCGACGATGTTCGTGTCGAGGAACGGTCGCGGATCGTTCAGGCTGTTGTCGTTGTGCGACTCCGCTGCGTAGTGCACGACCGCGTCGGCATCTGCGAAGAGCGTGTCCACGAGCGCCGCATCGGCGATGTCTCCCTCGACCAGGCGGAAACGGTCTTCCGGGAGCCCCTCGAGCGAGGCGCGGTTGCCGGCATACGTGAGCTTGTCGAGGACGGTGACATGGTCATCCGTGTTCGCAATCACGTGATGCACGAAATTGGAGCCGATGAAGCCGGCGCCGCCGGTCACGAGGAGCTTTCGCATTCCCCCAGCCTAGCGTCGGGTGGGGCGCCACGAACCGGGGTCAGCCCGTGCCGCCGGTATCGTGAGTGTGGTGATCACAAGACTGCTCGGGCGGCTGCGCGCGGCCGGTCGAACCCTTGCGGTGAGGTTCGGTGGGCTGCCTCACAGCACCGGCACCGTTGACTCGCCGCCACCCGAGGTGGCGGCGGATATCAGCCGGCTGTGGATGCGGAACACTCTCACCTGGCGAGGTGCGCGGGTCGTGAGTGGCGAGGCCCAAAGCGTTGTCTCCCTGACGACTCATGGCCGCCGGATCGAAGACGTCTGGCTTGCGATCGAGTCGATCGGACGCGGGACGGTGCGGCCGCGACGGATCATCCTCTGGCTGGACGACTCGGACGTGCGACTTCCGCATCGCATCCGCAGACTGAGACGGCGGGGGCTGGAGGTGCTCCGTACATCTCCCGGCCTGGGTGTGCATACGAAATACCAGCCGTACATACGCACACAACCGTTGGATCTCCCGCTCGTTCTCGCCGATGACGACATCATCTATCCGCCGAGCTGGCTGGAGGGCCTCGAGCGTGCGTACGAGGAGTCTCCCGAGCATGTCGTCGCGTATCGAGCCCACACGATCGACATGAACGAGGATGGCTCATTCCAGCCCTACCGACTTTGGCGATCGTGTGACGACGCGTCGGCGAGTTTCGCTCACTTCGCCACGTCGGTCTCGGGCCAGCTTCTGGCGCCCTCGCTTCAGGTCGAGTTGCTGCGTCAGGGTGACGCTTTCCTCGAGCAGGCCCCGACGGCCGACGACATTTGGCTGCACCGCACAGCGGTGCTCGCGGGCTATCGCACACGGCAGGTCGACCCGGGCCAGCGTCACTGGTGGTTCGTACCCGGCTCCCAGACCACCGGACTGAATGCCGTCAATGTCGGCGGAGGCGGCAACGACCGGCAGATGGAGCTGTCACACACGGAGGTCACGCGTTCCCGTATCCGGGAGGACATCGAGGCGAATCGTTTGGAGCCACCCCACGGATAGGGGAAACTGGAGACCATGCGCGGAATCATTCTTGCGGGCGGCACCGGTTCGCGGCTCCACCCCATCACGCTCGGCACCTCGAAGCAGCTCGTTCCCGTCTACGACAAGCCGATGATCTACTACCCGTTGGCGACGCTCATGCTCGCGGGTATCCGTGACATTCTCATGATCACGACGCCGCATGATGCGGATCAGTTCACGCGCCTCCTCGGGGACGGTTCGCAATTCGGCGTCAACATCACATACAAGACCCAACCGTCACCGGATGGTCTGGCGCAGGCGTTCATCCTGGGTGAGGAACACATCGGCGGCGAGTCGGCGGCGCTCGTCTTGGGCGACAACATCTTCTACGGATCGGGCCTGGGCACGCGGCTGCGACAGTACAACGACCTCACCGGAGGTGTGGTCTTCGGGTACTGGGTCAACGACGCCACCGCCTACGGCGTCGTCGAGTTCGATGACGAGGGCCGTGTCGTCTCGCTCGAAGAAAAGCCCGCGCAGCCCAAGAGCAACTACGCCGTTCCCGGGCTGTACTTCTACGACAACGACGTGATCGAGATCGCGAAGTCGTTGCGGCCATCTCCACGCGGCGAACTCGAGATCACCGACGTCAACAAGGCCTACCTCGAGCGCGGCGATCTGAAGGTCGAGCTGCTGCCGCGTGGAACCGCCTGGCTCGACACGGGAACCTTCGATTCCCTGAGCGAAGCGACCGAGTTCATCCGGACCGTCCAGAAGCGCCAGGGGCTGTCCATCGGCTGCCCGGAGGAGATCGCCTGGCGGATGGGGTATCTGTCCGACGACGAGCTGCGCATGCGGGCGGAGCCGCTGGTGAAGAGCGGCTACGGCCAATACCTGCTCACCGTCCTGGAGCAGGGGCGACACTAGCCCGATGTCGGGTTCGGGTGTGGCTTCGGTTTTTCCGGAGGGTGGGTGTCGGCTGGTCGTCTATGTGGTGTATGACCGGCGTGGTGAGGTTGACCTCTACCCTAGAGGTAGGGA
>NZTV01000011.1 GCA_002703245.1 Microbacterium sp.
GCAGCACCCGCCGCATCCTCGAGACGCAGCAGAAGATGGGACTGGTCGTCTTCAGCGTCGGGTCGGCGACCGCGCGGGTGCGCAGCCACGTCTATTCCGGCGGGTTCCTCGACCCGGCCGACCTGGATACCCTCGCCGCGGACGGGGTGGTCGGCGATGTCGCCACCGTGTTCTACCGCGCCGACGGATCCAGTGACGGCATCGCCCTGAACGAACGTGCGACGGGCCCGGACTTCGCGGCGTTCCGCGGGGTCGCGCGACGATGCTGCATCGTCGCCGGCGAATCCAAACTGACGAGCCTGCGTGGCGCGATCGCCGCGGGGTTGGTGACCGATCTCGTCATCGACGAGGGCACCGCCCGGGCCCTGGTCGAGAACGACTGACGCCTCCGCGGACCGCGGGAATGGATGCGTCGCCCGCGCGTTGACTTACAATGAGTGTCTACGTGCTCCGGGGTCGGTGAGAATCCGAACCGGCGGTGACAGTCCGCGAACCCTTCCCGACGCTGCGGTGTCGGGCAGGGTTGATCCGGTGGAATTCCGGGACCGACGGTGATGCGACGGGGAGACCCGACGCGAGTCCGGATGGGAGGAGGCACGAGCGACGCGTCACGCGTCGCCGCTTCCCGTTGCCCGCGCGCGCACCAGCCGTGACGAGGAGATGACGGATGTCGGCCACCCAGGCGGAGACGACCGCGATGGAACGCGCGCTCTCCCTCGCCGCGCGGGGCCCCAAGGGCGTCAACCCCCAGGTCGGGGCCGTGATCCTCTCCCCCACCGGCGAGGTCATCTCCGAGGGGTGGCACCGCGGCGCCGGCACCGCACACGCGGAAGTCGATGCGCTCTCCCGACTTCCCGAAGGATCGGCACGTGGGGCGACCGCCGTGGTCAGCCTCGAGCCCTGCAATCACACCGGCCGCACCGGTCCGTGCAGTCGCGCGCTCCTCGAAGCCGGCGTCGCACGCGTCGTGTACGCGGTCGCCGACCCCGGCGACGCCTCGTCGGGAGGAGCCGCGCGGTTGCGCGCGGCTGGCGTCGACATCGAACCGGGCGTGCTCGCCGACGCCGGGACGCGACTGCTGGACTCGTGGCTGAGCGTCCAACGTCTGGGCCGGCCGCACGTCACGGTCAAGTGGGCGCAGTCCCTGGACGGGCGCGTCGCCGCAGACGACGGCACCAGCCGGTGGATCACCGGCCCGGCCGCGCGAGAGGACGTGCACCGGCGTCGCACCGAGGCGGACGTGATCGTCGCCGGCATCGGCACCGTGCTCGCCGACGACCCGGCGCTGACGGCCCGCACCCCCGAGGGCGCGCTGCGCGAGCATCAGCCCGTCCCCCTCATCCTCGGACGCCGTGAGATCCCCGCAGACGCGGCCGTCCGCAGCCATCCGCGCCCGTTCCTGCACCGACGGGGCCACGATCTGTCGGCTGTGCTCGCCGAACTGTCCGCCCTGGGCGTCCACCGCGTGTTCGTCGAGGGCGGACCCACTCTGGCGAGCGCGTTCGTGCGGGACGGCCTCGCCGACGAGATGCTCGCCTACCTGGCACCTGTCCTGCTGGGCGGCGGGCGGCTGGCGCTCGACGACATCGGCGTGTCCACCATCCGCGACGCGAGACGGCTCCGCACCGTCTCGATCGACCTCCTCGGCGACGACCTGCGGGTCATCGCCCGCCCCGCCGCGACGGCGGAGCCGACGAAAGGCGAGTGAATGTTCACCGGAATCATCGAAGAGCTCGGCGAGATCACCTCGGTGACCCCGACCGGCGACGGAGCACGCATGAGGCTTCATGCGCCCCTGGCGGTCTCGGACGCCGCGCGCGGAGACTCCATCGCCGTCTCCGGCGTGTGCTTGACCGTCGTCGACCAGGACACCGACGGATTCACCGCCGACGTCATGAAGCAGACCCTGGACATGTCGACCCTCGCGGCCGCCTCCGCCGGCCGACGCGTGAACCTCGAGCGGGCCACCGCGACCGGCGGACGCCTCGGCGGCCACATCGTGCAGGGCCACATCGACGGGACCGGGCACGTGCTCGAGGTACGCCCGGGCGACCGATGGCGCGTGCTGCGGATCTCCCTGCCACGCGACCTCGCGCCGCTCGTCGTCGACAAGGGATCGATCGCGGTCGACGGGGTCTCCCTCACCGTCAGCGCGGCCTCCGGGCCGGGAGTCGAACCCGCCTGGTTCGAGGTGTCCCTGATCCCCGAGACGCTCACGGCCACCACACTCGGCGAGCGCGTCGTCGGGGACCGCGTGAACCTCGAAACCGACATTCTGGCGCGTCATGTACAGCGCCTGCTGGCCTTCGCGCCCGGAGGCGGCGCCGACACGGAAGCGGGCGCACCGTGAACCTCTCCCCCATCCCCGAGGCCCTCGAGGCGCTGCGGGCCGGCCGACCGGTCCTCGTCGCCGACGATGAGAACCGGGAGAACGAAGGCGACGTGGTGTTGTCGGCGCAGCTGGCGACGCCGGAGTGGATCGCGTGGACCGTCCGATGGTCCAGCGGCTTCATCTGCGCGCCCATGCCCGCAGAGCGTGCCGACGCGCTCGATCTGCCCCCGATGGTCGAAACCAACCAGGACGCCCGCGGGACGGCGTACACGGTCAGCGTCGACGCAGCCGATCGCATCTCCACCGGCATCAGCGCCACCGACCGCGCACACACCCTCAATGTGCTGGCCGACCCGGCAGCCACCCCGACCAGCGTCATCCGCCCGGGACACATCCTCCCGCTCCGGGCCGTCGACGGCGGCGTGCGCGAGCGCGGGGGCCACACCGAGGCCGCCGTCGAACTGATGCGGCTGGCCGGCCTCGAACCCGTCGGGGCCATCGCCGAGGTCGTCGCCGAGGACGGCTCGATGATGCGTCTTCCGGGGCTGCTCGAGCTCGGAGCCCGCGACGGGATCCCCGTGATCACCATCGAGCAGCTGGTCGCGCATCTCGAAGAGATCGACCCGGGCGCCGCCCCGCGCGGCCGCGCCCACCGACGGCGGGTGAGCCTGCGGGCCGAGTCGCGCGTGCCCACCGCACACGGCTCGTTCCGCTTCCTCGCCTACAAGGACCGGGTCACCGGGACCGACCACATCGCCGTCGTCTCCGGTGACCTCTCCGCCGACGCCCCCCTGGTGCGGGTGCACTCCGAGTGCCTGACCGGCGAAGCGTTCCACTCCCTGAAGTGCGAATGCGGCCCCCAGCTGGATGCGGCGCTCGACGCGATCGAGCGGGAGGGCGGGATCGTGGTCTACATGCGCGGTCACGAGGGACGCGGCATCGGCTTGATCAACAAGCTGCGCGCCTACGGACTGCAAGAGCGCGGCTACGACACGGTCGACGCCAACCTCGAGCTGGGCCTACCTGCCGACGCACGCGACTACGCCGCGGCAGCCGGCATCCTCGCCGACCTCGGTGTCGAGCGGCTCCGTCTGCTCACCAACAACACCGACAAGGTGGACCAGTTGCGCGAGTTCGGCCTCGACATCGTCGAACAGGTGCCGCTGCTGGTCGGCGTCGGCCCCAACAACAATCAGTACCTCGAGACCAAGCGCGACCGGATGGGACACATCATCGCCGAGGAAGACCTCGCCGACGCCGTCGCGCAGATGAAGGAAGGAACCGGCGCATGAGCGGCACCGGAGCACCGCAGAACCCCACCGCCGTCGACGCGTCGGACCTGACCGTCGTCATCGTCGCCGGCACGTGGCACAACACCATCACCGACGGGCTCATCGCCGGGGCGCAGCGCGTGCTCGACGCGACGGGTGCGCGACACCGGCTCGTGAGGGTCCCCGGCTCGTTCGAACTCGCCGTCACCGCTCAGGCCGCCTTCGCCGGCGGCGCCGACGCGGTCGTCGCCCTCGGTGTGATCATCCGCGGCGGCACCCCCCACTTCGACTTCGTGGCCGCGGCCGCCACCGACGGTCTCACCCGCGTCGCCCTCGACGCCGGCAAACCGGTCGGCTTCGGCGTGCTCACCCTCGACGACGAGCAGCAGGGCCTCGACCGGGCCGGACTCGACGGGTCGACCGAGGACAAGGGGGCCGAGGCCGCCGATGCGGCCGTCCGCACCGCCCTGGTCGTCCGCGGACTCCGCGGCTGAAGCCCCCGACGACACCGACCCGCGGGTGAGGTCGCCCTTGCTGGCGCACGCTCACCGTGGAGTCGTAGGTTGTCTCCCATGGAGTTCCTTCGCCACCTCGTCGTCCTCGTCCACCTCGTGGGATTCGCCCTGCTCTTCGGGGCGTGGGCCGTGGAGGCCTTCGGAGGCCGTCGGCACATCACCCGGCTGATGAACTGGGGGCTGGCCGTCGCCGCCGTCGCCGGTCTCGCCCTCGCCGCACCGTGGGGCACGGAGGGTGAGCTGAACTACGCCAAGATCGGCGTCAAGCTCGTGATCCTGCTCGTCATCGGCGCCCTGCTCGGCATCGGATCGGCGCGACAGCGTAAGAGCGGCTCGGCACCGTCGGCCCTCTTCTGGTCGATCGGGGTGCTGACCCTGGTCAACGCGGGAATCGCGGTCCTCTGGACCTGACCCCCCAAGGCGCGCGCCGGGAGTAGACTCGGCGCTCGCCATGACTACCCCGAGCGCCGCCCCGGCCAACCCCCGCTCCCGCGTCATCACGGCGAGCCTCGTCGGCACGACGATCGAGTTCTACGACTTCTACGTCTACGCGACCGCCGCGGTGCTCGTGTTCCCGGTGTTGTTCTTCCCGACCGGCAACGACACCACATCCCTCCTGCTGTCCTTCAGCGTGTTCGGTGCGGCCATGGTCGCCCGACCGCTCGGCGCCGTCGTGTTCGGTCACTTCGGCGACCGGTTCGGCCGCCGGATCACGTTGGTGTGGTCGCTGCTCACGATGGGGGTGGCCACGATCCTCATCGGATGCCTGCCCACGTTCCAGGACATCGGCGCCGCCGCCGCGGTCCTGCTGCTGATCCTGCGACTCGCGCAAGGCTTCGCGCTCGGCGGCGAGTGGTCGGGGGCGGCGCTGGTCGCGACCGAGAACGCCCCGGAGGGACGCCGCGCCTGGTACGGCACCTTCCCCCAGCTCGGTGCACCCCTCGGGTTCATCATCGCCAACACCGTCTTCCTCGCCATCAGCTGGGCCCTCCCCCACCCCGACGGTCCCACCCAGCAATCGGAGGCGTTCCTGGCCTGGGGATGGCGCGTTCCGTTCCTCTTCTCGGCGGTCATGGTGGTCATCGGCCTGTGGGTACGGCTGCGCCTGGTCGAGTCGGAGACCTTCGTCAAGGCCGCCGCGCACGGCGCACTCCGGAAGTTCCCCCTCGTGACCGTGATCAAGCGCAACGGTCGGCAGATCGTCCTGGGCACGTTCATCATGCTGGCCACCTACGTGCTGTTCTACCTGATGACGAACTTCACGCTCTCCTACGGAACCAAGGCCGCCGACCTCGACACGGCCACCGAGGCCGCCCGCACCGCCGCGGAGGCATCCGGCCAGAGCTTCGACGCCGCGGCCTTCGCCGACCAGTTCTACCCGGGCCTCGGGTTCGGCTACACCGACTTCGTCCTCATGCAGATCATCGGTGTGGTGTTCTTCGGGATCTTCACCCTGCTCGCCGGACCCGTCGCCGACGCCATCGGCCGACGCCGTCTGCTCCTGTGGGTCACCGGCGCCATCATCGTGTTCGGGCTCACCTTCAACGTGTTCCTCCTGCCGCAGGTCGACCCGAAGTTCACCGGGGCGATGGTGCAGGCGTTCCTCGTGTTCGGTTTCATGCTGATGGGGGCGACCTTCGGCCCGATGGGGGCGGTGCTGCCCGAACTGTTCCCGACCAACGTCCGCTACTCGGGCTCGGCGATCGCCTACAACCTCTCCTCGATCCTCGGCGCCGCGCTGGCCCCGATCGTCGCCGTGGCGTTGTGGGCCGCCACCGGAGGCAGCCCGTGGCTGGTGGGGCTCTACCTGTCGGCGATGGCGGCCCTGACCTTCATCGCGCTGATCCTCGCGCCGGAGACCAAGGACATCGACTACGACGACAACATCGGCGTCGCCGCCAGCGGATCGCTCTGACCGTCGGCCCCGGAATCTCCCCGGGGCCACCCCGAAGGGCGGTCCACGACCGCCCCGTGCGTTCCCCTATCCTGGCAACGCGCCGCCGTCGTGGCGGCGTCCCAACGTTCGATGGAGGGGAAGATCCCGATGGCCGACGACCACGCCCGCCCGATCCCGGAATTCGGGCGTGAGCACGACCACGCCGTCGCCGCACGCCCCTCCCCCACCAAGCGTCTGCTCGCCCTGTCGCTACCGGCATTGCTGATAGGGATCGGCAGCGCCCTCGGTCTCATCGTGCTCGACCTCGCGGCGCTCGCCCTCGAGGACCTGCTGTGGGAGGTGTTGCCGGACGCGAGCGGCATCGACCCCGACAGTGCGGGTTGGATCATCGGCATCCTCACCGGTGCGGGACTGGCCACCGGCCTGATCGTGCGCTTCGCCCCCGGCCACGCCGGACCCGACCCCGCCACGGAGACCTTCTTCCCGCCACCTCTGCCTCTGTCGACCCTTCCGGGGCTCGCGGCGGCGGCCATCCTGACCCTGGCCACCGGCGTGAGCCTCGGTCCCGAGGCTCCGATCATCGCCATCAACGTCGCCCTGGCGGTGTGGATCTGCCGCCGAGTGGTGCCGAAGATCCCCACCAAGCTCGTCGTCCTCATGGTCGTCACCGGCACCTTCGGTGCGCTGTTCGGCTCGCCGGTCGGCGCGGCGCTCCTGGTGACCTCGGTCGCCGCCACGGTCGCCTCGAAAGAGCTGCTGTGGGACCGCCTGTTCGCCCCGCTCGTGTCGGCGGCCGCCGGTTCGATCGTGATGCTCATGTCGCACCACGGCAGCCTCGCGATCCCTCTGCCCGATTTCGAGCTCGACATCCTGCGCGACCTCGGCTTCGCGCTCGTGGTCGTGGCCGTCGCGATCGTCGCGGGCCTCGGCCTGCTCTACGCCTTCCCGGTCGCGCACCGCATCTTCCACCGGTGGCGCGACCCGATCCTGCCCCTCACCGTTGCCGGGCTCATGCTGGGCGTGTTGGGCGCGATCGGCGGACCGATCACGCTGTTCAAGGGGCTGGATCAGATGGCGCAGCTGGCCGAATCGGCCGACGACTACACCGCCGGGCAACTCGCGGTCATCGTGCTGGTCAAACTCGCCGCGCTGCTGATCGCCGGTGCCGCCGGTTTCCGCGGCGGCCGCGTGTTCCCCGCCGTGTTCATCGGCGCCGCGATCGGCGTCCTGGCCTACACGGTCTTCCCGGACATCCCGCTCACGATCGCCATCTCCGCCGGTGTGCTCGGCGTGTGCCTGGTCGTCATCCGCGACGGATGGCTGTCACTGTTCATCGCCGCCGTCGTGGCCGGGGACGCCACGATGGTTCCGATCCTGTGCATGGTCGTCCTCCCCGGCTGGCTCGCCGTCGCGCGCCTGCCGGAGATGCGCATCACCCCACCCGGCGGTCACGAAGAGCCCGAACAGGCCCCCGTGAAACCCGCCTGAGCGGCCGCCGCCGGAGCCCCCGCACACCGAGGGCGTCGCCTCGCCACCGCGAAGCGAAGTACGGTCGAAGGTGAACCGTCCCCCTTCTTGTCGAGGTACCCGCATGTCCGCTGACACCCGCCCCGCCCGCTCCCGTCGAGGATTCGGTCGGGGCGCCCCGGACGACGGCCCGCGGGCGAGCTTCCGCCAGCTGCTGCCGTTCCTGTTCGAGCACCGCACCGTGCTGGTCGTCGTGGCCGTTCTCAGCGTCCTCGGCGCCGTCACGACGCTCGCGCAGCCGTTGCTGGTCGGCCAGGTCATCGAAGCCGTGCAGGCCGAAGAGACGCTCGGCCTGCTCGTGTGGGCGATCGTCGCCCTCGTCGTCGTCTCCTCGATCATCTCCGGGTACCAGCACTATCTCCTGCAGCGCACCGGCACCGCGGTGGTCTACTCGAGCCGTCGACGGCTGATCTCCCGCATCCTGCACCTGCCGATCAGCGAGTTCGACTCGCGACGCACCGGCGACCTCGTCTCGCGCGTGGGCACCGACACCACCCTCCTCTACGCCGTGCTCACCCAGGGCCTGGCCGACGCGGTCGGAAACGCCCTGATCTTCCTCGGCGCGATCATCGCAATGGCGCTCATCGACCCGCTCCTGCTGGGCGCGATCGTCATCGTGCTCGGCGTGTCGATCCTCGGCGTGGTCACCCTGAGCGGTCGCATCCGCAAGGCCACCGCCGAGCAGCAGGTCAAGGTCGGCGAACTCGCCTCCGGCGTCGAACGCGCGGTCGGGTCGATCCGCACCGTACGCGCCGCCGGAGCGGGCGAACGCGAGGAGACGGCCCTGAACAGCGTCGCCCGCGACGCCTACGGCGTCGGCGTGCGGATCGCGAAGGTTTCGGCGCTGGTCGTGCCGATCGCCGGCATCGCCCTGCAGGTGTCGCTGCTGGCCGTGCTCGGCCTGGGCGGCTACCGCGTCGCCGACGGCGCCATCGGCGTGGCCGACCTCGTGACCTTCGTGATGTTCCTGTTCCTCCTGGTCGGCCCCCTCGGCTCGTTCTTCGGAGCCATCACCTCGGTGAACCAGGCCCTCGGCGCGCTGGGCCGCATCCAGGAGGTGCTCGATCTGCCCACCGAGACCGACGACGACGCCCGCATCGCCGCCACCGTGGTCGCCGAGCCGGCAAGCGACCGGGAGCCAGCCGCGGTGGAGTTCCGCGAGGTGCGCTTCGGCTACCCCGAAGGCGTGGTGGCGGCGCGTCGGAAAGCCGAGAACGAAGCCCTCGCCGTTCTCGAGAGTGCTCACGTCGACACCTCGACAGTCGCCCTGCCGGACACCTCGGACGCGGTCGACGCAGCCGATGCACCGGCCAGTGCCGAGCAGGCCACCGACGTGCTCCGCGGGGTGTCGTTCCGTGTTCCGCGCGGATCACGCGTCGCCCTCGTCGGCCCGTCGGGTGCCGGCAAGAGCACCACCCTCTCCCTCATCGAGCGCTTCTACGATCCGACCGGCGGCGCCATCCTGCTCGACGGTCACGACGTGCGCACGCTCGATCGTGACGAGCTGCGCAGCCGTCTCGGCTACGTCGAGCAGGACGCGCCCACCCTGGCCGGGACGATCGGCGAGAACCTTCGGCTGGCCTCCCCGCACGCGACCGACGAGGAGTGCGAGCGCGTGTTGCGCGCCGTCAACCTGGGCGACGTGCTCGACCGCAGCCCCGAGGGGCTGGAGGCGGCCGTCGGCGAGAGCGGCGTGATGCTCTCGGGCGGTGAGCGTCAGCGGCTCGCGATCGCGCGCGCCCTCCTGGCCGCCCCGCCGATCCTGTTGCTGGACGAGTCGACGTCGTCACTGGACGGTCTCAACGAGCAGCGGATGCGCGAGGCGATCGACGCCGTCGCCGCCGGCCGCACCCTCATCGTCATCGCGCACCGGCTGTCCACGGTCGTCGACAGCGACCTCATCGTCGTCATGGAGCGGGGCCGCGTCGTGGGCGCCGGCACACACTCCGAGCTCGTGCAGACCACGCCCCTGTACCGCGACCTCGCCAAGCACCAGCTCCTGGTGTGACCCCGCGGGTCCACACCCCGCCCACTCCGCAGTCACCCTCTGCACCCAGCCGGCTCCACAGTCACCATCTGCGCATCCGGCCCGCCCCGCAGTCGCGCAGTCGCGCAGTCACGCCGTCGCCATCCGCACATCCCACCCATTCCGCAGTCACTCTCTGCAAACAACGTCGGCTCCGCAGTCACCTCCTGCGCATCCGACAGCGGAACACCCGCAGGGCCTGACTGCGGAGCGGTCGTTCGGGCGCGGCGGCGCGGCGGGTCAGGGACGGGTCGGGCGTGTCGGCGCCGTGGCGCCGGGCACGGGGGTCAGGAATGGGTCAGGCGGTAGCGGAGGGCTTCCAGCTCGGCGCGCAGCGCGGCCGGCACCCGCCCGTCGAAGGTGTCGTAGAACTCCTCGGTGAGGTCGGCCTCGCGCAGCCACGAGTCGCGGTCGATCGCGAACAGGGCGTCGAGGTCTTCCTGCGGCACGTCGATGCCCTCGAGGTCCAGATCGGCGGTCTGCGGCAACCGCCCGATCGGACTGTCCACCGCCGGCACCTCCCCATCGAGGCGTCGGATGATCCAGTCGATCACACGCGCATTGTCGCCGAAGCCCGGCCACAGGAACCGGCCGTCGTCTCCCTTGCGGAACCAGTTGACCTGGAAGATGCGGGGCGACCGGTCGAAGCGGAGCCGCTGACCGATCCGCAGCCAGTGACCGAAGTAGTCGGCCATGTTGTAGCCGCAGAACGGCAGCATCGCGAAGGGGTCGCGGCGCAGCTCCCCGACGGTCCCCTCTGCGGCTGCGGTGCGCTCGGAGGAGATGGTCGAGCCCAGGAACACGCCGTGGGTCCAATCGGTGGCCTCGACCACCAGCGGGACGTTGGTGGCGCGGCGGCCCCCGAACAAGATCGCATCCAACGGCACCCCCTGCGGCGCGTCCCAGTCGGGCGCGATCTGCGGGCACTGCGCTGCGGCGACGGTGAAGCGGCTGTTCGGATGCGCCGCCGGACGACCGCAGTCCGGGGTCCACGGCTTCCCCTGCCAGTCGGTGAGTTCCGCCGGCGGCGTGTCGGTCAGCCCCTCCCACCACACGTCGCCGTCGGGCCGAAGGGCGACGTTGGTGAAGATCGTGTTGCCCCACAGCGTCTCGACGGCGGTGAGGTTCGTCGACTCCCCCGTCCCGGGCGCCACCCCGAAGAATCCCGCCTCGGGGTTGATGGCCCATAGTCGGCCGTCCTCCCCCGGGCGGAGCCACGCGATGTCATCCCCCAGCGTCTCGACCCGCCACCCGGGGATGGTCGGCTTCAGCATCGCGAGGTTGGTCTTCCCGCACGCCGAGGGGAACGCGGCTGCGACGTGGTAGGCACGACCGGAGGGGTCGATGACGCGGATGAGCAGCATGTGCTCGGCGAGCCATCCCTCATCGCGGCCGATCACCGAAGCGATACGCAGCGCGAAGCACTTCTTGGCGAGGATGGCGTTTCCGCCGTAGCCGGATCCGTAAGACCACACCTCGAGCGTTTCGGGGAAGTGCACGATGTACTTCTCGTCGTTGCACGGCCAGGCCACGTCCGCCTCCCCGGGCGTGAGCGGTGCCCCCACCGAGTGCACGGTCTTGACCCACGGTGCACCGTCGGCGATCTCTCGCAGCACGTCGGATCCGACACGCGTCATGACCTCGATCGAGGCCACCGCGTACTCACTGTCGGTGACCTGCACACCGATGTGGGAGAGCGGTCCACCGATGGCTCCCATGGAGAAGGGCACGACGTACATCGTGCGTCCGCGCATGGATCCTTCGAACAGCGGCGTCAGCGTGGCACGCATCTGGTCGGGGGCCGCCCAGTTGTTCGTCGGGCCCGCATCGGCCTCCCGCTCGGAGGCGATGAAGGTACGACCCTCGGTGCGGGCGACGTCACCGGGGTGCGAGCGGGCCAGGTACGAACCGGGCCGCCACTCGGGGTTGAGCTTGATGAGCTTGCCCTGCTCGACCATCCCGCGCAGCAGCGCGTCGTTCTCGGCGCGCGACCCGTCCACCCAGTGGACCCGGTCGGGGTGCGTCAGGGCGGCGATCTGGTCGACCCATCGGATCAGGTCCGCCATCCCGTCGCCGTCCAGGCGCGGGCGGATGCCGAAGGTGCGCTGCGGGGCAGCGTCGGTGATGCGGGGGGAGATGTCTGCGATGGCCATGTCGCTCCTCGTACGGGTGTCGTCGGTGCGGTTCAGAACGTCGATCTGCACCCACTATGTGAGGAAACAGGCCACTCTTTCGGATGTATCGACCCGTATTTTTTGTTGTTTTTTCGGTATGCTCAAGGAATGCACGCGACTCCGCTTGAACTGTCGACCCTGGGCCACCGCATCCGGCATCAGCGGACCAGCCACGGCATGACCCTCGATGAGCTGGGCGAGAAGGTCGGTGTGGCCGGTAGCCACCTGAGCCTCATCGAGAACGGCAAGCGCGAACCGAAACTCTCCCTCCTCCAGGAGATCGCCGCCGCCACCGGGGTCGAGGTCGGCGACCTCCTCTCCCCCGAGCCACCCAATCGACGCGCGGCGCTGGAGATCGAACTCGCGCGCGCGCAGAGCGGTTCGGTCTTCCGCAGCCTCGGGATCGAGCCGGTGCGGGTCACCAAAGGCATGAGCGACGAAACGATCGAGTCGATCCTCGGACTGCACCGCGAGCTGCAGCGCCGAGAGCGCGAAGCCATCGCGACGCCCGAAGAGGCCCGCCGCGCCAACACGGAGCAACGGCTGCGGATGCGCGCGGTCGACAACTACCTCCCCGACATCGAGCGACTCGCCGAGAAGCAGCTGAAGGCGGCCGGCCACTCCACCGGCGCGCTCACCCACCGCACCGTGAGCATCATGGCCGAGCAGATCGGTTTCGAACTCATCTACGTCAACGACCTGCCGTCGTCGACCCGGTCGATCACCGACCTGGAAAACGGGCGGATCTACCTGCCGCCGGCGTCCATCCCGGGTGGCCACGGCCTGCGCTCGATGGCGTTGCAGGCGATGGCCCACCGACTGCTCGGGCACGAACGCCCCGTCGACTACGCGGACTTCCTGCGCCAGCGCCTCGAGATCAACTACTACGCGGCGTGCTGTCTGATGCCCGAGTCCGCCGCGGTCGCGTTCCTGCAGCAGGCGAAGAAGGACCGCAACCTCGCCGTGGAGGACTTCCGCGACGCGTTCGGGGTCACCCACGAAGCGGCCGGGATGCGGATGACGAACCTGATGACCCACCACCTCGGGATGCGCCTGCACTTCCTGCGCGTCGACGGTGACGGTGCGATCTCCCGGGTGTACGAGAACGACGACCTGCCGTTGCCCGCCGACGTCACCGGCGCCGTCGACGGCCAGATCGCGTGCGCGAAGTTCTCCGCGAGAGCGGCGTTCTCCGAGCAGAACCGTACGACCGAGCACTACCAGTACACCGACACCCCGAGCGGCACCTTTTGGTGCTCCACACAGACCGGCAGCACCGCCGACGGCGAGTTCTCGATCACCGTCGGGGTTCCCTTCGACGACGCGCGCTGGTTCCGCGGCCGGGAGACGACCAAGCGCGCGGTGTCCACCTGCCCGGAGGAATCGTGCTGCCGTCGTCCGGACCCCGAGGCGACGGGACGGTGGCAGGGCAAGGCGTGGCCGAGTGCACGCGTGCACATGCAGATGTTCTCGCCGCTGCCGCGCGGCGCGTTCCCCGGCGTCGACGAGAACGAGGTCTACGCCTTCCTCGACCGCCACGTCTGACCCGGGCCACCCGCTCGAGGCGTCACGCGCCGCTCGCGCGGGTCAGCCCGGGAGAGGACGGGCGGACCATCCCGCCCCCGACGGGGTGTACTCGATCCGGCGGCTCGGCGCGCCGGGGTGCGACACCCAGAACAGCCACCGCTCGGGCGCGACGGTGAACCCCACCCAGCCGGCCGGCGGCTCCGGGTCCGGATGCTCGGCGGCGAACCGCGCCCATCCCTCCTCCCGCTCGGCCAACGGGCGCCCGGCGACCTCGTCGGTGTTCATCCAGGCGAGCTGTCGCAGGTACGGTGAGCGGCGCGCGTAGGCGCCGGCCGCGGCGGTGTCGGATGCGCGGGTCGCGAGGCCCTCGACCACCAGCTGGCGCGTGAACCCCGGCCACAGGATCGTCAACGCCACGCGAGGGTTCACGGCGAGGTCGGCGACCTTGCGGCTGCTCGCGTCGGTGTGGAAGGAGAACCTCACGCCGTCGAAGTCGCTGAGCATCACCGTCCGCGCATGCGGAACCCCCTCCGGCGAGACCGTCGACAGCGTCATGAGCATGCGGTCCTCGTCGGGGCCGGGCAACCACCCCGCGGCGAGCGCGGCGGGGTCGGCCGGAGGCTCGGCGGCATGAACCGGGTCGGTGGCGTGGTCGATGACGGGCACCTCCACCCTCATCGACGCCGAAGCGGGATGCGCGGTGCCGCTCATGCGAACTCGAACCCGTCGATCTCGGCGAGCGCCTCGCTGACGAAGTCGACGCCACGGTCGAAGAGTACTTTGCCGTGCGCGGCGTTGGCGCCGGTCGCGTCGCCGATCACCCCCGTGGGACCGAAGTCGTCACTGGTCCAGCCGAACATCACCGGCTTGCCGTTGAAGCCGATGTGGCTGTGCCCGGCGATCTTGTCCGGGACGTTCCGAGGCGGCATGTCGGGCGCGACGAGGTGGGGCGCAAGGTGCATCACGATCGAGGTCTCCCCGAATCCGGCGTGGATACCCTGGCCTTTCTCATCGGGACCGTCCACGCCGTCGCCGGCGGCTCCGGCCCCCGAAGGCATCGAGAACGACCGCAGACCGAAGCGTCTGCGCAGCTCGCGGTTCAACCAGCCCAGCAGCATGACGTTGCCGCCGTGGCCGTTGACCCAGGCGACGGTGCGCACGGGGGTCTGCGCGATCGCCGCGCCGATCTGCACCAACTGTTCGAGCAGCGTCGTGCCCTCGACCCACAAGGTTCCCGGGGCCCAGTAGTGCTCGTCGGACTTCGCATACGCGACGGTCGGCAGCAGCCACGCGTCGATACCCGCCTCGCTGACGCGGTCGACGGCGGCTGTGGCGACCGCTTCGGCGATGAGCGCGTCGGTGCGTAGCGGGAGGTGCGGCCCGTGGTGCTCGATCGCCCCGATGGGGACCACGGCGATCGACCGGTCGGTGGTCGCGGCGGTGATCGCCGGGCCGGAGAGGTCGGCCCAGGCGCGGCTGGCCGGGGTGAACGGGACGGTCATCGGATGGCTCCCTTCGTGGGGCCGGTGTAGGCGGGGTTGAGCTTGCCGGGGTTCAGCAGGCCGTCGGGGTCGGTTTCACGGGCGAGCGCGATCGTCTCGGCGAGGCGGAAATCGACGTTCCACTGGTGGGGGTTGTGGGTCGACACACCGAGTCGGTGCAGCGACTCCATCCCCGCGTAGACCGCTTCCGGGCTCTCGTAGACACCGGCAAGCATGCCGATCGGCACGGTGTGCCCCGCCTCGATGTGGAGCTGCCCGCCCGGGTAGACGGCGTGGACCTCGTCGATGCGGTCGACCAGCGCATCGCCCGACACCTCCACGTGGAAGTAGACGCCGGGCTCGGACTTCTGCAGCCATTCGATCGGATGGTTGTAGCTGAGAACCGAGATCGCCGCGGAGACGTTCGGGCCTTCTCGGACGTCCTCCATACGTCCGCCCGCGGCCTCGATCATCGCTGTCGCCTCGGCCACCGTGGCCGGATCGGCGATCATGCGCAGCGAACTTCTCCCCTCGGGGAAAGCCTCGTCGGGAGGAAGCTGCGCCGTGATGTGCACCGTGTCGGCCGAGACCAGTCGCGGCGACGGGGTCAGACGCCCCAGCGGGCGCAGGACCGAGAGGGCACCGGCGAAGTCGGGGAAGGACGCGTACAGGCCGCGCCATTCCTGCAGCGGCTCGAGCCGCACGGTGGCGCGCGCGATGATGCCCGCGGTGCCGTAGTTGTGGACGTACCCCTGGGCCTGGTCGCCTTCGACGTGGATGAGCTTCCCGCCGGATGCGGGGGTCACGACATCGAGGGCGACGACGAAACCGCGGTCGTTGGAGCCGTGCGCGATCGTGCCGGTGCCCCCGGATCCGCCGCCGAGGAAGCCGCCGATGCTGGAGTGCACGGTCGAGGGGTACATCCACAACTGCCGCCCGGCGGCACGCGCGGCCTGTTCGAGGGCGGTCATGGGCGCCCCGGCGTCGGCGGTGATGGTCTCGTCGGTCACCCCGACGATCGAGCGCGCCCGGGACATGTCCAGCACCAGCCCGCCGGGCATGGGGATGGCCTGCCCGTAGTTGCCCGTCCCCTTGCCGCGCGGGGTGATCGGCGCGCCGTGCCGTACCGCGAGTCCGACGACCGCCGCGATCTCCTCCGCGGTGGTCGGGAAGGCGACGAGGTCGGCGATGCCGAGCGGAAGTTGCTCGGCGATGATCGGCGACATGCGGGCGCCGTCGACGGATGCCTTCTCACGCTGGCGCATGTCGGAGCTGACGCCGCGGGGACCGAGCAGGTCGGTGAGGTCTCTTTCGAGCGCGGCATAGTCGGGGGTGGTCATGGGTGTCCTCCTTCATCACATCTCCCGAAGGCGGTGCGCGGCGAGCCGGGTGATGAGTCACTCGTCGCGCAGGGGGCATGGTGACACGGGTCGGATGGACCGACCGGTAACCTGCTGGCATGGCGGAAACGATGGGGAGCCGCGCGGCGAACGGCCCGGCCGACCCCGACGAGGCCGCGCGTGCACTGGGGGCGCGCATCCGCGCACTGCGAAAGGCGCGCGGCGCCACGCTGACCGAGATCGCCGCGCAGGCCCAGCTGTCCCACTCGTTCCTCAGTCAGGTCGAGCGAGGCCTCGAACGGCTGAGCATGACGTCGCTGTTCCGCGTCGCGCAGGCGCTCGGCACGACGCAGCAGGCCCTGCTGACCGAGCAACCGCGGGAGCGCTCCGAAGGCGGCTTCCACGTCTTCCGCCGTCAGGACGACTCGGCGGTGGACATGGGCAGTGGCCCCGTCCACGTCATGGCGCCGCCATCGGGGCGGTTCGTGCCGATGATCATGGTGGGCCCCTTCAGCGACGACGGGCTGTGGTGGGAGCACGGTGAGGACGAGTTCGTCTACGTGCTCGAGGGCAGGATGGTCGTCGTCCTCGAGGACGGCGAGCACGAGCTGTCCGCGGGCGATGCGACCTACTACGAGGGGTGGGTCCGCCACAAGTGGCGTACCCCGGAGGGTGGGTACACCCGCGTGGTCGTGGTCAAGGAGCAGCGCCGGGAGTGAGGCGGCGACGGGGGTCATGAGCCACCCCCGAGTTCCCGGGCGATGGTCGCGAGCGAACCGGCGTACGCGATCTCGTCACCACGGCGGGCGCCTCCCGCGACGACGACCCCGGCGACGCCCGGCACCTCGAGGAGGGCCGACCCGTACTCGATGGCCAGCCGGACGCCCTCCGCGCGCATGTCCCGTGCGCCGCGCAGCCGCTCCGCGTACCCCGGCGGCAGCGACGCCGCGTGGAACGAGGCGAGAAGGGCCGCCCCGTCCTCGTCGACGATGGCGGGCACCCCGGGCAGCACGGGCACGGTGGCGCCCGCGCGGTGACAGGCCTCGACGAAGGCGGCGACATCCTCGACGCCCCCGCAGTACTGCGTCAGACACATCCGACCGCCGGCACGTTGCTTGTACGCCACCCGCACGCCGCGCGACTCACGTGGTGGAGCGCACGGGGACTCCGCGAACGAGGCGACCAGGCCCACCTCCCGGGCGCGGGGAAGCAGCGTCGTCGACTCGAGATCGAAGACGGGCGCGGCGTCGGGGCGGTCTCCCGTGTCGGTGTGGTCTCCGGTGACACAGTGCACGCCCGCGACTCCGGCGTGACAGAGTGCGGCGAGCTCCCCCTCCAGGGCGACCCGGTTGCGGTCGCGGGTGTTGACGCCGATCCAGGCGCGCACCCCCGCCGCGGTCATGAGGTGACCCCGATACGAGGGCGGGAACTGCGTGCGCGAGGTCGCGGCGTCACCCGACAGTGCCGCGTCGGTATTCGGCGCGAGAACGTCGGCCACGCGGGAGACGTCCTCGGCGGTGAGGGGCCGGGCCGGGAAGCCCGTCATGATGAGCGGCCGACGTGCGAGGATGTCGGCGATCTCGCCCGCCGCGGCGGTCGGCGGGGGCCGGGTCGCACTCGCGGCGTCCTCGACGGGCACCGGAAGAGGCCGGTCGAGGAACACGCACGGGTCGGTGTGCACCTCGCACGAGCCGTCGGGGTTCACTCCCCCACACGGTCCGTAGGTCATCGATTTGGGGCACGCGAGCAGGGATCGCGCGCGACCGCGGTGCCCGGCGGTCACGTCGACGCCCTTCCCATGCCTAGACTGCGGCGATGGGCATGACGACGCACGACGCGCCGCTCGGCGCGTGGACAGACCGTTTGGCGGCCGCCGTCCCGGACCCCGGCGGAGGAGCCGCCGCAGCCGTCGTGGCCGGCATCGGCGCGGCCGTCGCCGCGATGGCGGACGGATATGCGGACGACGACCGAACCGATGCCGTCCGCTTCGAGCGGGCCCGCGCCGAGGCCTGGGCGGTCGCCGACCGCGACGCCCGGGCGTCCGCCGATCTCGCCGAGGTGTTCGGCGCCGACGCCGCCGACCGGGACGCCGACCGTACACGACGCATCCTCGAGCATGCCGCGGATTCCGCCACGGCTGTGACCGCGCTCGTCGTCGACCTCGCCCCGGCCCTCCCCGCTTTGGCCAGCAGGTGCCCCGAGCCGCTGCGACCCGACGTCGCCGTGGCGGCGCGTCTGCTCGCCGCGGGTGCACGCGCCGGTGCCGTCAACGTTCGGGCGAACGCCGGCGCGTGCGCACGGGCGGGCAGCGCCGAGGAGTTCGTCTCCGGTGTACGCCGGCGCGAGGCCGAGGCGATCGAGGCCGCGGATGCGCTCGACCGGCTCGCCGAAGAGGTGACCGCGTCGCTGTGACACCGCTGCGCGACGGGCCCGTGCCGGCGCGCACGGTTCCGGTGCGAACCGTGCAGCCGGGCGAGGAAGCCCCCGTGGGTCGCCCACGACCCGGACGACGGCGAGGCGTCGCGCGGCGGCGAGGGGGGTTCGACCCACGGGGTACTCCTGGTGCGTTCAGTCCAGCGAGATGGACGGGTCGATGAACTCGTTCGTGTAGAGGTCGTCGACCGAGATCTCTTCGGCGTCGGCGGCGCTGATGCTCCCGGACTCGATGAGGAACGGCACGAAGTCCTCGAGGATGGTCTCCATCCGCTCGGGGTCGAACTGTCCGAACACCCCCGAGGCGGCGTCGTCCTCCACGATCCCGAGAGCCAGCTGCTGCTCCACGGAGTAGTCGGCGACGCCCTCCGAGTAGGTCCAGCCGGTCTGGTAGGTGTCGACGAGTTCGACGATCAGCGCGTTCGTGTCCGCCGGGTCGTTCAGGTAGTCGATTTGAGACTGTTGCATGATCGGCACGAGCTTGGCCAGGCAGTCGCCATACTCCTCGATCGCGTCGGCGCGCACGGCGAGCGGCTCGGGATAGATCGTGTAGCCGACCTCACTGAGCAGCTGGAATCCCACGGGCTTGCCCCACTCGGAGATCTCGTTCTCGTAGATGTAGGGCTCGGCCGTGGCGAATCCTTGCTGCAGGATGCTCGGGTCGGAGACGAACCGCTGCGCGGTGCCCTCGTAGCTGAGGTCGATCTGCGAGCTGTCGATGATCCCCTGTGCCAGCAGCATGTTGGGGATGACATCGCCCGAGGTCACCACCGGCGCACCGTCGGCAGTCGCCTCGGCGATCGTGGTCGCGCCATCGTGGCTCTCGGGATCCCACATGAGGATCTGCGGGCTCCAGGTCATCTGCGAGGTCACCGCCACGGTGGGCTGGTCGGCCGCCGCGACGATGGCCGCGTCGGTGTTCACCGCACCGATCAGGATGTCCTCATCGAGGTACATCAGAGCCGGCACCGGCTGGAAGTTGACGTTCGGGCCGCCGGGGCGCACCTCCACGTCGACACCCGTGTCGACACCCTGGGCGACGAGGGATCCGGTGACGCTCTTGATGTCGTTGTCGATCGTGTAGTCGTCGCCGACGAGTGCGTACATGGCGCCGTGTTCCGCCTCCGGCTGCCAGTCCTGCTGCATCACGACGGTGGCGGGACAGACATCCGACAGGTCGAGGGCGCTGCCGGCCTCGGCGGTCGGCGCGGCCGGCGTGGTGTCGGCGGCGGGTTCGGCCTCGTCGGCCGCGCAGGCCGCGAGGCCGACGGCGGCGACCGACAGAGCGAGGCCGGCGGCCACCGAGCGGGCGATGCGGGGTGTGGAGTATGTCATCTCGAGGTCCTCCTGGAGGGATGTGTGATGGTGCAGGACGGGGTGGTGCGTGCGATGCGGTGGTGCGAGGTGACGCGGCGGGACGGGATCGAGGTCAGCGGTTCTTCCAGCCGAACAGGCGGCCGACGACGGCGCGGTCGAGCGCGGCGAAGACCGAGAAGACCGCGACGCCGAACAGCGCGGTGAAGATGATGGCGAGGAACAGCGGCTCCATGTTCAGTCGCAGCGTGTAGGTGCGCAGCAGCCCGCCGATCCCCTGCGAGCCCTGCTGGAAGAAGAAGTCGCCCACGATCGCGCCGATCACCGACAGGCCCGCCGCGTTGCGCAGACCGGTGAAGATCGAGGGGATCGCCGCCGGCAGCTGCAGCTTCATCAGTCGCTGCCATCGTGAGGCCTTGTTGAGGGTGAACAGATCATGCGCCGACGGATCCGCTGACTGGAGCCCGAACAGGGTGTTGGAGATCATCGGGAAGACGGCGATGATCACGCACACCACCACGCGGGCGGGGATGCCGTATCCCATCCAGATCCCGATGAGCGGCGTGAGCGCCAGGATCGGGATCGTCTGCAGGATCACCGCGTACGGATAGAGCACCTTTTCGGCGAGATGCGACTGCGACATGAAGATCGCCCACGACATCCCGATGATCACGGCGATCGCGAGACCGATGAGGGCGACCATCGTCGTCTGCCCGAGGGCGGCCAGCATCGGCCCGATGATCTGCGGGTTGCCGAGGGTCTCGAGGACGACCTCGTGCGGCGGCGGCAGGAGGAAGCGACGACTTTCGGTCAGCAGCAGATACGACACGGCATACCAGATGACGAGGATGCCGACGATCGCCAGGATGATTGGTCCCGCACCCGACGCCGCGCGGCGCAGCGCCGATGGGCGTGGCGTACGCGCCTGCGGCGGTGGAGCGGCGAGCTCAGCAGTGGTCGTGCCCGCCGAGGCGGCGAGGGTCTGCTCGCTCATGCGTGGGCCTCCAACGTCTGGGAGAGATGGCCGGCGATGCGACCGAACTCGGGCGAATAGCGCAGCTCCGGCGGGCGCGGGTAGTCCCATGGGATCTCGATGTCCTCGACGATGCGGCCGGGGCGGCCGCTCATCACCAGGACGCGGCTGGAGAGGTAGACCGCCTCGGAGATCGAGTGGGTGATGAACATGGCGGCGAACTGCTTGAGCTGGAAGATGCGCTGCAGCTCGGTCTGCATCTTCAGTCGGGTGATCTCGTCGAGCGCGCCGAATGGTTCGTCGAACAGCGCCAACTGCGGTTCGGCGACGAGGGCCCGAGCGATCGAGACGCGCATGCGCATGCCACCGGACAGTTCCCGCGGGTGTTGCTTCTCGAAACCGTCCAGCCCCACCAGGGCGAGGGCCTCCTGTGCGCGGCGGGCGCGTTCGGTCGCCGGCACGCCGGCGAGCTCACCGACCAACTCGACGTTCTTCTGCGCGCTGCGCCACTCCAGCAGTGTCGCGTCCTGGAACACGAAGCTCGTCACCGCCGCGTCAACCTCGAGCGTGCCGTAGCTGACGGTGTCGAGACCAGCCGCGAGGCGCAGCAACGTCGACTTTCCGCATCCGGACGGCCCGACGACGGAGACGAATTCGCCTCGTGCGACATCCATCGACACCCCGGTGAGGGCGCGGGTTCCGGTGGCGAAGTCCTTCGTGACATCGTCGAGGGCGAGGGTGGGTGCCGTGGTGACCGGCGCCGTGGTCGCGGTGGTCATACCGTGATCTCCTTCGGGGCGTGCGTGTCGATGTCGACGGTGGCGGTGGACAGGCGACGGGTGGCGACGACACGCCCCTCGCGCACGACGACCCGGTCGGGCGCGCGTTCGGCGAGCGCTTCGGCGATCGAGGATGCGCGCACGAGCACCATGTCGGCGACGTCGCCGTGCTCCCCCGCCGCGGGGCGCAGGCCGAGGAGCGAACGACCGGCCGAGGAGACCTGCCAGGCTTCGGCGGGCGAGAGGTGACCGGCGATGACGAGGGCGGCGGCCACGTCGACCATGTCACCGTTGCCGAGCGGGTTGAACGGGTCTTGCACGTTGTCGCCACCGGCGGCCAGCGCGATGCCGGCCTCGCGGATCGCCCGGAGCGGGGGGATCGCGCGCGGCGTCGAGACGGGATTCTCCCAGCCTTGCAGGTAGAGGTTGGTGAGGGGGTTGGTGATGATGCTGAGGCCGGCGGCCGCCGCGGTGGCGAGGACCTCGGTCAGCGCCTCGGGCTGCTGGACCGCGAGGCTGACGCAATGACCGGCCGATCGGGTGCGGTCGGCGGGCCAGTGCGCCGTGATCCGCGAGAGGTGCACGATGTCGAGCGAGTGCGGGTCGAGGGTCTCGTCGGTGTGGAGGTCGACGCCGATCCCCGCCTCCTCGGCGAGCGCGATCGTGCGGTCCATCTCCGCGATCGGATCGGGTGAGAGGTGTGGCGCCCCGCCCAGGAGATCGGCCCCTCGCGAGATCGCCTCCCGGATGAGGTCGTCCTCGTGCAGGTGGCCGTGCATCGCCACGACCTGAAGGTCGACCAAGCCGGAGAACTCCGCCCGCAGCGCGACGACGGCGCGCAGGCCCCGCAGCGGGTCGACACCTTCGTGGAAGTTCACGTGGGTGCGCATCGTGGTGACGCCGGCGCGCAGAGCGGCCATCAGCGCGCGACGCGCGTGGGTCGTGATCTGCTCCTCGGTCAGGCGGGCTCCGAAGCGCTGCCAGCAGGCTACGGCGTCCTCGAGCGAGCCGGCGGGGCGGCCGGCCATCTCCCACGTGTAGGCCTTGTCGATATGGGCGTGCATGTCGGCCAGCGGTGGCAACGACATCCACCCGGTCGCGTCGACACCGGACGTGCCGGCGAGATCGTCCACAGCGGTCGAGACCGTCCCCTCGACCACGGCCAGGTCTCCCGTGGCGCCGTCCGCCGTCGTGATGTTCCGGAGCACCCCGAGCCGGTCACCGGGAACGAGCGTGTCAGGCGTCGGGAGGGCCATGGTGCTCACTTCCTCGAGGGGTCGGGTTTGGGAAATTCTGTTGGCTTGACCAACAATGGCCATTGAACGCCGACCCTGTTTCGACCACCGACCCCCCGTGTTGCGGGCCTGTTACGGCTCGCGCGACGTGCCGGAGGGACGCGGATCGTCGATTACGGTCGAGCCTCAGACCCACCCCGAGGAGCATCCGTGAGCTATTTCAGCGACGTCGAGAGAGACCTGGTCATCACCGCGCGCACCGAGGTCGCCGATGGCGTCGTCGCCCTCGATCTGGCCTCCCCCAACGGCCGGGACCTGCCCGCATGGACACCGGGATCGCACATCGACGTCATCCTCCCGACGGCGGTGCCCGGCGAGGTCCGAGAGCGGCAGTACTCCCTGTGCTCCGACCCCGCCGAGCGCGGCTCCTGGCGGATCGCCGTGCTCCGCGAAGACACCGGCCGCGGCGGCTCCGCCCACGTACACGAGACGGCCGAGGTCGGACGACGCATGCGGGTGCGCGGTCCGCGAAACCACTTCCCCTTCCGCACCGAGCCGGGACAGACGTACCGCTTCGTCGCGGGGGGCATCGGGATCACGCCGATCCACGCGATGGTCGGGGCCGCCGCGGCCGCCGGCGTCGACTGGCATCTCGACTACGCCGGCAGATCCCGCCGCACCATGGCCTTCGTCGATGCGCTCACCGCCGCCCACCCGGACCGTGTCACCGTCCACGCGGCCGACGAAGGCGCCCGGATGGATGTCCCAGCCCTCGCCGGGTCCGTCGACCAGGACACCCGGATCTACGCGTGCGGCCCGTCTGGACTCCTCGAGGCGCTCGACGACGCGTTCCCCGGCGAGGACGGCACCCGCCTGCACCTCGAGCGCTTCGAAGCGAAGGAGTTCGGCGAGCCGGTGTGGACCGACCCGTTCGAGGTCGAGTTGGCGATGTCCGGGGAGGTCGTGACCGTCGAGCCGGGTCAGTCGGTGCTGGAGGCCGTCCTCGAGCAGTCGCCCGAGACGGTCGTGCTCTCCAGCTGCCGGCGCGGCACGTGCGGAACGTGCGAGGTCCCGGTCCTGGAGGGTGAGATCGAACACCGCGACTCGGTACTCACCCCGGTCGAACGAGAAGACAGCACCGTCATGATGATGTGCGTTTCGCGCGCCGCGTGCCCGCGCATCGTGCTCGACATCTGATCGAAGACCGATCCGGCGCCGGGCTCACGGCAGGATGCGGGCGTCGAGGTCGTGCACGAGCGAGCCCTCCTCGGCGGTGAGCAGCCGTCCCTGCCGGACCACCGCGATCCCCCCGACGAAGACGTCGCGCGGCCGGCGCCCGGGAGAGGCCCAGAGCAGACCGGCGACGGGGTCGGCCACCCCCGCGTCGGCGACGCCGGACACGTCCCACACGCACACGTCCGCGCGCGCCCCGCTGCGCAGGTGTCCGATATCCGACCGACCCAGACCCAGCGCGCCGCCTTCGGTGGCCATCCCGAGCGCGGTGCGCGCGGACAGGGGCGCCCCGACGAGTCCCGACACCTGCATCGCCAGGCGCGCATCCGCCAGCAGGTGTCCGGCGTCGTTCGACCCACCGCCGGAAGTACCGAGCCCGACGACGACCCCGGCGGCCTGCAGAGCCGCGACCGGTGCGACGCCCCACCCCATCGGCACATCGCACCCGGGAGCGTGGGTGGCCGTGATCCCGGCGGCGGCCAGGCGCTCGATCTCGACCTCCGTGACGTCGCACAGGTGCGCGATCGTCACGCCCTCCTCGAGCCATCCCCACTCCTGGAGAAGATCGAGCGGGCGCCGGCCATAGCGGTCCAGGGCGATCTCGGTGTCGACCTGCTCGTTCGCCTGGGTGCGCCGGCGCAGCCCGTGCCGGGAGGCGACCTCACCGAGCCGCCGGAAGGTGTCTTCTCCGTCGGAGTGCACACCGGCGGGTCCGACCGCGATCTGCAGCGTCCCGTCCGGGCTCACTCCCCCGTCATGCGAGCTCCCGAGCAGCCGTTCGACAACCGCCTCGGCGCCCTCTGCCGCGACGATCGCGTCGTCGCGCGCCGTGCCCCGGACGAACACGAGCCGCGCACCGAGCCCACGCGCCGCCTCGGCGACGGCTGCGGCGATGTCGGCGACCTCTCGCGCGGGGTCCGGCCCCGGGACGGGCCAGTTGAGCTGGTGGTCGGCCACGGTCGTCACGCCGGCCAGGAGGGACTCCGCGAGGCCCACCGCTGCCGTCCGCGCCGTCAGTGAAGCGTCGATGCCTACAGCGGCATATGCGGTGGCCATCGTCGGCAACCAGTCCCGCATCGGGACCCCGCGGGTGCCGGGCAGGGTGCGGAATCCCGACTGCAACAGGTGATGGTGCGCGTTCACGAGGCCGGCCGTGACGACACACCCCGAGACGTCGACCTCCTCGACCGTGTCCGCCGCGGCGTCCGGATCCGTCGGCGGGTCGACGACGCGCCCGTCCTCGATCCACACGTCGCCGGAGTGTTCGGAGCGTCCGTCGATGAGTACCCGTACGGCGCCGCGCAGTCTGAGCATGACCCGTTGATATCACGCGCACCGTTCCGCGATGTTTCGCGCCCGCGCGTCAGAAGGGATTCGGGGTCAGGGTGTACTTCGTCTGGAGGTACTCGTGGATGCCCTCGGCGCCGCCCTCGCGACCGAGGCCGGACATCTTCCACCCGCCGAACGGCGCCGCCGCGTTGGAGACGACGCCGACGTTCAAGCCCATCATCCCGGTCTCCAAACGCTCGATCATGCGCTGGCCGCGCGCGAGACTCTCGGTGAAGACGTAGGAGACCAGCCCGTACTCGGTGTCGTTGGCCAGCCGCACGGCTTCGTCCTCGTCGTCGAACGGGACGATCGCCAGGACCGGTCCGAAGATCTCCTCGCGCAGGATGTCGCTTCCCGCGGCGACATCGGTGACCACGGTGGGTGCGAAGAAGGTCCCCCGCCCGTCGACGGGCGCTCCGCCGGTGCGCACCTCGGCGCCGCGCCGCACCGCGTCGTCGACCAACGCCCGTGCCTTCTCGACGGCACGGTCGTCGATGAGGGGACCGATGGCCACGCCGTCCTCCGTGCCGCGCCCGATGCGCAGTCCTTCGACGCGCTCGGTGACCCGACGCGCGAACTCCTCGGCCACCGATCGGTGCACGATGAAGCGGTTCGCCGCGGTGCAGGCCTGCCCGATGTTTCGGAACTTCGCGAGCATCGCCCCGTCCACGGCTTTGTCCAGGTCGGCGTCGTCGAACACCACGAACGGGGCGTTCCCCCCGAGTTCCATGGACGTGCGGAGCACGCCGTGCGCGGCCTGCTCGAGGAGCTTCTGTCCGACCGGGGTCGACCCCGTGAAGGACAGCTTGCGCAGGCGCGGGTCACGGATGATCGGTTCCGAGACCGCACCGCTGGTCGAGGTCGTGATGACGTTGACGACGCCGTCCGGGAGCCCCGCGTCCTGGAGCAGCTTGGCGAACAAGAGCGTCGTCAACGGCGTGAGCTCGGCGGGTTTGACGACCACGGTGCACCCGGCGGCCAGCGCCGGGGCGATCTTGCGCGTGGCCATCGCCAGCGGGAAGTTCCACGGGGTGATGAGAAAGCACGGGCCGACCGGATGCTGCGAGACGACCACGCGGCCGGTGCCCTCCGGATTGGCCCCGTACCGACCCGACGCACGCACCGCCTCCTCGCTGAACCAGCGCAGGAACTCCCCGCCGTAGGCGACCTCCCCGCGGGCCTCGGCGAGCGGCTTGCCCATCTCGAGGGTCATCAGCAGCGCGAAGTCCTCCTTGCGCTCCTGGAGGAGGTCGAACGCGCGACGCAACAGTTCGCCACGCTCGCGGGCGGGGGTGCGCGACCACGACTCGAACGCCTCCACGGCGGCGTCCATCGCGGCGGAACCGTCGGAGACGGATGCGTCGGCGATGGTGAGCAGACGCTCTCCGGTGGCCGGGTCGAACACCGGGAGGGTCGCTCCTCCCTCTGCGGCCCGCCACTTTCCGCCGATGAACAGGCCGTCGGGGACATGGGCCAGCAGTGCGCTCTCTCGGTCCTGGGTCATCGTCGGTCCTCCTCCATCGGGGTGCGGTCCCGCCCATTGTGCCCCGCCGCTGCGTACGCGGCGCTATCCATGGTGTACAGCCGTGAGCGCGCACCGGCCCGCGCGGCGATCCCCCTTCGCAGTCCGTGCGTGGCGTCCCCCGCCTCGACGTGGTTGCATGATGCGAGGCGGCGCCGCCTCGAACGCGCCGTCCGGGGAGGCACATATGACCGTCATCACCACCGTCGGCTCCGCCGAGCGGCACCTTCCGGCAGAACGCGCCACGCTGGTCGCGCGGGTGTCGGTCTCCCATACCGACCGCGCAACCGCCATCGCCGAGGGGACGGCGTTGCACAACCGTCTCGCCGAACGGGCCGGCGAACTGCACGCCTCCGGAGACGCCACCTGGCACCACGCCTCGACCCTGTCGACCGGTGTCCGCCAATGGGTGGACCACGACGGGACGACCCATCGCGAGCACGTGACCTCCAGCTCGGTGCAGGTGAAGCTGTCGAACCTGAACCGCGTCGCCGACACCGTCGAACAGCTCAGCGCGATGGGTGCCACGGTGCAGACCTCGTGGAGCCTCACCGAGGCGACCCGCACACGCGTGACCCGCGAGATCCGCGCCGCAGCCGTGAGCGCCGCGCGGCAGGAAGCCGATGACTTCGCCTCGGCCCTCGGCACGACGATCGCCCGTGTGGCGACCCTCCGCTCCGGAGACGCCGGCGCCGCACCGATGGCTCTGCGCAGCGCCGCGCCGGCCTCGCACGAGAGCGCCGAGGTCTCCATCCCCGACCTCGCTGTGCGCGTCGAAGTCACCGCCGAATTCGAGACCTCGTGAAGTCCGAGGGCGACAAGCACGCGAGCGAGCACTCCCGGCGGATCGCGGCCCAGGACCGGGTGGTGGCCGCACTCGGCATCCGGGTCGAACGTGCCGAGCCCGGATATGCCGTCGCACGCATGCGGGTTCGCCCCGATATGGTCAACGGCGTGGGCGTCACCCACGGCGGGATGATCTTCACGCTCGCGGACACGGCCATCGCAATGGCGAGCAACGACTCGGCGGCGTCGTCGCTGGTCGCCGGCGCGGACGTCGCCTTCCTCAGCCCCTCACACGAGGGCGACGAGCTGGTCGCCGTCGCCGAACGGCGCACGCTCGCCGGTCGCACCGGCCTCTACGACGCGCGGGTCGAGACCGCGGGCCGTGTGGTCGCCGAGGTCCGCGGGCGCGTGCGGATGCCACGGGAGACACGGTGAGCACGCGGACCCGCCCCACGTGGGAGAGCTACCGGGCATCCATCGGGGACCGATCATCCATGTTCGCCGCCCTGCATGAGCGCTGGGACATCGACCGCGCCCTGTACGCCGGGTCGTACGTGGACCTGTCGCCGTCCACGTCGATCCGCTCGGTGGATTACGTCGATCTCGACGTGCGGGCACGACGCACTTTCGCCGACCCGGAGCGGATCCGCGCCGAGCTGGAGGCGCACGATCCGCATCGACCCGACGCGGAGGTCCGGTTCCACCATGCCGACTACCGTGACCCGTTGGACATCGACGACGGCTCGGTCGACCTCGTGATCTCCCTCTACGCCGGGCTCGTCTCCGACCACTGCCGCCGCTATCTACGACCGGGCGGCCTGCTCCTGGCGAACACCAGTCACGGGGACGCGTCCGTCGTCGCGCTCGACCCCACCTACGACCTCGTCGGCGTGTTCACTCAGCGCGACGGCGACTATCGGCTGGTCACCCGGGCTATGGAGGGCTTCCTCGTCCCGAAGGCGACGACGCCGCCCGACGCTGAGGCGATCCGGGCTTCCGGCAGAGGCATCGCGTATACGCGGACCGCCTTCGCGTACGTCTTCCGCGCCCGATGAGAAGGCCCCACCCGGGGCCAGATGATCAGTAGGTCTCCGAAACCAATCGCACGTTGTACTCGGCGACCCGCTGCGGCACCCCCGCGAACGCCTCGGCGCGCGCATCCGAGGCGAGGTAGACCTGCTCACGTGCGGAGAAGGCCGCCGCGTCTCCCTCTGCACTCACCGCCCAGACGAACTCGTTCGTCTCCCGGATGCCGTACGCGAACTCGATGGTGAACCCCGCCGCGCGACGCACCTTGGGCATCCACGTGGTGAACCAGTCGACGAAGGCGTCGTACTCCCCGTCGACGAGCGTGTACCGGCGAAGCTGAACAGTCCTCATGGCTACATCCTGCCCCGTCGCCACGTCGGTCCGCTCGACCGACCCGCAGGGGCCAATGTCAACCCTCCGCACGAAGTCGGTCGGTTCGGCCACACTCGTTCCATGCAGAGAGATGTCTCCGCCCACCTCGCCTTCGACGTCACCGGACCAGCCGACATGGTCTTCGCGATCGCCGTCTCGCGCCACCACACCCCCGACGAGACTCTGTCGGTCACCCTCGACGGCGAACCGGTCACGGTCGACGAGCTGCCGGATGCGCACGGCACGCGGCTGCACCGGGTCCGGTGCGGCAGTGGCCGACTCGAGCTGGCGTACACCGCGACGGTCACCGGTGCGGGCGACCCTGACGTCGCGACCGACACGGACCTGGTGACCTACCTGCGCCCGAGCCGGTACGCCGAATCCGATGCCCTGGCCCCCACCGCCCTCGCCGAGTTCGCCGGACTGGGTCGGGGCGCGGCGCTGTTGACGGCGGTGTCCTCGTGGGTCGGTACCCGCCTGGCCTACGAGCCGGGCTCGAGCCTGCCGACGGACGGCGCGGTGCGCACCCTCCTGAGCCGTCGCGGGGTGTGCCGCGACTATGCACACACCTGTGTCGCGCTGCTGCGCGCGCTGGGCGTGCCCGCGCGCCTGGTCGCCGTGTATGCGCCGGGCCTGGATCCGATGGACTTCCACGCCGTCGCGGAGGCGTGGGTCGAAGGCGCCTGGCACGTCGTGGACGCCACCACACTGGCACCCCGGTCGACGTTGCTGCGCATCGCGACCGGCCGCGACGCGGCCGACACCGCGTTCCTCACCGTCACCCGCGGGGGCGCGGCGCTGGCCTCGATGAACGTGACCGCCACAGCCGACGGCCTGCCCGACGACGACCTCGACCGGCTCGTGTCCCTGACCTGACGACGCGCTGCGCCGACGTGCATATCGGGCGTTCGACATGCCAGGCTGGTGTCATGAAGACCTGGGTCGTGCGCCTTTTCACGCTGTGGGCGTTCAACGTCATCGTGCTGCTCGTCATCGCCCTGGTGATGGACCAGGTCGTCGCGGTCGGTTGGAGCGCCCCCTGGGCGGCGCTCCTGCTCACGGCGGCGACCGTGTGGTTGCGGCCGGTCATGCGACGGTTCTTTCAGAAGCGCGCGGCGGGGTCGGTCCACAAGCGCACCAAGGTCGGTGAGAAGGTCCTCCAGCTGGGCATCGTCCTGCTGGTCGCGCTGATCGTCTGGGTCGCGGTCGTCCTGCTGTCGGGCGTGAACACCAGCGGGTGGATCTCGTGGTGGGTCTTCCCGCCGGTCATCCTGGCGGTCGCGTGGGCGATCTGGGACGCCATCGCCGCTCGCGTGGAGGCCAAGGGCCAGGAGCTCTACGTCAAGGCCCTCGGCGGCCCCGCGTCGCCCGACGCCAAGCCCTGAACATTCGTCGCGGAACCACCCGCATCCACCGAGACCTCGGCGCCGGAACGGGTGGACGCGGTGAAACGGGGCGGATTCGGCCTGGCGAGCGTAAGAGTCAGGCCAGCGAACGCTCGGCGGCCTCGACGACGTTGGTCATGAGGAGCGCGACGGTCATCGGCCCCACTCCCCCGGGATTGGGCGAGAGGTATCCGGCGACCTCGGCCACATCGGGATGCACGTCGCCGAAGACGATGCTCTTCCCGGTGTCGGGGTCGGTCTCTCGGGTCACACCGACGTCGAGCACGGCGGCGCCGGGCTTGACGTCTTCGGCCCGCACCATGTGCGCGACCCCGGCGGCCGCCACGATCACGTCCGCCTGCCTCAGGTGATGCGCCAGGTCGACGGTGCCCGTGTGGGTGAGGGTCACGGTCGCATTGATCTCGCGACGGGTCAGCAGCAGCCCGATCGAGCGCCCGATGGTCACGCCGCGGCCGACGACCACGACGTCTTTGCCGTTCAGGTCGTAGCCGTTCCGCTGCAGCAGCTCGATGACACCGCGGGGGGTGCATGGGAGCGGCGTCGTGATCGGCGCGTTCACGTTCAGCACGAGTCGACCGAGGTTGACGGGGTGCAGACCGTCGGCGTCCTTGGCCGGATCGATCCGTTCGAGCACGGCGTCGGTGTCGATGTGTGCGGGCAGCGGCAGCTGCACGATGTAGCCGTGGCAGGCCGGGTCGGCGTTGAGCTCGTCGATCAGCGCCTCGACGTCGGCCTGTGTGGCATCGGCGGGCAGTTCACGCTGGATGGAGTTCATCCCGATCGCTTCGCTCGCGCGGTGCTTCATGCCGACGTACAGCTGCGACGCCGGGTCGGCTCCGACGAGCACCGTGGCGATTCCGGGCACGACGCCCTTCTCGGCGAGCGTGGCCACCCGGGCCCGCAGTTCGTCCTTGATGGCCGCGGATGCGGCCTTTCCGTCCAGCTTCTGCGCGGTCATGGCGCTCCTTGTCGGATCGAGGAACACCTCCGGCGCCGAGACATCGCGCGTCGCGAGGTGTCTCGGGCCGGAAGTGGTGTGTCGGATGGGGGGACTACTGCTGCAGACCGGGGTACAGCGGGAACGCGGCCGTCAGCGCGGCGACGCGGGCGCGCAACGCGTCCACGTCGGCGCCGGGCTGGAGGGCGAGCGCGATCACATCGGCGACCTCGGTGAATTCGGCGTCGCCGAAGCCTCGGGTCGCCAGAGCCGGGGTGCCGATGCGCAGGCCCGAGGTGACCATCGGCGGGCGCGGGTCGTTGGGCACCGCGTTGCGGTTGACGGTGATGTGGATCTCGTGGAGGAGGTCTTCGGCCTGCTTGCCGTCGATCTCGGCCTCACGCAGGTCGACGAGCACGAGGTGGACGTCGGTGCCACCGGAGCGGATCGCGATGCCCGCGTTCGCGACGTCCTCGCGGGTGAGGCGCTCGGCGATGATCGCGGCGCCGCGGAGGGTGCGCTCCTGCCGGTCCCGGAATTCGGGTGTGCCGGCGAGCTTGAAGGCGGTGGCCTTCGCCGCGATCACATGCATGAGCGGACCGCCCTGCTGACCGGGGAACACCGCCGTGTTGATCTTCTTGGCGATGTCGGCGTCGTTGGTGAGGATGAAGCCCGAGCGGGGGCCGCCGATCGTCTTGTGCACCGTCGAGGACACGACGTGCGCGTGCGGCACGGGTGAGGGGTGCACGCCGGCGGCGACGAGTCCCGCGAAGTGCGCCATGTCGACCCACAGGTAGGCGCCGACCTCGTCGGCGATCTCGCGGAAGCGGGCGAAGTCGAGCTGACGGGGGTATGCCGACCACCCGGCGATGATGACCTTGGGCCGGTGCTCGAGGGCGAGGCGGTGTACCTCGTCCATGTCGATGATGCTCGTCTCGGGGTCGACGCCGTAGGCGACGATGTCGTAGAGACGCCCGGAGAAATTGATCTTCATGCCGTGGGTGAGGTGCCCGCCCTGGTCGAGGGCGAGGCCGAGGATGGTGTCGCCGGGACGGGCGATGGCGTGGAGCACCGCGGCGTTCGCGGTGGCGCCCGAGTGGGGCTGGACGTTGGCGAACTCGGCCCCGAACAGGTCCTTCGCGCGGGCGATCGCGAGCTCTTCGGCGACGTCGACCTCTTCGCAGCCGCCGTAGTAGCGGCGCCCGGGGTAGCCCTCGGCGTACTTGTTGGTGAGCACCGATCCCTGCGACTGGAGCACGGAGACGGGGACGAAGTTCTCCGAGGCGATCATCTCGAGGTAGCCGCGCTGGCGCTCGGCCTCACGCTCGAGCACGTCGGCGATCTCGGGGTCGACCTCGGCGAGCGGGGCCGTGAAGAATGAGTCGGTCATGGCGTTCTCCTTGCAGACGGGATCGGGATTCCGAGCGGTTGATCGGCCCAGGCGTGCGGTCGACGTGCCATGCGGTCGCTTCCCGGTGGTAGCCCACCTCAACGCCAGTCGCGACGCCTCGAGCATATCGGATGCCGTGCACGGCAGAGTTTGTTAGGTTTCCTTACATGACCCTGCCGCTGGTGCCCTACCCGCTGTCCGTCACCGAGCACGACGCCCCGGCGTTCCGGCTCGACGACGGGGTCGGCATCACCGGCGACGACACCTGCGCCGAGCAGCTGCGTCGCGCACTCGCGACTGTCACCGGCGACGCCCTCGGCCGCGGGGAGGGCATCCGGCTCGAGATCATCGCCGGCGGCCCTGCGGAGTCCGCCACGATCGAGGTGTCCTCCGCGGGTGTGGTGGTCACCGGCGCCGATGCGGCGGGCCTGTTCTACGGCGTGCACACGCTGGTGCAGCTCGTGCGACGCGACGCCGAGGGCTGGAGCATCCCGGCCGTGTCGATCTCGGACCGCCCGCGCTTCTCCTACCGCGGCGTCATGCTCGACGTGGCCCGCCACTTCTTCGACGTCGAGACGGTGTGCGGCTGGATCGACCGGGCCGCGGCGCTCAAGGCGAACCACCTGCACCTACACCTCAGCGACGACCAGGGCTGGCGGATCGCGCTGGCCTCCCGGCCCGCGCTCACCGAAAAGGCTGCGGCCACCGCGATCGGCCACGACGACGGCGGCCACTACACCGCCGACGACTACGCACACATCGTCGCCCACGCCGCCTCGCGGCACATGACCGTCGTCCCCGAGCTCGACATGCCCGGACACACCCACGCGGTGGGCCTGGCCTATCCGGAGCTGGTGGAGCACCCCGTGATCACCGACGAGGTGCGTGCGGCGGCCGAGGAGTTCGGCGGCGGGCTCCCCCGGACCGGGGTGCCCTACCGCGGCCTCGCCGTCGGGTTCTCGTCGCTGCGCATCTCGGACCCGGAGACCGATCGATTCGTCCGCGAGGTGTTCACCGACCTCGCCGCCCTCACCCCGGGCCCCTATCTGCACCTCGGCGGCGACGAGGCCCTCGGAACGGATCCGGCGCGGTTCGCGTCGTTCGTCGCACGCGCGACCGAAATCATCACCGGCCTCGGCAAGACCCCGATCGCGTGGCATGAAGCCGGCGCCGCAGCCGGGCTCGCCGCCGGCACCGTCGGGCAGTACTGGGGGTTCGTCACCCCGACCGACGGGATGGACGCCACCGCCCGCCGCTTCGTCGCCGGGGGTGGGGCGCTCATCCTCTCCCCCTCCGACGCGGTCTACCTCGACATGAAACCCGAGCCCGACTTCCCACTCGGGCTCACCTGGGCCAACGGTCACACGAGCGTGCGACGCGCCTACACGTGGGAGCCCTCGTCGGTGATCGCGGGGATCGCCGAGGAGGACATCCTCGGCGTGGAGGCACCGCTGTGGACCGAGACGGTGCGCACCGCCGCCGACATCGACGCGCTGGCGTTCCCGCGGCTGGCCGCGGCCGCCGAAGCGGCCTGGTCGCCGGCGACGGACACCTGCACCGAACGCACGTGGGAGTCCTTCCGCACCCGGGTCGGCGCGCAGGGCCCGCGGTGGAGGGCACAGGGCATCCACTTCCACGCCTCGGAGGAAATCCCATGGGCATGACCGTCATCCACTCGGCACGCCTGGTCACCGCCGCCACCGACACCCCGGACGCGTGGGTGCGCTTCGACGGCGCCCGGGTCACCGGGGTCGGCAGCGGCGACACGTGGCGAGACGAGACGGATGCCGCCGCCGCCGTCGTCGACGCCGCCGCGGTCGCCGGCGACGACGCCGTCCTCACGCCGGGCTTCATCGACCTGCACGGTCACGGCGGCGCCGGCGCCTCCTACGACGACGACGCCGACGCGATCCGCCGAGGCCGAGCCCTGCATCGCGCGCACGGCACCACGCGGGCCCTCATCTCGCTCGTCACGGCGTCGATCGACGATCTCGCCGCGCGCGCCGCGGTCGTCGCCGACGTCGCGGCGACCGACGCGGACGTCCTCGGCTCGCACCTCGAGGGGCCCTTCCTCGATCCGGCCCACAAGGGCGCCCACGACGAACGTCTGCTCGTCGACCCGACACCCGAGGCCATCGACCGCCTCCTCGCAGCCGGCCGGGGCACCGTGCGACAGGTGACCCTGGCGCCCGAGCTGCCGGGCGCGACCGCGGCGATCGCGCGCCTGCGTGCGGCCGGCACCGTCCCGGCGGTCGGACACACCTCCGCCGACTACGACCAGGCCCGCGCCGCCTTCGACGCCGGCGCGGGCATCCTGACCCACGCCTTCAACGCCATGCCCGCCCTGCACCACCGCGCGCCCGGACCGGTCGCGGCGGCCGCGGCCACCCCCGGGGTCACGCTCGAGGTCATCGCCGACGGCGTTCACCTGCACCCCGAAACCGTCCGCATCGCCTTCGCCGCCGCCCCGGGACGCATCGCACTGGTCACCGACGCGATGGCCGCGGCGGGCCACCCCGACGGTCGGTACGTCCTCGGCGGGCTGGAAGTCGACGTCGAGGCCGGCGTCGCGCGCCTGCATCGCGGGACGCGCGCGATCGCGGGGTCGACGCTGACGCAGGACACCGCGCTGCGGCGGTGCGTGGCGGCCGGTGTCACCCTGCCCGACGCGGTGCGCGCCCTCACCTCGACACCGGCACGCACCCTCGGACGGCACGACCTCGGAGACCTCCGCATCGGGATGCTCGCCGATGCGGTCCTCCTGACCGGCGATCTGCGCGTGCGTCAGGTCTGGACGGCAGGCGCCCGCACCCCCGGGGCAGCCGACGCCCCGGCGTAGAATCGCAGAATGCCCGAGAACGCCTCCCCCTCATCGGCCGCGCCCGCAGCCCCCGCGCCGGGCACGCGCGCGCCCCTGACCGCGCTGGACATCCTCGCCTTCGTGTGCGAGCTGTTCACCCTCGGTTCCCTCGCCCTGTGGGGATTCGTGGCCTTCGCCCTGCCGTGGAACATCGTCGTCGGCATCGGCGCCCCCGCCCTCGCCCTGCTCATCTGGGCCCTGTTCGTGTCGCCGCGCGCGGTGTTCGCGGTTCACCCCTTCGTCCGCGGCGTCGTCGAACTGCTGGTCTACCTGTCGGCCACGATCGTCTGGTGGAGCCTGGGCTACGCCTGGATCGGGATCGTGTTCGCCGTCGTCGCCGTCACCACCGGCGTGTTCGTCGGACGCCGCCGCTTCTCGTGACCGACGCCCTCGAGGTCGTCTCCCGTCTCGCCGAGGTGCTCGGCGACCGCGTCGACGTCTCCTTCGACGCACGCCGCGCCGCCCGCGCCGACAAGTCGGGTCACGCGGCCGCGGGCCTGCCCCTGGCGGTGGTCCACGCCGAGACCGTCGAAGACGTGCAGGCGACCCTGCGCGTGGCCGGCGCCACACGCACCCCCGTCGTCACGCGCGGTGCCGGTACCGGGCTCGCCGGGGCCGCATGCGCCGGCGACGGCGAGATCGCCCTGTCGTTGCGTCGGATGGACCGCATCCTCGAGGTGCGCGCCGACGACCTGCTCGCGGTGGTCGAACCCGGCATCCTGAACGCCGACCTCGACGCCGCGCTCGCCGAACACGGACTGTGGTGGGCGCCCGACCCGGCCAGCCGTGCGATCTCGACGGTGGGGGGCAACATCGCCACCGGCGCGGGCGGCCTGCTCTGCGCGAAGTACGGCGTCGTGCGCGACGCGGTCCTCGGCGTCGACGTCGTGCTGGCAGACGGCCGGCTGGTGCGCCTCGGCCACCGCACCGTCAAGGGCGTCACCGGGCTCGACCTCACCTCCCTCATGATCGGTTCGGAGGGCACCCTCGGCGTCATCGTGGGGGCGACCCTGAAGCTGCGCCGTCGTGTCCCGGGCGAGGTCTGCACGATCGCGGCGACCTTCCCCCGCGTGCGGGCCGCCGCGGCGGCCTCGGCGGCGGTGACCGCCTCGGGGGTCCAACCGGCGATCATGGAGCTCATGGATGCGGCCTCGCTCGCGGCCGTCCACGCCCACCTCGGGCTCGACGCGCCCCCGGCCGGCGCGTCGCAACTGACGATCCAGACCGATGGGGTCGCCGCGGCCGACGACGCCGACGCGATCGCCCGGATCCTCTCCGCGAACGGCGGCGCGGTCGCCGTCACCGCAGACCCTGCCGAGGGCGAGCAACTGCTCACGGTGCGTCGGTCGATGCATCCCGCCATGGAAGGACTCGGGACCACGCTCATCGAGGACGTCTCCGTCCCGCGCAGCGCGCTGCCGACGATGTTCGACGAGATCGCCCGCATCGAAGGCGAGTACGAACTGGTCATCCCGACCGTCGCCCACGCCGGCGACGGCAACCTCCACCCGAACTTCGTGTTCGACGCCGTGGCGGACGACGCCGGTGTGGTCCGCGTCCCGCCGCGGGTGTGGGAGGCCGCCGACGCCCTGTTCCGTGCGGCGCTGGACCTCGGCGGCACGCTCACCGGCGAGCATGGTGTGGGCACGCTCAAGAGCCGGTGGCTGGCGGACGAGCTCGGCGACGATCAGTGGGAGATCCAACGCCGGATCACCCGGGTGTTCGATCCGGACGGGGTCCTGAACCCCGGGAAGGTGTTCCTGCGGTGAGCGCCACGATCCACGTCTCGGCCGCCGTCGTCGTCTCGGACGATGCACGCACCCTCGTGGTGCGCAAGCGCGGTGCCCGGGTCTTCCAGCAGCCGGGCGGCAAGCCCGATCCGGGCGAGGACGCCCTCGCGGCCGTCGTACGGGAGGTGGCGGAGGAGACCGGGATCGTCGCCGCCCCCGGAGACTTCGTCCCGCTCGGACGCTTCACCGACGCGGCCGCCAACGAGCCGGGGCACGTGGTCGTCGGAGACGCGTTCCTGTTGCGGGTCGGCCCCGCCGAGGCGACGGCATCCGGCGAGATCGAGGAGTTGCGCTGGCTCACCGAGGACGACGTGCCCGACACGCCGCTGGCGAATCTGAGCCGCAACCACCTCATCCGTTTCGCCTGGCGCTGACGCCCCGCCCCGAGCCGCCCCTTTCGCGCCGACCCCCGCTGCTGTCCGCAGGAAAGGGCCGGGTCGGCAGGAAAGGGCCGGGCGGCGGGGTGGGCGGGGTCAGAGGCGCTGCCAGGCGGGTTTGTTCGCGTACGTGTAGCGGTAGTAATCGGCGTGCGCCAGGCGACCGGCGGCGGGCTCGTCGACGACGACGGTCACGTGGGGATGCAATTGGATCGCCGATCCCGGCAGCGACGCGGTCACGGGACCCTCGACCGCGGCGGCGACCGCAGCGGCCTTGCCGGCGCCGAAGGCCAGGAGCACCAGGTGGCGCGCGCGCAGGATCGTGCCCAGACCCTGCGTGATGCAGTGCCGGGGGACCTCGTCGATCGAGTCGAAGAAGCGCGCGTTGTCCCGGCGGGTCTGCTCGGTGAGGGTCTTGACCCGCGTGAGGGAAGCGAAGGAGGATCCCGGCTCGTTGAAGCCGATGTGACCGTCGGTGCCGATGCCGAGCAGCTGGAGGTCGACGCCTCCGGCCGCATCGATCGCCGCCTCGTAATCGGCACCCGCGTGCTCGATGCCCGATAGGCTCCCGTCGGGCACGTGCACACGGTCGGGGTCGAGCCCCAGCGGGGCGACCACCTCTCGGGAGATCACCGACCGATAGCTCTCGGGGTGGTCGCGGTCCAGACCGACATACTCGTCGAGCGCGAACCCGCGCACCCGCGACAGATCCGTGCCGGACATGCGTGCGCGCAGCGCCTGGTAGACCGGCAACGGCGTCGAGCCGGTCGCGAGACCCAGGACCGCGTCCGGCCTGCCCGCGACGAGGTCGGCGATCGCCTCGGCGACGAGCTCGCCCGCGTCACGGGCGTCGGGGACGATGATCACTTCAGCCATGTGCGAGGACCTCCTCGGTGGTGCGTCCCACCAGCGCGGCGCCGAGAGCGGCCGCCGGCGAGCCCGCCGGAAGCAACGTGGCGCGCTCACGCAGGTGGAGCGATCGGATGAAGGCGGAGGCTTCGGCCCCCGCCTCGAGTTCGGCGGCGACAGGCGTGGTGAGGCGGTCGCCGAGGGCGCTGAGTCCACCGCCGATGACGACCGTGTCGACGTCTGCGGTGAGCACGAGCACCCGGATGGCCGAGGCCACACCCCGGGCGAGATCATCCCGCAGCGCGACGGCGAGCGCGTCGCCGGCGTCTGCGGCGTCGAAGACGTCGCGCACCGGGAGCGCACCGGGGCGTCCCCACCGCTCGGCGACGGCTCCACCGCCGGCGAGGGCCTCGATGCACCCGCGTTGACCGCAGCGGCACGGCGGCCCGGCGGGGTCGATGGAGATGTGTCCGACCTCCCCCGCGCTCCCGCCGGCGCCGCGCCACACCTGCCCTTCCACGACGATCCCCGCCGCGACACCCGTGCCGAGGTTCAGGTAGGCCATCGTCCCCGAGCCCGAGCCGTGCAGGGCGTGGGCACCGAGCGCGGCGGCTTTGACGTCGTTCTCGACGCGCACCGGAATCCCGAGGATCGGCTCGAGCGTGCGGGTGACGTCGAGTTCGCGCACCCCGAGGTTCACCGCGTGCGCGACGCGGGTCGATCCGGGAGCGACCTGCCCGGGCATGCCGACACCGACCGAGCGGATGTCCTCGCGGGGGATCCCCGCCTCACCGCAGACCAGGTCGACCGCACGGGCGATCGTGGCACCGACGGCGTCGACGCCCCAGCCGGTCGCCAGCCTCGTGCGGGCGAGGATGTGTACGTCGTCGTCGATGATCACGGCGTCGGTCTTGGTGCCTCCGACATCCAGCCCGACCCTCATCGGCCGCTCTCCCGGAGGGGGGCGGCGGTGGTGCGCCGGGCCATCAGCCCTTGACCGCCCCGGCCACCAGGCCCCCGGTCATCTTGCCCTGGACGATGAGGAAGAAGATCATCACGGGGATGGCGATGAGGGTCGATCCGGCCATGACGGCACCCCAGTCGACGGAGCCGCCGACGCTGGAGGACTGGAACGCGTTCAGCCAGGGCATGAGGGGCAGGTTGTAACCGCTCATGAGCAGCAGAGCCATGGTGAACTCGTTCCACGACTGGATGAAGGCGAAGATGCCGGTCGAGATGAGTCCGGGCGCCAGCAACGGGAACGTCACCTTCCAGAACGCCTGCGACTTGGTGCACCCGTCGATCATGGCGGCTTCCTCGAGGTCGGCCGGGACCCCGGCGACGAACCCGCGCAGGGTCCAGATCGTGAACGGGATGACCGCCGCCGTGTACACGATGCCCAGCCCGAGCAGCGTGTTCATCAACTGCCAGTCGTCGATCATGCCGTAGATGGTGAACATCATCGCCTCCCCGGGGATCATCTGCACGATGAGGACCGAGATGATGAAGCCGCGGCGTCCCTTGAAATGGAAGCGGGCGACGGCGATCGAGGCGAGGAAGGCGAACAGCAGCGTCGCGACGAGCACTCCGGCGGTCACGGTCAGCGAGGTCATGAGCGCGTGCGGGAAGTCGGTCTGCCCCGGTGCAGCCTCGCGCGTCCACGCGGTGAAATAGTTCTGCAGGGTGAAATCGAGGGGCAGGAAGCTCGGCTCGCGGGTGATGATCTCGCTGTTGGGGGTCAGCGACATGTTGATCATCCAGTAGACCGGGAACACGCTCATGCCGAACACGATGGCGGCGGCGGAGTTCAGCAGCGTGCGGGCGACCACGCGACGGCGGGAGGGACGACGGGCCTGCAGCGAACGCGGCTTGGGGGTCTTGGGGGAACCGGGCTCGCCGAGCATCTCGTCGACGCCGACGGTGCCGACCTGGGTGGCGGTGGTGACCTGTGTGCTCACAGCTCCTCCTCCTTCAGGGTGGTGCGCACGTATCCCCACGACAGGGCGAGCAGCAGGATGACCATGACGACGCCGATGGCGGCGGTGGAGCCGAACTCGCCGACGCCCTGGCGGAACAGGTAGGTGCCGAGCACGTTCGTCTCGGAGGCCAGGCCCCCGCGGCTCTGCAGCGCGTAGACCTGGGTGAAGATGCGCAGGTTCCAGATGATCTGTAGCACGAGCACGACGGTGAGGATGCTGCGCAGGTACGGGAACACGATGAACCAGAAGCGCTTCCACGGGTGGGCGCCATCGAGTGAGGCCGCCTCGAGCACCTCACCGGGGACCTGCCCGAGACCGGCGTAGGTGGTGAAGGCGACGAACGGCACGGACTGCCAGACGATGATGATCGTGAGCACGAAGAAGAAGGACCAGGGGTTCAGCAACCACGAGTGGTTGGTCCAGTCGGTGGTGCCGGTGAGGGTGTTCATCGCCCAGTTCACGACGCCGTACTGCGTGTCGAAGATCCAGCCCCAGACGACGGTGGCCGTCAACGGCGGCATCGCCCAGGCCAGGAGGAGCCCGATGGACACCACGATCCGCCACGCCCGCGACAGGCGCGTCATCAGCACGGCGACGAGGACACCGAAGGTCATGTTGAGCACCGTGAGGACCACCATCAGTCCGAGGCTGCGCATGAGCACGGCGGGGAAGTCGGACTGGGTGAACAGGTCGATGTAGTTCTCGAGCCCGATGAAGGCGGGGAGGGTGCCCTGGACCTTGTTCTTGACGGTGTAGTCGGTGAAGGACTGGATCACCATCAGCACCGCGGGGTATCCGACCATCACCCCGAGGATGATCAGGGACGGGCTGAGCAGCGACCAGGCGCCGCGGGCTTCGCGGCGGCGCCGGGAGCGCTCGCGCGGGGTCAGCGACACGGTGGGGCGCCGGCCGGGTCTCGGGCGCCGGACGGTGAGGGCGCGGGTCTCGCTCATGTCGCCTCCTCTCTCGGTGGTGCGGGATGTCGACAGGGATGCAGGGGGCCCGGTGGGGCCGGACCCC
>NZTV01000035.1 GCA_002703245.1 Microbacterium sp.
CTCACATCCGGTGATGTCGCCGGCGGCGCCCCACCGGGACCTCAATACTACATATGGGTACCGACATTGGATAGCACCACAAGGGATAGTAGTTACATCCGTGTGATTTTCCACCGCCGTCAACACCTCCCCCACAGGTTCTCCACCGATTCATCCACAGGCACGCACGTCGCGCGAGGCGGTCGGATCCGCTGAATCCCGCGGCTCGCGCAGCGCCGCCGGACACCTCTCCACAGAACGCACGGTAGAGGCGGCCTCCGACATCCCACACCCTGTGGAGAACATCGTCGGCGTGTCGCGAGTCGGCCGCCCGGGCGGACACGGCGGGGCCCGTCCCGCACCGCGTATCTTTGATCCGTGGCGGGATATCGGGAACTGTTGCGCACACCCGGGGTGGGCCGCATCATCGCCGCGCAGCTGACGGCGCGGTTCCCCAACGGCATGGCGAGCCTCGCGCTGCTGTTGCACGTCGAGCAGGTGACCGATTCCTACGGTGCGGCCGGGCTCGTGCTCGCGGCCGCCTCGGTCGGCCAGGGCATCGCCGGACCGGTCACGAGTCGGTGGATGGGCGCGTGGGGCATGCGGAAGGTGCTCGCCCTCACCCTCATCGTCTGCGCGTGCTCGATCGCGACGATCGCGCTGGTCGAGATGACCGTGCCGGCCTATATGACCCTCGGCCTCGTCTCCGGCCTCGCGACACCGCCGGTCCAGTCCGCCGTACGCACGATCTACCCCAAGATGGTCAACTCCCGTCAGCTGACCCCGTTGTTCTCGCTGGACGCGTCGCTCCAAGAGATCATCTGGATCCTCGCGCCGGTGGTCATCACCTTCGTCTCGACGCAGGTGGGCACCGTCGAGGGGCTGCTGCTGGTGGTCGCGATCCTCGTGGGGGGCGGAGCCTGGTTCATCTCCTCCCCCGAACTCGGCCGCGTGCGCATCCCGCGCAGCCGCCGACGCCTCGGTCTCGTCCTCGCCAAACCACCGGTGGTCCTCGCGACCGTCTCGGGTTTCCTCCTCATCGGCGCGTGCGCCGCGGTCGAGGCCGGCGTGGTCGCCACCTTCGGGCACAGCGGCCTCGAAGCCGGGCTCGTGCTGGCCGTGTTCGCGATCGGGAGCCTCGCCGGCGGGCTCGGATTCGGGCACCTCCCCATCGGCCGATGGGCCATGGCACGCCGACTGGCCATCGTCGCGGCGGGTCTGGCGCTCGCGATGGCCTCCCTGAACGTCTGGTGGCTGGGCGGCACGCTCCTGATCGCCGGAGCGGGCATCGCCCCCGCCTTCGCCGTCATGTTCGCGATGACCTCGATCAGCGTGAAGTTCAGCGAGACCGCCGAGGCCTACGGCTGGATCGGCACCGGTCAGCTGATCGGCGCCGCAGCCGGGTCGGCCGTCGCCGGATTCCTCATCGACGGGGTCGGCCCCCAAGGCGCCTACCTCGCCGCGACGGCTTTCGCGGTCGTCGGGGTGGTCGTCGCCGTCGTCTTCGTCCGCGGCTTCCCCGACCTCCGCGGTCGCGACGCGTCCCCCATCCCGGACACCGAACCGGTTTCGACGATCCTCTGAGCCCGGTTCACGCCACGCGGCGCAACAACTCCCGCACGGCGAGCGCGTAGGCGTCGGCGGGTTCGGGATGCTCGAAGACGAATTCCTCCCCCGCGACGTGCATCTCCACCTGGTGCGTGTCGGGCAACCTCCGCAGACAACGGAACGTCCCGCGCAGCATCTCACGAAGCTGTGCTTCGTGGGGCAGCCAGAGCGCGTCCTCGATCGCCACCGCGTCCAGCGCCCACTCGGTGGTGCCGTTGAAGGCGAGGATGCGTCCGGTCGGATACTCCCTCGGTTCGACGGTCATCTCGCTGACGGTGAAGACGTCGGCGTCGAATTCCGGCTCGTCGAGCTGGAACCGGTCGCCCGACGCGGGACGCCAGACCAGGCCCGCCGCACGCAGCATCGCGGCCATCTCGGTGGAGATCATGCCGCCATTGTTCCGTGCGCCGACCTCCGTCGGGGCCGTCACCGCGGAAGGACGACGTACTCGACGGCGGGCGAGGCGATCACGTCGACCTCGATGAACGACGGCAGTTGCGCCTCCAAGTCCTCACGCAACGGCTCGAGCGGCGGGATGTCACCGTCCTCGGTGGATACATCCACCGTCGCCGTCGTCACCGTCCAGGTGATCCCGTTCACGCGGGAGTCGTCATCGTCGGCGAGCCAGTCCACCGTCGCCGCCCTGATCGCCGTGGTCCAGTGCGTGACCACCAGCGCGACCGCGGTGTTGACCACGAGCGGCACGACGATGATCACCGACAGCACGGCGACCACCGCGTACGCCCGGCGGCGGTTCGCCGTGCGTGATGCGCCCGGCTCCCGCGCGTACCCGGCGAGGGTGAACACGACGCTGCCGGCGATGACGAGCGAGACGACGTTGGAGGCGAACAACACGAGGGCACCGAACGCCTCGTCCCATGCGCCCTGCCCCGCACACACCCCGACGACGCCGAGGGGTGGGACGAGGGAGATCGCGATCGCCACGCCGGGCAACACGGCGCTGAGGTCGCGGCGGGTCATCGCGAAGGCCCCGGCGGTCCCGGTCGCCAGCGCCGCGACGAGGTCCAGAAGACCGGGCGATGTGCGTCCGACGATCTGGGAGTTGCCATCGATCTGTGCGGGACCGGCGATGAACGCGGAGAGGATCCAGCCGATCGCCACGACGATCGCCAGGCCGCCCAGCACCCAGAGGAAGGAACGGGCCACGAGCCCGCGATGCCCGGTGACGATACCCGCGGCGATCCCCAGGATCGGTGTACCCAGCGGCGCGATGATCATCGCCCCGATGACCGTGGCCGTCGAGTCGGCGAGCACGCCGGCGACCGCGATGACCCCCGAGAGCACGAGCATGATGAGAAAGCCGCTGCGTTTGGCCAGTGCATCGCCGCGTCGCAGGTCGACCGCCTGCAGGAGGTCGGGCATGGTCTGCCGTTGGGAGTCCGGAATCAGCAGCTGCGTGAGACGGGACATGCGATCATCATGACGTACCCGACCCCGCGGATCGAGTCGGAACGCCTCCACCCGAGCGGGGAAGGCAGAATGGCGGCATGGCCTCCGACGCGTTCGACCCCTCGGATCATCTCGACGACGCCCTGCTGGAGCGCATCCGATCGCGCGCCGCGACCCACGATCGCGAGAACTCCTTCCCCCACGACGACCTCGACGATCTGCGCGCAGCGGGCTACCTCGCCGCGCTCGTCCCCGAGGATCTGGGCGGGGCCGGACTCTCACTCGCCCAGACCGCCCGCCTGCAACAAAGACTGGCCGGTGCGGCCCCGGCGACCGCGCTGGCGGTGAACATGCACCTCGTGTGGACCGGCGTGGCGAAGGTCGCCGCCGACCGGGGCGTGGACGCGCTGCGCTTCGTCCAGGAGGGTGCGGCGGCCGGCGAGGTGTTCGCGTTCGGCATCAGTGAGGCCGGCAACGACCTCGTGCTGTTCGGCAGCGACACCGCGGCCGTGCCGACACCCGGGGGCGGCTATGCCTTCACCGGAAGGAAGATCTTCACCTCGCTCGCTCCGGCCTGGACCCAGCTGGGCCTGCACGGTCTGGACACGACCTCGCCCGACGCGCCGCGGATCGTGTTCGCCTTCGTCCCCCGTTCGGAGGAGGAGGCGCGCAGGGTGATCATCGCCGACGATTGGGACACGCTGGGCATGCGGGCGACGCAGTCGCGGACGACGACCCTCGCGGGCGCGCTCGCGCCCGCCGACCGGGTCGTCCGGCGTCTCCCCCTCGGCCCGAGCCCCGATCCGATGCTGTTCGGCATCTTCAGTGTGTTCGAGATCCTCCTCGCCTCGGTGTACACCGGCATCGCCGGTCGGGCCGTCGAGGTCGCCGTGGCATCCGCCCACGCACGGACGTCGAAGAGATCGGGCCGCACCCTCGCGCAGGACCCGGACATCCGGTGGCGCATCGCCGAGATGGCGCTGACCTATGACGCCCTTCCCCCGCAGATCGCCACACTGGCCTCCGACGTCGACGCGCGCGTCGACCACGGCGCGCGCTGGCTCAGCCTGCTGGCCGGGGTCAAACACCGCGCGGTGAGCTCCGCCAAGCGGATCGTGGACGAGGCGATGCTCGTCGCCGGCGGCTCCTCCTACTTCTCCGGGTCCGAACTGTCCCGCCTGTCGCGGGACGTGCAAGCGGGTCTGTTCCACCCGTCGGACCCGGAGTCGGCGCACGCGGCGGTCGCGACGGCATGGCTCGGCCCGGTCGATGACTGACGTGCCCGCCGCCCGCACCGCGCCGTTGAGTGCCGCCGACCGCGTCCGCCTCGCCGGGTTGCGGCGGATGAAGGCGGTGGCGTTGGGCGCGCTGTTGGCGATGGCGGTGCTGTTCGCCATCGCCTTCCCCCTCCAAGCCGACATACCGGCGATGGCATACGTGCGTGCGGCTGCGGAAGGCGGCATGGTCGGTGCCCTCGCGGACTGGTTCGCCGTCACGGCCCTCTTCCGCCACCCGATGGGGATCCCCATCCCGCATACCGCGATCATCCCGCGGCGGAAGGATGAGATCGGCCGGAACCTCGGCGAGTTCGTCGAGACGGAGTTCCTGCGTGCCGACGTCGTGCGTGACAAGCTCGAATCGACGCCCATCGCCGCCCGCGTCGGCGAATGGCTCGACGACCCCGACAATGCGCGACGTGTGGCCGCGGAGGCAGCCGTCGCTGCGGCCGGTGTGCTTCGCGCCCTGAGCGACGACGATGTGCGGGACGTCATCGGGTCACTCGCACGCGAACACCTCATCGAGCCCGACTGGGGCCCGCCGCTGGGAGAACGACTCGAACGCGTCGTGGACTCCGATGCGCACCGTCCGGCCGTCGATCTGGCGATCGACACCGTCTCGGCCTGGCTCCACGCCAACCGGGGCTCCTTCGCCGGGCTCGTCTCTCGCCGCCTGCCGTCCTGGGTGCCGCGTGTGGCCCTCCGCCTGGTCGATGACACCGTCTACAACGAGGCGGTCGCGTTCGTGGACAAGGTGCGTGCCGACCCGGACCATCAGGCCCGTCACGCGATCGACGGTTACCTGTCGAGGCTGGCGGAGAACCTCCAGAGCGATCCCGCGACGATCGGTCGACTGGAAGATGCCAAGTCGTCCCTGTTCGACAGCCCGCGGGTCCGTTCGCTCGCGGCCGACGCGTGGGGCACGGCGAAAGCCGGCCTGCTGGCCGCACTCGCGGACGAAGACAGCGATCTGCGACACCGCGCGACCGAGACGCTCGGCGGGATCGGTGGGCGTCTGCGCACCGACGACGCCCTCCAACGACGGGTCGATTCCTGGGTGACCGACGCGGTCGTATTCGTCGTCGAGCGACATCGCCACGACATCGCGTCGGTCATCACCGAGACCGTCGAACGGTGGGACGCCGAGGACACGACACGCAAGATCGAGCTGATGGTCGGACGCGACCTCCAGTACATCCGGCTCAACGGAACGGTGATCGGGGCCCTCGCAGGGCTGCTGATCCACACGATCGCCCACGCGGTGTTGGGGTGAGTGCCGATACGCTGACCGCGTGAGCGCCCGGCATCTGCTGTTCAGCTACGGAATCCTCCAGCTCCGCGAGGTGCAACTCGACACGTTCGGACACGTCGTCGAGTCGGACGAGGACGTGCTGCCCGGATACACCGCCGACTACGCGGAGATCGACGACGACCGCGTCCCCGGATCCCCTCGACACCACATCCTCCCCGTCGTGCGCGCCACCGGAGACCCTCGGGACAAGGTCACCGGCGTCGTGTTGCACGTGACAGAAGCCGAGATGGACGCCGCCGACGAGTTCGAGATGGCCCGGTATCGTCGAGTCTCCGCCACCCTCGGCACGGGCCGAACCGCCTGGGTCTACGTCACGGCGTGACGCCGGGCACAGAGGCCCGAGAACCCGGGCGACCGCGCCACCCCGCAGCGAGCAGAAGGACACGATGATCCGCCTCACCATCGCCCGCCACGCCAAGTCGGACTGGTCCGACGGCGCGCTTTCCGACCACGATCGTCCCCTCAACCGTCGAGGCGAACGCGACGCCCCCCTCGTGGCCGCCCGCTTCACCGAAGCCGACGTCCATCCCGCCGTGCTGCTGTCGAGCACCGCGGTGCGGGCCCTCACGACGGCGCGCGTCTTCGGTGACGCCCTCGGGCTGCCGGTCGACGCACGACAGGACCTCTACGGCGCATCCGCCGACGAGCTGCTGTCCGCCGCGACCTCCTCCGGCGCGGACGACGTGATGATCGTGGCCCACGATCCCGGCATGACCGACCTCGCGGGTCGCCTGTCCCGCGGCCGCATCGATCGGATGCCGACGTGCGCGATCGCCACCTTCGCATGGGAGACCGACGACTGGACGCTCGTCGATGCGATCGAGCCCGCCTCCTGGGATCACCTCACGCCACGGTGACCTAACGCGGGCTCGTCCACGTCGCAACCCCCTGCCTCGGGTCGGGTGACGCTGCGTACCGTGGCGGCATGTTGCCCGCAGACATCCCCGACCCCCGAGACCTGCTCGACCTGATGGACCACCGGGATCCCGCGAGCGTGAGCATCGCCGTCGAGTCCTCGCCGATGCCCGCCGACCACGAGCGTGTCCGCATCGCGTTGCGCAACGCGATCGACTCCGCACATCGCGAGCTGTCGGCGACGGACATCGCGCGCGAGGCCGTGGACGCCGTCATCGCCCGACTTCGCGGGCTGCTCGACGACCCGGAGTTCTGGGATCACCAATCTCGTTCCCTCATCGTGTTCGCCTCGACCGAGCGGCTGGAGACGTTCCGGATCGCGAACCACCTGATCCCGCACGTGTCCGTCGGCGACCGCTTCGACACCGGTGCACTCCTGCGCGCCGTGGCCTTCGACTACCGCGCCTACATCGTGCTCATCGACGAGGGACAGACAAGACTGTTCGAGTTCGGACCGGATCATCGACCTGCCGAGCTAGCCCTCGACCTCCCCGAAGATCACCACCTCGCCTTGGAGAAGACCACCACCGGCGGACGCTTCGATCGCCGACGCGCCGACGGGCGCACGGGAGACCAGCCCGAGCGGGAACGCTACGCCCGAATCGCCCAGGACGCCGTCACCGCACGCATCCCGCGCGGCGCACCGCTGGTGCTCGCCGCCTCGGACGACCTCGAGCCGGCCTACCGGGCCGTGAACACCCACGGGGCGCTCCTGGAGACGACGATCCCGGCCCACCCGCAGGCTCTCGGCGACCCCGCACGACTGGCCGCGGAGGTACGGACCATTCTGGACGACCACCACGCCGCGGAACTGGCCCGGTGGCGGGAGGATTTCGGAACACTGCGCAGCGACGGTCGTGCGACGTCGAAACTCACCGACGCCGCGAGAGCGGCCACCGAGGCGGCCGTCGACACGCTCGCCTTCGACATGGACGAGACCACCGAAGGCACGATCGACGAGTTCGGCCGGGTCGCCCAGGCCGCAGAACCGGGCCCGGGCACGTACACGCTCGTCGACGAGATCGCCGCGCGGGTTCTGCGGTCGGGAGGCACCGTGCGTGCCGTCCGACGCCCCGACCTCCCGGACGGCGCGCCGGTGGCCGCCACGCTGCGCTTTCCGATCGACCCCGCGTGAGCCCCCGGCGGCACCTTCAGTCGACGCGACTGACAGTGCCGCCGGTCACGCGGACGAGTTCGGCGAAGCTCAGGGGGAAAACCGTGTGAGGTGTTCCCCCCGCCGCCCAGATCTCGTCGACCTCGGCCAAGTCCTGGTCGACGACGGTACGCAGTCGGTGCGGGTGTCCGCACGGGGCCACACCTCCGATCGGCTGCCCGGTCGCCTCGCGCACCTGGTCGGGGTCCGCACGCCGGATCCCCGGGATACCCAGTCGCTCCGACAGCGCGGCGGTGTTCACCCGGTGTGCTCCGCTGGTCATCACCAGGAGCGGGCCGTCGTCGGTCCAGAAGACGAGACTGTTGGCGATCGCGCCCACCTCCACACCGAGGGCGGCCGCGGCCAGCGCAGCCGTGGAGGCGGCTTCGGGCAAGACCACGATCTCCCCCTCGATCCCCGCTTCCCGAAGACTGTCGCGGACGAGGACGCTGCGCGGCGGAAGATCTGCCATGCGGACAGACTAGCGCCGCCCCTCTCGCCGAGGGGGGTCCGGCGCGGCAGAATGGGACGTGGACGCCGCGACACCGCGGGATCCACAGAGCACAGCCCACAAGGCCGGCCGAAAGAGGAGAGCGATGACGCACACCCTGCCCCTGCCCGAGTTCACCCACGAACGCGTGGAGGTGACCACGGGCCCGCGGAGCGGCCTGTTCGTCGCCGTCGCCCTCCATTCCTCGGCGTTGGGTTCCGCCCTCGGCGGTGCACGTCTGTGGCGCTACGCGCAGTGGAGCGACGCGCTCGGCGACGTGTTGCGACTGTCCTCGGCGATGACCTTGAAGAACGCTGCCGCCGGTCTGGACGCTGGCGGAGGGAAGGCCGTGATCGCCCTGGCCGGCGACGAGGACCTCGACGCGTCGCGGCGCCGCGACGCCTTCCTCGACCTGGGCGACGTGGTCGAGTCGCTCGGGGGCCGATATCGGACCGCCGAGGATGTCGGCTCGACCACCGAAGACATGCTGGTCGTGAGCGAACGCACCGCGCACGTCGTCGGCCTGCCCGACAGTGTCGGCGGGTCGGGGGAGCCGGCCGGACCCACGAGCATCGGCGTCTACGAGTCGCTCCGGGCCACCCTCGAGCGCACCGTCGGCGCCGCCGACGTCGCCGGCCGACGGATCGTCGTGTCCGGCCTCGGCCAGGTCGGCAGTCGCCTCGCCGTGCGCCTGGCCACCGAGGGTGCGTCGCTGACGGTGACCGATGTGAACCCCGCGAAGCACGATCTGGCGGCGCAGATCGGAGCTGAGTGGGTCGAGCCCGGCAGCGAGCACCGGGTGGAGGCGGACGTGTTCGTTCCCGCCGGGATCGGCGGCGTACTCACCGACCCGATCATCGACGCGCTCGCGGCGCGTGCGGTCTGCGGTCCGGCGAACAACCCTCTCGCCGACCGTTCCGGCGCCGAGCGCCTGGCCGCCCGCGGCATCCTGTACGCCCCGGACTTCGTGGTCAACGCCGGCGGTGTGATCTACCTCGACCTCGACGCCAAGGGTCGGGGGACGCGGGCGGAGATCATGGAACGCGTGGCCGGCGTCGGCGACACGATGCGACGGGTGTTCACGATGGCCGACGAACGCGGCGTCACCCCCCTCGTAGCCGCCGAGGACCTCGCGCGCCAGCGCCTGCGCGCCGGTGCGGGTGATCGTGCGCTGATCAGATCTTGATCGGGAAGGTCAGCAGGATCACGATACCGACGAGCGTAGCGCCTGCGGACGGCACCGGGGAGGACGGGATAGCCTCGATATCCATGAGCGCACCTCGTGCACCCCGACCGGAGATCGCGCGCAGCCGCGAACAGCTCCTCGACGCGGCCGAGGTCCTGTTCGAGGAGCAGGGTCTGGGCTTCTCGCTGCACGACCTCGCCACGCAGGCGGGGCTGGGCGTCGCAACCACCTACCGACGGTTCTCATCCCACGACGACGTGATCCGCGCCCTACACGCCCGCTCCTACTCGTATTTCGCCCGCATCTACGACGAGATCGACACGATCGAGGACGGCTGGGGAGCGGTAGAGGGATACCTGCAGCGCGCCATCGCCGTCAACAACGCGCACCCGGCTTTCCCGGCCACCGCGCGCCGCATGGCCCACATCGATCCGGGCTCCACCGTCGGAGCCGACCTCGCGCCGCGCCTGGCGGCCCATGTCTCCCGCGCTCAGGCAGAAGGAACCCTCCGCGCCGACGTGAACGCCGCCGACCTCGTGACGATCGTGTCCGAACTGGGTGTGCTGACCGTGCTGCCCGAGCCGGCCCGATCCATCATGGCGACACGCCATCTGCGACTGATCACGGCAGGCCTGCGCGCCGAATCCCGGATGTTCGGCGACCTCGGGGAGACGGCCGCCGCCGACATGGCGCGCATGCGCGAACTGGCGACGCAGCCCGCCTCCAGCGGACGCCCGGACGCGCCCGCCTGACGCTCAGCCGTCGTCCGTCGAGGCGGCCGCCCCTACTCTCGCGGGAAGATTCCTCGACAGCAGCAGCGAGATCACCAGGAGGGCGAAAACGATGAAGATCGCCTGCTGCAGGGCTTCGATCTGCGAGTCCGCATAGTCCTGAGCCACCTCCGCGGCGACCTCGGCAGACCCGCCGCCTTCCCGGACGAGGCGCTCCGCCTCGTCCTGGGAGACGATCGGGACGGCCCCCTCGATCGCTGTCGTCACCAGCGCCTGCTGCTCGGCCGAGATCCCGGTGTTCTCGGACACGGCCGTCGTGAAACCCCCAGCGAGCAACAGGATGAACACCGACCCGACCACCGCGGTACCGAAGGACGACCCGAGATTCTGGAATGTGCCCTGCAGGCCTCCGACCTCGGAGCTGTCGCCGCGCTCGACGGCCGACATGTTCACGTTCCCCAGTTGTGACGCGAGCAGACCGAAGCCCGCGCCGACGACGAACATCCCGATCGCGAAGGGCCACCCCGCCAGTTCGGGGCGGATCGCCACGAGCACGAACAGAAGCCCCGTCGCCATGGTGGCCTGTCCCGTCTGGGCGATCCGACGCGCGGACCGCCGGGAGGTCAACCATGAGCCGACCGCCGAGAACACGATCAGGCCCACCGACAGCGGAAGGATCTTCACCCCCGTGCCGAGCGCGTCATATCCCTGCATGGTCTGCAGGTAGACCGGGATCACGAAGAACAGGGAGGCGATCGCGAAGTACTGCACCAGGAAGCCCGACAGCCCGCTGCGCAACGCGCCGATCCGGAACAGCGAGACCTTCAGCAGCGGCACACGACCCGTCTCGACCAGACGCCGCTGGCGTTGCCCGAACCACCACAGCACGATCGCACCGAGGAGGATCAGGTAGGTCACGGGCGATACCCCCAGCGGCGCGATCTCCACCGACCCGATCTTCGGCGGCGCGAGCGGCACGAACCACCCCCAGGTCTTCGACTGGAGCACACCGAACACCACGAGGGCCATCCCGCCCGCGGACAAGACGACGCTCCCGACGTCGATCCGCAGCGAGCGGTCGGCGGCCACGTCCTTGATGCTCCGGGAAGCCAGGAGGATCGCGATCATCACGATCGTCTCCCCGACGAAGACGAAACGCCACGATGCGTAGGTGGTGACTAATCCGCCGATGAGCGGTCCCGCGGCGGCGGCCAGCCCTGTCACGGCACCGAGCGCGGAGAACGCGGTGACCCTCGCACGACCGTCGTAGTTGATCGCAGCCAATGCGGCGATCGCGGGGATCACGAGGACCGCCCCCAGCCCCTCCACAAGGGACCACCCGAGCAGCAACACCGTCAGGTTCGGGCTCAGCGCCGTCACGAGCGAGCCGACACCGTACACGACGGCCCCGATGCGGAACGCGCGGGCGCGCCCCCACCTGTCACCCAGCTTTCCGCCGGTGAGCATGAACGCGGCCATCGTCAGCGTGTAGAAGGTGATCGCGGCTTGCATGCCGGTGATCGTGGTGTCGAGATCGGAGGCGACCTGCGAGATAGACACGTTCATGACCGTGCTGTCCAACACCATCACGAACTGCGCCACCGCCAGGATGACCAGGACTCCCCATCGCTTCACACGACCGACGATATCCGGGTTATAGGCCAAAACGTGTGGATGGGATGTTGATCTAACCGCGTGATTCCGCGGTGATTCGGGGATCGTCATGGTCCGCGACGCTTAGTCGTGGAC
>NZTV01000036.1 GCA_002703245.1 Microbacterium sp.
AGTTGTCGGTGTTGTTCGACAGGATCTCGTTCTCGTTGACACCGACGTTGTTGTCGTTGAGCGTGTCGTCGACGATGATTCCGTCGTTGAAATCGTTCCCAGTAGCCATTGTCCCAGTCCCTTCGATGAAGCCTTCGGCGGCCTTGCGGATCAATAGTCCGTCCGATCGCCGCGGAGGACATCCGGGATACCCCCGGAGCCTTTCGGGGATCCCCTAGGGGTCTCGTTCGGGGTACGGGGTCACGGTCCGGGGTTTCGGATCGCGGTCCGGGGTTTTCGGGTCGCGGCCCGCGGGCGCGTCGCCGCCCGCCCGCGGGCCGATGCCGAGCGCCTACGCTGGATCGGATGGAGTCGTCGGAACTGACCGCCCTGCTCACCCCGGACGGTCTGCGGATGCTCGCCGAGATGCCGCCGGTGCGCACGTCGGCCGACGTCGCGCGCCAGGTCTCGTCGCTCCGCGCCGCCGGCCACTCCCCCGACCTCGTCTCGGCGCTGGTGGGTCAGGCCCGACTGCGCAGCAGGGCGGATGCGAAGTTCGGCGACCTGGCCCACCGCATGCTGTTCACCCGCGCCGGCCTCGAACAGGCGACCCGCATGTCGGTCGCTTCGCTGCACGCCGGCCGCTTCCGCGACGCCGGCGTGAGCCGCGTGGCGGATCTCGGCTGCGGGATCGGCGGGGATGCGCTGGGGTTCGCCGGCCTCGGACTGTCGGTCGCCGCCGTCGATGCGGACGAGATCACCGCGGCGATCGCGGCGTACAACCTCGCCCCCTTCGCAGACGCGGTCACGGTCGCCCACGGGCGCGCGGAAGAGCACGATCTCTCGGCCGTCGACGCGGTGTGGCTCGACCCCGCCCGACGCACCGCAGGGCACGGCGAGACAGCCCGGACCCGCCACGACGACTGGTCGCCGTCGCTGGAGTGGGTCTTCGCGCTCGCGCGGAGTCGACCGGTGGGGGTCAAGCTCGGGCCGGGCCTGGACCGCGATCTCATCCCCGACGACGTCGAGGCGCAGTGGGTGGGCGCCGACGGGTCCACGATCGAACTCGTGCTGTGGTCACGGGAGCTCGCGCGGGACGGCGTCCGGCGTGCGGCGCTGATCACCCGCGGCGACCGGGCGTGGGAGATCACGGCGCCCGGCGACGCCGAGGACGTCGAGGCGCGCGACCTCGGCGCCTTCGTGCACGAACCCGACGGCGCCGTCATCCGTGCCCGGCTCATCGGCGACGTCGCGCGGTCCCTGGAGGCCGGCATGCTCGACCCGCGCATCGCCTACCTCACGTCGGATGCCGCCCTCACGAGCCCCTTCGTCTCGTCCTTCCGGGTGCGCGAAGAGCTGCCCGCCGACACCAAGGCGCTCTCGCGGGCTCTCCGCGCCCGGGACATCGGACGCCTGGAGATCAAGAAGCGCGGCGTCGACGTGGACCCGGCGGCACTGCGCACGAAGCTCAAGCTGCGCGGCGACGGGTCGGCGACGCTACTGCTGACGCGGATCGGCGACACGCGACGGGCGATCCTCGCCGACCGGGTCTGAATCCGCCGCGGTCGGCGGCCGCGGCGGGCCCCGTCAGCTGAACAGGCTCGCGCTGTAGGCGGCGAACACGAGCCACCCGGCGCTGTAGACCACCGACGCCGCCGCGATGCAGATCGCCCAGATGCCCATGGCGCGGTCTTCGATGGGCCGCCGCAGCGCCATCACCGCCGTGACGATCGCGATGAGTCCCAGGGGGAACGCCCAGCCGACGAAGAACGACACGACCAGGCCGAGGATCGCGATCCCGAGCGCCCACCCCGACAGCGCGCTGCGCAGCGGCGGAGTGGGCATCGCCCACGAATCCGTCGACGGCGCCTCGGAGGGTTCGAGCGGGGCCGACATCTCGGTGATCCCGAGCGGTCCGGTGGGAAGGCGCGAGAAGCCGCCTCGGTGCTCCCCGGGAAGGAGCGACTCGCCCACGACCGGGGCGAGGTCGCCCGAGGACCGCTCGGCGGGACGGTCGTCCTCGGCGGTCACGACGAACCCGCCCGGTCGGCGGTCCGCTCGGCGACCTGGATCTCGGTCACCGGCAGGGTCGAATCGGCGCCGAACGCCATGGTCGACGGCGGCCGCCCGGACCGGACGAGCTCGGAGGCCAGCGCCGCGATCATCGCCCCGTTGTCGGTACACAGCGACAGTGGGGGGATGCGCACGGCGACCCCGGCCGCCGCGGCGCGCTCGAGAGCGGCATCCCGAAGCCGGCGGTTCGCGATCACGCCGCCGCCGAGCAGCAGGCGCGGCACGCCGTGCGCCTCGCAGGCGGCGAGCGCTTTGGTCACGAGCACGTCGACGACGGCTTCGCGGAAGCTCGCCGCGACATCCGCGACCGGCACCTCGTCGCCCGCTGCGCGCGTCTGCTCAGTCCACCGCGCGACCGCGGTCTTCAGCCCCGAGAACGAGAAGTCGTAGCGGTGCTCGGCCATGTCGCTCGCCCGGGAGAGCCCGCGCGGGAATCGGATCGCGTTCGGGTCGCCGGTCGCCGCGGCCCGGTCGATCTCGGGACCACCCGGGTAAGGCAGGCCGAGCAGGCGGGCGACCTTGTCGAACGCCTCGCCGGCGGCGTCGTCGACGGTCTCGCCGAGCAGTTCGACGTCGGTCGTGAGGTCTCGCACCAGCAGCAGCGACGTGTGGCCTCCGGACACGAGCAGCGCGACCGTCGGATACTCCAGGGGCGGAGCATCCGGATCGAGGATGTCGGCGGCGATGTGACCCACGAGGTGGTTGACCGCGTACAGCGGGCGGTCGAGCGAGACCGCGAGGGCCTTCGCGGCACCGACGCCCACCATGAGCGCGCCGGCGAGACCCGGACCGCTCGTGACGGCGACGGCGTCGATGTCGGCGAGGGAAACCTGCGCCTCGACGAGCGCCGCGTCGATCGTCGGCTGCAGCGCCTCCAGGTGGGCACGGGCGGCGACCTCGGGGACGACGCCGCCGTAGCGGGCGTGCTCGTCCATCGACGAGGCGATCGTGTTCGACAGCAGCGTGCGGCCGCGCACGATGCCGATCCCGGTCTCGTCGCAGCTGGTCTCGATCCCCAGCACCAGGGGTTCGTCGCGATTCACGTGCACGCTCCTGCCTCGCCGCGTTCGTCGGAGATCCGGCCCGATGTCGGAGGATTCGCGCCCGATTCTCCGACATCGGCCCGATTCTCCGACATTGGGGAGGAGGATGCGCGGGCCGCAGCCCATCCGGGCACGTCCAGGCGCATCACGATCGCGTCGACGTTGCCGTCGGGGTAGTAGTTGGGGCGGCGGCCGATCTCGAGGAAGCCCTCGGAGGCGTACAGCCGTTGAGCCGGCGGGTTGTCGGCACGGACGTCGAGGAACACCTCGCGCACGCCTCGGCGCGATGCCTCCGCCAGCAGGGCACGGAACAGCGTCCGACCCCGCCCCCGTCCGCGCGCGGACCGGTCGAGCGCGATCGTCTGCACATCGGCGTCCTTCGCCCCGTCTGGAGCGCGCAGCCCGGCATACCCGACGAGACGCCCGGCCTGCTCGGCGACGATGTAGTGGTTGTGGGGCGAGGCCAGTTCGGCACGCATGGCCGTTTCGCTCCACGCATCCCCCTGGAAGGAAGCACGCTCGAGGGCCATGATCGCGTCGAGGTCCGCTGTTCCGCCCGGCCGGAGCCTCATCCGCCCACTCGCTTCGGTGCCGTCGGGGCTGACACATCCGGTGAACGCAGGTAGAGCGCATCATCGCCGGCGATGCGGCGTCCGGCGGCCACGGCGCGGGCGGCGGCGAGAGCCAGCATCCCCGCCGGCACGACGGTGGCGTCGAGGCGGCGGGCGCCGAGCGCTTCGAGGGTCGCGTCGATCTCGTCGCGGGGCACCAGCGCGGTGTCGGTGACGCGGACGGGCAGGCCGTCGTCGTCCATACCCTCGTAGACGGTGTACGCGAATTCGCGGCGCCGGGCGTCGGTCACCACAGCGAAACGCCCCTCGCCGGCATCGGTGAGGGCCGCGAGCAGCAGGCGGTCCAGGGCGACGGCGTCGTGGCTGACCACGGGCACCACGGGAATGCCTCGACCCAGCGCGAAGGTGCGTGCGGCGGCGATACCGACGCGGAGTCCCGTGAACGGACCCGGCCCCATGCCCGCCGCGACGTGGGTGATCTCGCCGCTCGAGATCTGTGCTTCGGCCAGCGCCCGCGCGAGGTGGTCGCCGATCACCTCGGCGTGCCCGCGCGGATCTCCGCTGTCGAGCTGCGCCCGCACGACACCGTCCGGCTCGATCACCGCCACGGCGGTGCCGATCGACGTGTCGATGCCCAGAATCACGCCTTCCAGCGTAATCGGAGTGCAGGTCTGCGAGCACGGCGACGATCCGATCCGGCGCGCGGCCACGAACACCCCGTATGCGGATGCTCCCCCGGTACGTGCGCGAAGGCGGCACTCCCCCGTTGGTCGCCGATCCGGCGCGATTCCGCTGGCGCACCGTGAGCGTCGCCACCGGTGTGGGCGATCTGACCGCGCGGGTCTCACGGCGCACCGGTCCGGTCGCGACCGTTCTCCTCCACGGCGCGGCGGGAACGTGGACGACGTGGACGCCGCTCGCCGCATACGCCGAGGGCAGCGGCCGCGCACTCACCGACGTGGTCGCCGTCGACCTGCCCGGGTGGGGCGACAGCGCTCCCCTCGAGGAATCCACCACCGTCGCCGACGTGTCACGCGCGGTCGCGGAGGTGGTCGTCGCACTGGGCTACGAGCGAGCGATCGTGGTGGGTCATTCCCTCGGCGCCCTGGTCTCGCTCGACGTCGCCGCGCGGGAGCCGGACACGACGCTCGGCGCGGTCCTGGTCTCCCCCACCGGCGCCGCGGCGCTCGACGCTTCCCGCCGACCGCTCCGGGGCGGGATGCGACTGCCGGGCTTCGCCGGGATGCGGGCCACGATGCGTGTGCTCGCCGCTCTCGGGCCGGCCGGCGGCGCGGTCGTCGGCGCGGTCGCCGCCGCGGGCCTCCTTCCTGCGCTGGCCCGCCCGCTGTTCGCCGCTCGGGTCGACCCCACGGTGGTCGCGGCGTTCCGCTCCGAGATCCGCCCGGCCTCCTTCGCACGGGTCGCGCGGGCGGCTGCCGTCTACGACGAGGATGCGTGGCGCGCGATCCGGTGCCGGGTGGTCTCGGTCCGCGGCCCGGCCGACGTGTTCGCCTCACCCGGCGACGACGCCGCGTTCGCCGCGCGCATCCCGCGCTTCACCGTTCATCCGGTCACCGGCGCCGCGCACTTCGCCCATGTCGAGCGCCCCGACGCCGTCCTCGATGCGATCGCGGAGGTCAGGGACGGCGCGTGACGGTCACCGCCCGCGGCGAATCGGCGTCGAGGTCGGCCTCGTGCGCGGTGACTCCGCAGGCGGTGTCGACACCGCGGCCGTGCCACTCGCGATCGAGTTCGATCTCCCACCACATCTCGCGCAGTCCGTCGACCATGCCGGCGCCCCATTCGACGATCACCACCGAAGCGTCCACGTCGATGTCGAGGTCGTCGAGCTCTGCTGCGGACCCCAGCCGGTAGGCGTCGACGTGCACGAGGGGTGCGCCTCCGACCAGTGACGGATGCGTGCGGGCGAGCACGAACGTCGGACTCTGCACCGGCCCGCGCACCCCGAGACCCTCGGCGATCCCGCGGGTCAGGGTCGTCTTGCCCGCGCCGAGTGGGCCCGTGAGCACGACGAGGTCGCCGGCCGACAGCATCCGTCCGATCTCGACGCCGAAGGCGTGCATGTCGGCGGGGCTCGTCACGTCCCGCGTGCCGAGCATCGCATCCAACCCCGTCATGGTCCTCCTCCGGTGAGCGGGCTCCGGGTCTACCGTGCCACACCGGCGGCGGCCGGGCTCAGCTGAGAAGGTGCTGCGCGATCGTGCCTCGGAGCTCGGCCGGCGACGACACGTCGTGCCACCGCGCCGCCACGGCACGCGCCGCGACCAGCACCGAGCGCGCCGCCGGCGCGCGCACGTCGGGTTCGAGCGACTCGATGTCGGCGACCTTCGCCGCTCCGACGATGCGGCGGGCCATCTTGGCCGAGGCGAACAGAGCCGCCTCGCGCAGCGTCTCTGCGATGCGGCGGCGCGCGAACGCCCCATCGAAGAGCTTCGTCTCGCGCCACGTCGATGCTGCAGCCAGGTACGCCTCCTCGAAGCCGGTCCACGTCTCGTCGATGAGGGAGAGAGCCCACGCGGCACGCTCGTCGTCGCCCAGGGCGCGCGCCCGCGCCGCGGCGAACACGTAGTTGGCGAACAGCGCGCCGAGGTCGAAGGCCACCGGGCCGTAGAACGCGAACTCCGAGTCGAACACCTTCACCGACTCGACCTCGTCGCCCCGACGCCCGGAGCCCCGCACCATGACCGACCCGGTGTGGAGGTCACCGTGGATGAGCGCCTCGGCGTGGGTCATGAAGCGCCACTTCGCCTCGCTCATCGCGGCGGCGAACACGCCGTCGGCGGCGAGCGCCGCGGCATCCGATGCGTTCTGCGGCAGCACCGAGTTGCGTCCGATGTCGAACACCGGCTCCGTGAAGACGAGATCTTCGGTGATCACGCACAGCTCGGCGTTCTGCGAGCGCGCCGTCGCATCGGCGACCTCGCCCCGCTCGCGCCCCAGCACGGAGGTGCCGACCGCGACCCCGGCGACGTAGCGTCCGAGCTGCACCGCGACGCCGTCATGGCACTCCCCGTCGTTCAGGGCGCCCCGCCAGACGCGATGGTCGGAGAGATCCTCCAGGGCGAGGATGTAGCGCTCGCGGTCGTATCGGACGACCTCGACGACCAGTTCCTGATCGATCGCACCGTGCGCCACGAGCGAGTCGGCTTCCCGCCGCGCGCGGTCGGGTGTCATCGGCCAGCCCTCGCCGGTCATCCGAACGTAGGGCAGCGACTGCTTCAGGATGAGCGAGCGTCCGGCGGCATCCCGCACGTGGAAGACGACGTTGAGGTTCCCGTCGCCGATCTCACGGATCTCGGTCAGCCGGGTGCCGTCGAGGCGGGCCTGCAGTTCCGGGTGCGCGGTGATGTAGGCGCCGATGTTCGCCTCGGTGAGGAATTCGTACTCGTGGGACATGGACCCGTTCCTTCGTTGGGGGGCTGGATGCGAATGTGGGCTGCGGCTAGGTCGCCGGCGAGTAGCGCGACCTGCGCCGCGACAGCGTGAAGGAGAACAGCAACGCCACGATCAACACGAGCCCCTTCGCCGTGTCCTGGAAGTAGTACTGGAACCCTGCCATGGTCATGCCCGTGAGGACGATCGCGACCAGGACGGCGCCGAGCAGCGTGCCCCACGCGTTGGGCTTGCCCATGCCGAGGACGGAGGTGCCCACGAGCGCCACCGCGACGGCCTCGAGCAGGCTCGACGAGCCGGCGTTGACATCGCCCTGCCCGATGCGCGAGACGAGGATGATGCCGGCCACCGAAGCGAACAGGGCCGAGACGACGTACGCTCCCCCGCGGTAGAGCCCGACGCGGATGCCGGACAGGCGCGCCGCCTCCGGGTTCGCACCGACGGCGTAGAGGACCCGTCCCCATGACGTGCGCGTCAGGACGAACCACGACGCGACGACCAGCACCAGCATGATGACCACGGGGATCGGGACGGGCCCGATGGTGCCCCGGTCGATCAGCAGGAAGGCCGGGTCGAACTTGCCCGGTGCGGTCTCGCCGCCCGGCAGGATCATGCCCGACGACACGGACTGACCGGCGACGGGGATGAGCTTGACACCCTGGATGACGAACATCACCCCGAGTGTGGCCAGCAGATCCGGGATCTTACAGACGACGATGAGGAACGCGTTGAGGACCCCCACCAGAAGACCGGCGACCAGGGCCACGCCGACGGCGGTGACGCCGGTGAGGTTGTAGAAGACCATGGTCACGGCGACCAGCTGCACCGCCAGGCCCGCGACCGAACCGATCGACAGGTCCAGTCCACCCACGATCATGCTGAACATGACGCCGAGCCCGAGGATCGCCGTGACCGACGCGAACTTGAGCATCGAGAACAGCGACTCCGGCGTGGCGAAGGCGGGCTGGGTGAGGGCGAAGAAGACGAACGCGATGACCGTCACGGCGATGAAGCCGTACTTCACCACCGCGTCTCGGACCAGATCGCCGGTGCGGGTCTCGCGCGACTGCGCGCGAATGGTCGTGGTGTCGGCCATCTCAGGCCACCTCCGTCATGCTCTGGACGATCTCGTCGTCGGAAACGGTGTCGATACGGGCGTCGAGGGTGATGCGCCCCTCGACGAGGACGAGAACGCGGTCGGCGATCTCGCGGAGCTCGTCGACGTCGCTGCACAGCATCACCACGCAGCTTCCGTCGGCGGCCTGCTCGCGGGCGCGGCGGGCGATCTCGCGTCGGGCGCCGATGTCGACGCCGCGGAAGGGTTCGTCGAGCAGGAGGACGTCGGGCGGCGTCTGCATCCACCGCGCGACCATGACCTTCTGCTGATTGCCGCCCGAGAGGGCGTCAACCGTCTGCCCGGGCCCGGTCGCGACGACGCCGAAGTCGTCGATCGCCTGTGCGGCGCGTGCCGTCTCGGCCCCCTGCTGCAGTAGCGGCCCGCGCGCGAAACGGGACAGGAACGGCAGGCTGAAGGTCTTCGCGATCGACCAGCCGGGGAGCATCCCCTGAGCGGCGCGGTCCTCGGGGACGAGGTAGACCCCGCGTCGGATCGCGTCGCGGGGATGCCGGGGGGCGTACGGCTCGCCGCGCAGAGTCATGACACCGGCCTCGGCCCCGGTCGATTCGCCGAAGACGTACTCGGCCAGCTCGGTCTTGCCGGCGCCGATGAGACCGACGATGCCGGTGACTTCGCCTCCCCGGAGCGACACCGACACCGCGGGCGACTCGGGGAAGACCCGCAGACCCGCGATCTCGAGGGCCACCTGCTCGCCGACGAGGTGCTCGAGGCGCTCGATATCGCGCGTCGCACCTTCGCCCAGCATCGACGTGACGGCGGCGGCGAAGTCGAACGGACGCTCCTGCGTCGCGGTGATGCGACCGTCGCGCAGGACGACGATGTCATCGGCGAGCTGGTCGATCTCCGCGAGCCGGTGCGACACGTGGAGGATCGCCACGCCGCGCTCGCGGAGCGCCAGGATCGTCTCGAACAGCCGCTCCGCTTCGGATTGGCTCAGCGTCGAGGTGGGCTCGTCGAGGATCAGGACCTTGGGATCGGTGACCAGCGCGCGAGCAAGCAGCAGCATCTGGCAGTCGGCGATACCCAGCTCGAAGACGTCTTGACGGAGGAACGCATCATCCCAGTCCAGAGAGAGGGCGGCAGCCACCGCGCGCGCACGCGGAAGCAGCGACGTCAGCGACGCGACCGTCGGCGCCTCGCCGAGCGCGATCTGCTCGAAGACGAGGTTCTCGGCCACGCTCAGCCCCGGCACGATCGCGTCGTCGATGCGCTGATGGACGGTGCGCACCCCGAGTCGAGAGGCGGCGATCGGATTCTCGAGATCGACGGCCGCTCCGTCGAGGAGCACCTCACCGGAGGTCGGTTCGTGCACTCCCGAGAGAGCCTTGATGAGTGTGGACTTGCCCGCCCCGTTCGCGCCGAGGAGTGCGGTGATGCGCCCGGGACGAAGGGAGAGGTCGACACCCTTCAGGACGGCGTTGGCTCCGAAGGACTTGCGGATGCCACGCAGTTCGAGAACGGGCGGGGGGAGGGGTTGCGTATCGCGCGGCGTGCTCATGGTCTCGCTGCTCCTCGCTGAGCGGTCGATGTGAGGGGGACGGTGGGGCGGCGTCGGGGGCGCGCCGCCCCACCGGAGGGGTGCGTCAGAAGCTGACGACGGGCATCCAGTCTGCAGCCGAGACCTGCGACAGGTTCAAGTCGGGCACTGCGGCGCGCAGGCCGTCCATGTTCTGGATGTCGTCATCGCGCAGCATCTCCTGCGTGACCAGGACCGGCGGGAACTCCACCAGCTCGGAATCCAGTTCTCCGGCCATCGACAGGGCGAGCGTGCGCAGCACGGCCGCGCCGATCGCGTTCGGATCGGTCGCCCCGGTCGCCACCCACCGGCTTCCCTCTGCGCGCATGAGTTCGATGTCGGCGTTGGAGATGTCGGCGCCGTACACGAGGACATCCTCACTGCCGCCCACCTGGTCCAGCCCCGTCAGCGTGCCCTTGGTGAACTCGTCGTACGGCGCGTACACCGCGACGATCTCGGGGTTCGCCTGTGCGGCGGCGGCGACCATCGGCGCACTGTCGCTGGCCGACGAGCTCGTGAACGAACCCGTCTTGAACATCTGCTCCCACCCGTTGTCGGCGACGTACTCCCGCCACACCGCGTCACGACGGTCCAGCGGAGCGATGCCTTCGACGTTGACGTAACCGACCGGCTGACCGTCACCGATGTCCTGGTACATGCGGTCCAGCACGAGCTGCGCCATGATCTCGTCGGACTGCTGCGTCTGGATGACGCCGTCCGCGCACTCCGAGACGTTCACGTCATAGGCGATGACGGCGATCCCCTTGCTGATCGCATCGTTGACGCCGGGGCACAGGGTGTCGGGGAAGCCGTGGCGGACGATGATCGCGTCCACGCCGGACGACACGGCCTGCTCCAGCTGCGTCGCCTGCGTCGCGTTGTCGCCTTGGGCGTCGTAGACCGACAGGTCGAATCCGAGCGCCTCGGCCTGCTGCCGCGTGCCGTTGAGGTACTGCTGGAAGTAGTCGCCCTGGCCGGACTGCTGGACGATAGCGATCTTCGCCCCGACCAGCTCCGCGGGCATCTCGTCGGTGGCCTCGCTGACCGCTCCGGAGTCCGAGGACTCCTGCGCAGCGGGCTCCCCTTGACTACAGGCGGAGAGGGCCAGCACGGTGGCGAGTCCGACAGTGCCGGTGGCGGCGAGTCGGCGCCGGAGGCTGTGGGTAGACATACGCTTCATTGCGATTCCTTTCTTGGGGACGATTCGGCTGATCGGGCTCAGGCGAACGCGGGTTGTGTCACACCGGGCTCGACGACACCGTGTTCGGTGACGATCCCGGTGATGAGATCGTGCGGGGTGACATCGAACGCGGGGTTGAAGCCGCGCACACCCGGCGCGGACAGGCGCGTGCCGCCGACAGCGAGGACCTCGTCCTGATCGCGCTCCTCGATCTCGATGAGGTCACCGGAGGCGAGCGTGACGTCGACCGTCGACAGCGGAGCAGCCACCAGGAACGGGATCCCTGCTCGGTGGGCGGCCAGCGCCACCGAGACCGACCCGATCTTGTTCGCGGTGTCACCGTTGGTGGCGATGCGATCGGCGCCGATGACGGCGAAGTCGACGAGCCCGCGCAGGATCGTGCTGGCGGCCGCGCCGTCCACCTCCACCACATGCGGGATGCCGTCCTGTGCCAGCTCCCAGCTGGTCAGCCGCGTGCCCTGCAGGAGCGGCCTGGTCTCATCGACGTAGACCATCTCGAGGGCTCCGCGTGTGTGGAGTTCTTTGAGGACCCCGTAGGCGGTCCCCCACGCGGTGGTCGCGAGCGCACCCGTGTTGCAATGGGTGATCGCGCGCAGGATCTTCTTGCCGGTCCGCTCGAGCAGCCAGTCGGCACCGAGGCGCGACAGTTCGCGGTTGGCGGCTTCGTCCTCGCCTGCGAGGCGGTGGGCCTCGGCGAGCGCGCCGCCCCCGCCCTCGCGCCGTACCGCATCGACCCGACGTGCACCCCACGCGAGGTTCACCGCCGTGGGCCGCGCGAGCGCGACACGTTCGATCTCGGCCTCGAGACGCGCATCGTCCCATCCGCAGGCGTCTGCCTGCCGTTCGGCGAGAGCGACCCCGTAGCCTCCGGCGGCGCCGAGCGCCGGCGCACCGCGCACGGCGAGTCGGGCGATCGCGTCGACGAGCTGGTCGACGGTCCGCAGCTCGAGGTACGACTCCTCGGTCGGAAGCACCGTTTGATCGATGATCCGCACGGCCGCGCCGTCGTCATCCTCAACCCACTTGATCGCGTGAACCACCGTGTTCGTCTCCTTCCGCCGCACTCCGTCGTTGCGTCTTGCACGACGCTAGCGGTTGTCAGACAACCATGTCAACTAGACTTGACAACACAGTCATCTGACATGATGTCTCTACAGCGCAGGCCGCGACGAGGCGAGCGGGCGCGAGACAAGGCCCAAGCGATGGAGGGGTTCGCGATGGCACGGAAGGCATCCCGCGTCGATGCGGTGGTCGCGGGGATCCGCGCGGGCATCATCGACGGCACGTATCCCGTGGGCGACCGCCTGCCCACGGAGTCCGAACTCGGCGAGACCTTCGCCGTCTCCCGTCCGACCGTGCGCGCGGCTCTGAGTGAGCTCAAGACCGCCGGCCTGGTGCACACCCGGCACGGCGTCGGGACCTTCGTCTCCGAACCGCCGGTGGTCACCGCGGGCCTCGAGCGCCTCGAGTCGATCACCGATTCGATCCGACGGACGGGGCGCGAGCCGGGGATGCGGTATCGCAGCCGCACCATCCGGCCGCTTCTGCCCGAGGAAGCGGCGAAGCTGGAGCTCTCGACCAACGATCTCGCACTGGAGACCCGACGGGTGATCCTGGCCGACGACGAGATCGTGGCCTACTCGTACGACCTGCTTCCGATCGGCGTGTTCCCGGAGGGCGAGTCGCCGGAGGTGCTCGACGGATCGGTGTTCGCGTACCTGCGGGATGCTCGGGGGATCGTCCCGACACGGGCCGTCGCGGAGATCCATCCGGTCGTGTCCGAACACGTCACATGGGACACCCCGCCCGGGCGCAGCGAACTGGCACTCCTGCTCGATCAGGTGCACTACGACCAGGACGAACGGGCCGTCGCGTACTCGCGCACCTACTTCATCGACGGCCGGTACACCTTCTCCATCATTCGCCACGCGTAAGGTTCACAAGGACGCACGTCCCCGATATTGTTGTCAGACAACATTCCCGATTTCGAGGACAGATTCGATGACGCATCACCCGACCCACGCCGACGCCGTCCAGCAACTGATCCGCGCCGGAGCCGAGATCGTGCAGTCCGGCCTCGCGCTCGCCAGCGCCGGCAACCTCTCGATCAGACTCGCCGACGATCGTTTCGTGGTCACCGCCTCGGGCACCTGGCTCAACCGCCTCGACGCGGCGTCTTTCACCGTGATGGATCTCGACGGGGCCGTGCTCGGCGGTGCGACCAAGCCCTCGAGCGAGTGGAAACTGCACCAGCGGGCCTACCGCTCTCGGCCCGACATCGGCTCGGTCGTCCACGTGCACCCTGCGCACGCGATCCTCCTCGATGCGCTGCGCCGGCCCATCCGTCTCGTCACGCTCGATCACGCCTACTACGTCGGGTCCGTGGGGCGTACCCCTTACTACCCGAACGGCTCGGATGAGCTCGCCGACACCGCAGCCGCCGAACTGGCGGCGCACAACTGTGTGATCATGGGCAACCACGGCTCGACGACGGTCGGCGACGACTGCGACATGGCGCTGCGCCGCGCTCTCAACCTCGAGAACGCCGCCGAGCTGACCTACCGGGCTCTTCTCGCCGGCAGCGGCGACCTCGACTTCCCGTGGGAGTCCGAACCTCACCTGCACCACGCCTGACGGCGCCGGTCCTCCGTCAACCGACGTAGACGCGGGGCACGCGCGATCCGATGCGGGTGACGATCTCGTAGTTGATCGTCCCGGCCGCGTCGCCCCACTCGTCCGCCGAGGGGGCGCCCAGGGTGGGATCTCCGAAGAGGATCGCCTCATCGCCCACCGAGACGTCATGGTCTCCGACGTCGACGACGAACTGGTCCATCGCGATCCGTCCCGCGACCTGGAACCTCTCGCCGCCGATGGCCACCGGCCCCTGTCCGGAGGCCTGCCGCGGCACCCCGTCCGCATATCCGAGCGGGATGAGCGCGAGCGTCGTCGGGCGGACGGCCCGGTAGTCGTAGCCGTACGAGACCCCCTGCCCCGCCGCCACGCGGCGGACCGCGGCGACGCGCGCGCGCAGCGTCATCGCCGGGCGCAGGCCGAGGTCGGCGGACGTGCGGTCGTCGAAGGGTGACAGCCCGTACAGTCCGATGCCGATGCGGACCGCATCCAGCCGGGTCTCCGGGAGCGAGATCGCGGCGTTCGTGGCAGCCAGATGCCGGATCTGCGGCGTGAGGCCGAGGGACGCCGCCTCGGCGACGCCCGCCTCGAACGCCGTCAGAGCAGCCCGGTCGTCGTCCGGCGAGGCGTTGGAGAGGTGGCTGAAGATCCCCCGCACCCGAAGCCGCCCGATCCGTTCGAGGCGCGCGGCTTCGGCGAAGGCGACACGGTAGTCGGCGGGGGCGATGCCGTTGCGGCCGAGCCCTGTCTCGAGCTTCAGATGCACCGCGGTCGGTCGCCCTGCGGTGGCCGCATCCGCCGCCGCGACGAGCTGATCCATGCGCGAGACGCCGATCTCGACCCCGGCCGCGGCCGCGTCGGCGAAGGAGGCGCCCGGGGCGTGCAACCACGCCATCAGGGGCGCATCCACCCCCGCGCGACGAAGCGCCAGAGCCTCGTCGAGGTCCGCGACGGCCAGACGCGACGCGCCGCCCTCGAGCGCGGCGGCAGCCACGCGCGGCGCGCCGTGCCCGTAGCCGTCGGCCTTGACGACCGCGATGACGGGCACCCCGGTCAGCGCACGGAGGTGACGCACGTTGGCGGTGATCGCATCGAGATCGACGGTCGCCTCGCGCATGTCGCCGTGGTGGATGCCTCTCACGGGGTCTCCTCTCGCGAAGACGGCGATGCCTCGCCGTCGGCGACGACGTAGGCGATGGCGAACCCGGCGTCGTGCGACATGGTCAGATGCAAGGTCGTGATCCCTCGCGCCGAGACGACGTCGGCGGTCGATCCCGACAGCGCGAACCAGGGGCGTCCGGAGGCTTCACTCGTGACCTCGATGTCGGTCCAGTGCACACCGTCCGATCCGCCGAGCGCCTTGATGAGCGCCTCCTTCGCGGCGTACCGGGCGGCAAGGGAGCGGGGCTTGAGCGGGCGTTCGGCAGGCGAGAAGAGTCGCTCGAGGAGACGGGGCGTTCGGGAGATGGTGCGTTCGAAGCGGGCGATATCGACCAGATCGACGCCGATTCCGACGATCATCGCGCTCCCTTCGCCGTCCGCCGTGGCGTCCGACGACGCCTCGCCAGCCTATCGCGGCGCCCGCCATCGGTCGCGATAGGCACGGGCGGGGAAGCGCGCGGGGAAGACGGCTCTCCCGAGCTGTCACTCCACCGTGACGGACTTGGCGAGGTTGCGGGGCTGATCGACGTCCAGGCCCTTGGCGGTGGAGAGCCCCATCGCGAAGATGTGCAGCGGCACCACCGACAGCAGCGGCTCGAACAGCGGCCCGGCGAGCGGGATGCGCAACACCTCGTCGGCCTTGGGCAGCACGGCCGCGTCGCCCTCCTCGGCGACCGCGATGACCCGAGCGCCGCGGGCGCGGATCTCCTCGATGTTGGAGACGACTTTGGCGTGCAGCAGCGCGGAGTGGCGCGGCGAAGGGACGAGGACGAAGACGGGTTGACCGGGCTCGATCAGCGCGATCGGGCCGTGCTTGAGCTCACCTGCGGCGAAGCCCTCGGCGTGGATGTACGCGAGTTCTTTGAGCTTGAGCGCACCCTCGAGCGCGATCGGGTAGCCGACGTGACGGCCGAGGAACAGCACGGAGCGGGTGTCGGCCATCCAGTGGGCGAACTGCTCGATGCGCTCCTGCTCGGTCTCGAGGATCCGGCGGATCTTGCCCGGGACGGCCTCGAACTCTTCAATCTGGGCGGCGACCTCGTCGGCGGCGATCGCACCGCGCACCTGCCCGATGTGCAGCGCGAGGAGGTACAGCGCGGTGATCTGGGCGACGAAGGCCTTGGTGGACGCGACGGCGACCTCGGGCCCGGCGTGGGTGTAGACGATCGCGTCGGATTCGCGCGGGATCGTCGCTCCCTGCGTGTTGCAGATCGACAGGGTCTTCGCGCCGCGCTCCCGCGCATACTTCACCGCCATCAGCGTGTCCATGGTCTCCCCGGACTGGCTGATCGAGACGACCAGGGTGTCGGGCCCGATCACCGGGTCGCGGTAGCGGAACTCGTGCGCGAGCTCGACGTCGACCGGCACCCGCGCCCACTGCTCGACGGCGTACTTGGCGACCATGCCCGCGTACGCCGCGGTGCCGCAGGCCACCACGATGACCCGCGAGATGCCGCGGAAGAGGTCGTCGAGGCCCTCGAGCTCCGGGATCGCCACGGCACCATCCCGGATGCGCCCGCGGAGGGTGTTCGCGACGGCTTCGGGCTCTTCGGAGACCTCCTTGGCCATGAACGACGACCAGCCGCCCTTGTCGGCGGCATCGGCATCCCACGTCACCTCGAACGGTTCCACCTCGACCGGCGCGCCGAAGAAGTCGGTGACCTCGACGCCGGATGGGGTGATCGCGACGATCTGGTCCTGCCCGATCGCGAGGGCGTTGCGGGTGTGCTCGACGAACGCGGCGACGTCTGACCCGAGGAAGTTCTCGCCGTCGCCGAGGCCGATCACCAGCGGCGAGTTGCGACGTGCACCCACCACGAGACCCGGGTGGTCCTCGTGCATCGCCAGCAGAGTGAAGGCGCCTTCCAGTCGCGCCACGACCGCGCGGAACGCCGCGACGAGGTCCCCGCCGTTGCCCGCGTACTCGCGCCCGAGGAGGACGGCGGCGACCTCGGTGTCGGTCTGGCTCCGGAACGGGTGCCCGTCGAGTTCGGCGCGCAGCTCACCGAAATTCTCGATGATGCCGTTGTGGATGACGGCGAGCTTGTCGTCGTCGGCGAGGTGCGGGTGCGCGTTCTCGTCGGTGGGGCCGCCGTGCGTGGCCCAGCGGGTATGACCGATGCCGGTGGTGCCATCGGTCATCGGGTGACCGGTGAGGTCATCGCGCAGCACCTGCAGCTTGCCGGCGCGCTTGCGCATGTCCAGGGCGCCGTCGTCATCGATCACGGCGATGCCGGCCGAGTCGTAGCCCCGGTACTCCAGACGCGAGAGCCCTGCCAGGAGGATGGCCTGGCTCTGCCGAGGGCCGACGTATCCGACGATTCCACACATGAGGTCAATCGTAATCGGCCGCATCTGATCGAACGCCGCACCTCGCTCGCGCGAGCGAGGGTCAGAGCTTGCGCAGCAGAACGCTCGACACGGCGTGGTCGGCGGCCTTCTTCAACACGAGGCTCGCGCGGTGCCGCGTGGGGAGGACGTTCTCGACGAGGTTCGGCAGGTTGATGTCCCGCCAGTAGCCGAGGGCGCGGGGCACGGCCTCTTCGTCGGGGATCTGGGCGAAGCGGTTGAAGAACGAGTTCGGGTTGCTGAAGGCCGCCTGCCGCAACGCGAGGAAGCGGTTGACGAACCACTGCTCGATGTCGTCGGGCTCGGCGTCAACGTAGATGGAGAAGTCGAACAGGTCGCTGACGGCGACGTCGTTCGGCGCGGGCGGCGGCTGGAGCACGTTCAGGCCCTCGACGATCACGACGTCGGGCCGACGGACGGTGACGTGCGCATCCGGGACGATGTCGTACCGCATGTGGGAGTAGAACGGGGCACGCACCTCGTCGGCGCCGGACTTCACCTCGGTGAGGAAACTCACCAGCGCACGCCGGTCGTAGGACTCGGGGAAGCCTTTGCGGTCCATGAGGCCGCGCCGTTCGAGCTCGGCGTTCGGGTAGAGGAAGCCGTCGGTGGTCACCAGCTCCACGCGCGGCGTCCCGGGCCAGCGGCTCATCAGCTCGCGCAGCAGGCGCGCGATCGTCGACTTGCCGACGGCGACCGACCCGGCGACACCGACGACGAAAGGCGTCGTGGTGTCCTCCTCACCCAGGAAGGCGCTCGTGTCGGCGCCGAGCTCCTTCGTCGAGCTGGCGTACAGCGACAGCAGCCGACTGAGCGGCAGATACACCTGCGCCACTTCATCGAGGCTCAGCCGGTCGCCGATCCCCCGGATCTGGACGACCTCCGTCTCGGCGAGCGGCTGTGCGAGCCCGCCTGCCATCCGCGCCCACTCCGCGCGTTCGATCTCACGGTAGAGCGAGAGCGCCGGGGTGTGCGGGGGCACCTGGTCGTCGATGGACATCCGCCCCATCGTATCCGCACGCCCGCCCCGGCCCCGGAACGGCGGACGCGGGCCGGGTACTACGCTTGCGGCGTGCGCCTGGGAGTCCTCGACATCGGATCGAACACCGTCCATCTGCTCGTCGCGGATGTGAGCCCGGGCGGGCGTCCGCTCGCCACGACGTCGAAGCGGACGGTGCTCCGGCTCATGCGGTACCTCGATGCGGACGGCGCGATCAGCCCCGCCGGCGTCGACGCGCTCGTTGAAGCCGTCCGCGAGGCGCGGAAGGTCGGCGCGGCCGAGAACGTCGCGGAGCTGCTGGCCACCGCGACCTCCGCGGTGCGGGAGGCCGCCAACGGGCCCGCCGTGATCGAGGCGATCGAAGCGGCGCTCGACCAGCCGCTGCAGGTCCTCGGCGGCGAGACCGAGGCGCGCTACACCTTCCTGGCGGTGCGGCGATGGTTCGGATGGTCGGCCGGGCAGATCCTGCTGTTCGACATCGGCGGCGGTTCGCTCGAGATCGCGGCGGGAGCCGACGAGCTTCCGGATGCTGCCGCGTCGGTCCCGCTCGGCGCCGGGCGCATGACGTTGCGGTACATGCCCGACGACCCTCCCGGCGAGGACGCCGTGGACAAGCTCCGCAAACACGCCAAGAAGAAGCTCGAGCCCCTCGTCGACACCTTCACCGCTCTCCCCCGCCCCGATCACGTGGTCGGCTCGTCCAAGGCGATCCGGTCGCTCGCCAAGCTCGCCGGCTATCCGATGGCCGGCTGGTCGGGCACCGAGCGGATGGTGTTGCCGCGTCAGGCGCTCAAGGCCTGGATCCCGCGCCTGGCACGCATTCCCGCCGACGCCCGGCAGGAGCTTCCGGGCATCACCGCCGACCGCACGCTGCAGATCGTCGCGGCCGCCGTCGTGCTGCATCAGGCGATGAAGACCATGGACGTGGACGAACTCGAGGTGTCGCCGTGGGCGCTGCGCGAAGGCGTGCTGCTGCGCTACATCGAGTCGCTGTCCTGGAGCGCCCCCGCCGTCTGACCTCGGCACGGCGGCGGCGCGAGATCGTCACGAACAGCGCGCCTCCGCCGATGAGCAGCAGCGCCAGGAGAGCCGAAGACCACGCGACGGTCCCGCCGGTCGCCGGGCCGACCGTGTTCACGACAAGACCGGGTGTGCCGGTGTTGTAGGTGTGATCATGGTTGGTTCCGAGGACCGGCTGGGTGGGTACCGAGCGCAGGTAGTCGCGCAGGCCGAAACGCAGGGTCAGGTCGCGGTCCTGCCCGACCGTCGCGGCGACGCCCGAGCCGACAGCCGGGTTGTTCGAGGGATCGGTGATCGCCGAGGCCCGATCGGGGCTCTCGGCGTACACCGCCCGCAGGCCCACCGTGTCGGCGCGCTCCGCCTCGGTCAGCGAGTACCCCGGGTATCCGCCGATCGACGGGTTCGCGGCGGTGAAGCCGTCTCCGAGCGTCACCCAGTCGCCCGCGGCGGTGAGCCGCTCGACGTACACCTGGTCGAACGGGATGCCCGGGTCGGTGTCGGCGGTGATGGCCGCGATCCCGGTGAGGTCGAACGCGTCGAACACCGAGTCCTCGATCGGCAGCCCCTGCGCGCCCGAGGGGTCGGTGAGGGTCATCGTGTCCATCGGGATGCCGCGTGTGCCCCACGACAGGGTCACGTCGGTCGAGGTTCCCGAGAGGGCGGTGACCTGATCGGGCGACCAGGTCTTGTCGACGAGGTCCGGTCCGTCGCCGTCGATCGGCAGCAGCTCGATGTCGTCGAGGTCGTCGTCGGTGACCACGCCCTGTCCGGTGTCGGGGTTCTCGACCTGGGACTGCGCATCATTGGCGAGGGTTCCGGTGACGTCGTTGCTCGAGGCGGGCCCAGATCCGTCGCGCAGCTCGTCGCGCAGGCCGACCTGCATATAGGTGAGCACCGTGAAGCCGGGCTCGAGGACCTCACCGGGCTCGGAGGGCTCGAACGTGTAGCGGATGCCGGAGATGTCGTCGCGCATGTCGGCCGGGACGGAGTAGCTCCAGGTCTCGCCGGGCGGAACCGGCATGCCCGGGAACGCGACCCACTCCTCGGCGTCGGCATCCCAGTACTCGACGGTCATCGTGGCGTTCTGCGGCACGTCGACCGGGCCGACGGCGATGAGGTCGAAGTGGTTCCAGAACGCCGACGGCGTGCCGGACGGGTCCACCGGGTCCTGGATCACCAGGTACTCCGACCCCACCGACGAGTCGGGGCGCACGCTCCCCTCGATCTGCACCGTCGAGGAGGCGCCGGGGCGCGAGTAGAGGTCGTCCTGGACGATCTCCTTGTCGACCTCGGTCCACACCCGGACGGGGCGACGCGTGAGGTCCGCCTCGGCGTCGGCGGTGGCGCCTTCGCCGTTCGGGTCGACGAAGTCTCGCAGGGGTCATCCAGCGGATCGCCGTCGATGCGACGCAGAGCCGGACCGGGGTCATCCTCATGGCGGAGGTCCGCATCCGTGCGATGCGCGACCCCGAGACAGCGGAGGCCTACCGCGTGCTCCGCGAGCGGACACTGGCCCAGGTCGCCGAGATCATCACCGTCGCGGCTGACATCCCCGCCGAGACGGCACGCGTCGCGATCCCCGAGCTCGCGCGCATGGCGATGGAGGCGTGGGAGGCAGCCGCCACCGAAGCGGTCATCGCCGGGCTCGATGAAGCCGGTATCGCGCGCGCCGTCAGCGACCGTGTCGAGACGGTGGCTCGCCTCACCCTGGAGGTGTGGCCCTCGCCACCGGGCCGAGGGCACAGCTCGGTGGCTGCGCCGACCTCAGACGCCCACGGACGATCCGCCCCCTGACGCCGCGGCTCCTCGCGGGGTCAGAAGGCCAGACGCGTGGCGACCACCGAGGCGAGCGCATCGGCGTGCGCACGGGCGTCGTCCTCGGATGCCGCCTCGACCATCACCCGCACGAGCGCCTCGGTTCCCGAGGCGCGCAGGAGCACGCGGCCGCTGTCACCGAGCGCGCGCTCGGCATCGACGACGGCCTGCGAGACGACCGGGTCGCCGACGCGGGACCGGTCGACCCCGGTGACGTTCACCAGCACCTGCGGGTAAACCGTCATCACAGCGGCGAGCTCTGCGAGGGTCTTCCCCTGCCGCGCCATCTCGGCCGCGAGGTGAAGACCGGTCAGCAGCCCGTCGCCGGTCGTGGCGTACTCGCTCATGATCACGTGCCCCGACTGCTCTCCGCCGAGGGAGTGACCCCCCTCGTTCATGCGCTCCAGGACGTAGCGGTCGCCGACGGCGGTCTGCTCGACGCGGATGCCGTGCGCGGTCATCGCGCGATGCAGACCCAGGTTGCTCATGACGGTTGCAACGAGGGTGTCGTTCGCGAGGCGCCCGCGCTCCTTCATCGCGACGGCGAGGATCGCCATGATCTGATCGCCGTCGACCACGGTGCCGTTCGCGTCGACGGCGAGGCAGCGGTCGGCGTCGCCGTCGTGGGCGATGCCGATGTCGGCTCCGAGGCGGACCACCTCCGCCTGCAGGGGGCCGAGGTGGGTCGACCCGACACCGTCGTTGATGTTCAGCCCGTCGGGGTCCGCGCCGATCACGGTGACCGTCGCGCCGGCGTCGGCGAACGTCTCAGGTGACACCCCGGCAGCGGCACCGTGCGCACAGTCCAGCACGACGTGCAGACCTTCCAGGCGATGCGGCAGCGAACCCAGCAGGTGCACCACGTAGCGATCTTCCGCGTCGGCGAACCGACGGATGCGCCCGACGTCTCCGCCGGTCGGCTGGAGCTTGGGACCGTCCATCGCCGCTTCGATGCGCTGTTCGACCACGTCGGGGAGCTTCACGCCCCCGCGCGCGAAGATCTTGATGCCGTTGTCGGGCGCCGGATTGTGCGACGCCGACACCATCACACCGAACGCCGCGTCGGTGTCGGCGATGAGGAAGGCCGCGGCCGGGGTCGGGAGCACTCCGGCGTCGTACACATCGACACCCGAGGAGGCCAGGCCGGCTGAGACGGCGGCGGTGAGGAACTCCCCCGACACACGCGGGTCGCGGGCCACCACGGCGGTGAGTCGTTTCCCGGCGGCGCGACGCGCATCCGCCGTACGACCCTGGCCCAGGACGACGGCGGTCGCCTGGGCCAGGGAGAGAGCGAGATCGGCGGTGAGGGAGCCGTTGGCCAGCCCCCGCACCCCGTCCGTACCGAAGATCGGCATGGAGGACGGTTGCTCGATCAGCGCTTCGAGTACTGCGGCGCCTTGCGGGCCTTC
>NZTV01000037.1 GCA_002703245.1 Microbacterium sp.
ACTCAACCACAACGCATCCACCCCCAACGAGGCCAGATCATCCAGATGCGCCGTCACCCCACGCAGATCCCCCACACCATCACCCGACGAATCCGCAAAAGACCGCGGATAGATCTGATAAATCACCGCAGAACGCCACCACTCGTGCGCATCAGTCGCAAACATGACGCACAGCGTAGTACAAGCGCTTACATCGTGCGGCCCATGGTCACCAGATCGTCGGCATCTCGTTCCGCGGGTGCGCTGCGGGGCGGGAGAAGTGTGGCTCGCGTCCGCTTGCCACGCCGCAGACTGCTCAGCGTTGATAACGAAGAGGTATCGAATGACTGCGTCGTTGGAGAGAGTGCGTGCTCCCTGGTATCCATGTAAGCGATTGCACAATCTGGCGACGAAAGCCGGACAGCCGGCGCGTCGATGGGGCGTGAACGAGCAACCAAGAGAGGTAGACACCAATGAAGGTGAGTACGAGGAGCATCGCGACTCTCGGCGCGATCGCCGCCGTTTCATCGCTGACCCTGGCCGGCTGCTCAGCCGGTTCCGCCGACGAGGACACGACCACCGACGACGTCGCGTCGGCCGGGTCGATCACCGTCTGGGTCGACGCCGACCGCGCCGGCGTCCTGGAGGAGGTCGCCGCAGACTTCACCGCGACCAGCGGTGTGGACGTCGAGCTCGTCCAGAAGGAATTCGGCGAGATCCGCGACCAGTTCGTGCAGCAGGTCCCGACCGGCGAGGGTCCGGACATCGCGGTCGGCGCGCACGACTGGCTGGGCGTGCTCGTCACCAATGGCGTCGTCGCTCCCGTCGAACTCGGTGACAGCGCCGGCGACTTCGAAGAGGTGGCCCTGGACGCATGGGCGTACGACGGGCAGACCTATGCCGTGCCGTACTCGATCGAGAACATCGCACTCGTGCGGAACACCGACCTGGTCGACGACGTCGCTTCGGACTACGACGACATGCTCGCCAAGGCGGAAGCCGCCGGCACCGAGTATCAGCTGCTGGTCGGACTCGATCCCGAGGAGGCCGATCCGTATCACCTCTACCCGTTCCAGACCTCCTTCGGGGCGCCGGTGTTCGGGACCAACGCCGACGGCAGCTACAACCCCGACGATCTGCAGATCGGCAACGAGGGTGGCATCGCATTCGCCGAGTGGCTCGGTGAGCAGGGTGCCGCCGGCGTGCTGAACACCAACATCACCGGCGACTTGGCCCTGGAGAACTTCACCTCCGGCGCCGCGCCCTACTTCCTGACCGGCCCGTGGAATGTCCCGGCGATCGAGGAGGCGGGGATCTCCTTCGCCGTCGACCCGATTCCGTCCGCCGGCGGCCAGGACGCGCAGCCGTTCGCGGGTGTCCAGGGCTTCTTCCTCAGCAGCGAGAGTGAGAACGCCCTCGCCGCGAACGAGTTCCTCGTGAACTACATCGGCAGCCCGGAGGTGCAGATGGCGCTGTACGAGGTCGGCGGCCGTGCCCCGGCGCTGACGTCGGCCTTCGATGAGGTCGTGGCCAGTGACCCGGTCGTCGCCGGATTCGGCGAGGTAGGTGCCAATGCCGTCCCGATGCCCAGCATCCCGGAGATGGGGTCGGTCTGGCAGTTCTGGGGTGTGACCGAGGCGGCCATCATCAACGGCGGTGATGCGCCGGCGCTGTGGTCCAAGATGGCCGACGACGTCCAGGCGGCCATCGAGTGATCCTCCGGTGAGGGGCGGTCCGTCCGCCCCTCACCGGAACCTGTCCGAAAGGGATGAAGATGTCTGCTCCGGTCACCGAAGACAGCGACGTCGCTGTCGACCCCCGACGAACGAAACGCTCGATCCGCGCATGGCGCATGGCCGATGGTGCATCCGTCGGCTGGAAACTGCTCCTGGTCAAGATCCTCGCGATGGGTGTCATCGACGCCCTCGCGGTGTACTCCGTGATCGTGCTCGCCCAGACCGCGCAGTGGGTCCCCATCGTCGTCATCCTGTTGGTGACCGGGTTCGCCAACTACATCTACTTCAGCCGGGGAAACCTCCCCGCGAAGTACCTCATCCCGGGGCTGGTCTTCCTGTTCGTCTTCCAGATCTTCGCGGCCGGGTACACCGCCTACGTCGCGTTCACGAACTACGGGACCGGACACAACAGCGACAAGGACGCCGCCGTGAACGCCCTGCTGCTGCAGGCGCAGGAGCGCGTACCCGATTCGCCCGCCTACCAGCTGACGATCGTCGAGCGTTTCGGCGAGTTCTCCTTCCTGGTCACCGATCCGGACGGGGAGGTCGAGATCGGCAACGACCTCGACCCGCTCACCCCGGTGGAGGACGCGCAGATGCAGGGAGGCCGTGCCGTCGGTCTCGACGGGTACGAAAGCCTCGGGTTCGCCGACATCGTCGCAAACCAGGCGCAGATCGCCGAGATGGCCGTGCCGCTCAGCGACGACCCGAACGACGGTTCCCTTCGCACCCCGGACGGTTCGACCGCGTACGTCTACACCTCCAAGCTCGTCTACGACGAGGTCGCGGACACCATGACGGACACTCGGACCGGCGTCGTCTACGCGGACATCGGCACCGGGGCGTTCACCGCAGAGGACGGCACCGAGCTGTTGCCCGGATGGCGGATCTGGGTCGGCACGGACAACTTCGAGCGCGCGTTCGCCGAGGACTCGATCCGCGGTCCGTTCCTGTCGGTGCTGGTCTGGACGTTCGTCTTCGCCTTCCTCTCGGTTGCGACCACCTTCGTCCTGGGGTTGTTCATCGCCATCGTGTTCAACGATCCGCGCATGAAGTCCAAGAAGTACTACCGCGTGCTCATGATCCTCCCGTACGCCTTCCCGGGCTTCCTGTCCGCGCTCGTGTGGGCGGGGATGATGAATCAGGAGTTCGGCTTCTTGAACGTCGTACTCTTCGGCGGAGCGGACATCCCCTGGCTCACGAATGAGTGGCTCGCCAAGTTCAGCATCCTGCTGGTCAACCTGTGGCTCGGGTTCCCGTATATGTTCTTGATCTGCACCGGAGCGCTTCAGGCGATCCCCGACGAATTGCAGGAGGCGGCCCGGGTCGACGGTGCGAGTGCCTGGCAGGTGTTCCGCAGCATCAAGTTCCCGCTTCTGCTGGTGGCTGTCGCGCCGCTGCTGATCGCCTCCTTCGCCTACAACTTCAACAACTTCAGCCTGATCTACATGCTCACCGGCGGCGGGCCCCGCGACGCGGCAGCCGGCGTGAACGTCGGTGCGACCGACATTTTGATCACCATGGTCTACAAGGTCGCTTTCGTCGGCTCCACCGCCGACTACGGGCTCGCGAGTGCCTTCTCGATCATGATCTTCCTGATCGTGGGCACTATTTCGGTGATCGCATTCCGCCAGACCAAGGCGCTCGAGGAGTTGAACTGAGATGAGTGACTTCAGACCCGGGGCCCCCGCCGCGCGCGGCCTTCTCGAGAACGTCGGGGAGGACGCCGGATCGGCAGACGCGGCGCGTGGAGACACCCGCCGTGGCGGCGCTCGCGAGAAGGTCGTCCACCCCCGACGCCGGTTCGGCCGCTACTTCCGCGAGACCGGGTGGCGCCACCTCGTCGGCATCGGGGTGGGGATCTTCGCCGTTTTCCCCCTGCTTTACGTGCTGTCGGCGTCCTTCAACCCCAACGGGACCCTGCTTACGGCGAACGGGCTGTTCCAGCGCATCAGCCTCGACAGCTACGTGCAGCTGTTCGGCAGCGCACAGCACCCCTACGGGGCGTGGTTCGTGAACACGCTCGTGATCGGCCTCATCACCGCCGCCGGGACGGTGCTGCTCGGCGCGCTCGCGGCCTACTCGTTCTCGCGCATGCGTTTCACCGGACGCCGATTCGGCCTGACCACGTTGCTGGTCGTCCAGATGTTCCCGCAGCTGCTCGCGGTCGTGGCGATCTTCCTGCTCATGGTCGCGATCGGGGACATCTTCCCCGCGATCGGACTGAACTCCCAGATCGGGATCATCATGGTCTATCTCGGCGGCGCGCTCGGGGTGAACACCTATCTGATGTACGGGTTCTTCAACACCGTCCCGGCATCGATCGACGAGGCCGCCAAGATCGACGGTGCAGGTCACGCGCGCATCTTCTTCACGATCATCCTGCGTCTGGTCTCGCCGATTCTCGCGGTGGTCGGTCTGCTGTCGTTCATCGGCACCTCGAGCGAGTTCGTCCTGGCCAGCGTCATCCTCATCGATCCGGAGAAGCAGACCCTCGCGGTCGGGCTCTACAAGTTCATCTCCGACGAGTTCTCGAAGAACTGGAGCGTCTTCGCCGCCGGTGCGGTGCTCGCGGCGATCATCCCGGTCGCGCTCTTCCTCGCCCTCCAGCGCTACATCGTCGGCGGGCTCACGGCCGGCAGCGTGAAGTAGCGATGCCGCCGCGCTGCGGCGGGGTGAGGCCGTGTCCGCGTGACCTCGCGGATTCGATCGAAAGGAAGTCCCCCATGGCACGACTCCCGCACCATGACGGGTCGCCGCTGTACGTGTCCACCCAGACCCCGCGGGCGGGGGAGAGGGTGCGGGTGCGGATCCGCCTTCCCGACGATGACGCGCCGCTGCGGGCCGTCCACGTCCTGGCCAACCCCGACCACGAGCCGGAGTGGACCCCCGCCCGACGGCTGGGTGCGCTCCAGCGGTGGCAGTGGTGGGAGGCGGAGATCGTCGTGCGCAATCCCCGACACGGCTACCGGTGGCTGCTGGTCGGAGAGGACGGCGACATCCGTTGGGTGAACCAGGCCGGTGTCCACTCCGGTGAGACCCGTGACGTCGACGACTTCGCCCTGCTCACTCACCCCGCTCCACCGTCGTGGATGACCGACGCGGTCATGTACCAGATCTTCCCCGATCGGTTCTCGCGCTCCGCGCAGGCCGACTCGCGCCCGACACCCGAGTGGGCGATCCCCGCGCACTGGGGCGACCCGGTCGACCCGGTCCTGCCGGGACGCTCGCAACAGTTCTACGGGGGCGACCTCGACGGCGTCGTCGACCGGCTCGACCATCTCAGCGCATTGGGGGTCGACGTGATCTATCTCACGCCGTTCTTCCCCGCCGCGTCCAACCACCGGTACGACGCGTCCCGCTTCGACGTCGTCGATCCGTTGCTGGGCGGGGACGACGCTCTGGTCAGGCTGATCGACGCCGCCCACCGTCGCGGCATCCGCGTCATCGGTGATCTCACCACCAATCACTCGGGCGACCGCCACGCGTGGTTCCGTGCCGCCTTTCAGACGCCCGGCGCGCCGGAGGAGGATTTCTACTACTTCACCGACGACGAGAACACCGCCTACGAGTCCTGGCTCGGCACTCCGTCGCTGCCGAAGTTCGACTGGGCCTCGCCCGAACTGCGGCGGCGCTTCATCGAGGGGAGCGACTCGGTCGTGGCCCGATGGCTGCTGCCGCCCTTCCGGGCCGACGGCTGGCGGATCGACGTCGCGAACATGACCGGGCGCCTCGGGAAGGTGGACCTGAACGCGCAGGTCCGGGCGACGATCCGACGCACGATGATCGACGTGAACCCGGACACGCTCCTCATCGCCGAGATCACCAACGACGCCTCCGGCGATCTGCAAGGCGACGGCTGGCACGGGGCGATGACCTATCCGTCCTTCACCCGCCCCCTGTGGGGCTGGCTGTGCGCGCCCACCGGGGAGCCGTACCTGACGGCGGAAGGCGAGGAGCGCCGCGAGCCGTGGTTCTTCGGGCAACCCCTCGGGGGGATCCCGCGGGGCACGGGAGTACAGTTCGTGGACGCCGTCGTGCGGTTCACGAGCGGAATCCCATGGCGCGTGAGACTCGGGAACATGCTCGCGTTGGACAGCCACGACACGGCGCGCTTCGCCACGAACGCGCCCGCGGAGGTGATCCCGGTCGCGGTGGGCCTGTCGATGACGCTCCCCGGGCTCCCGGTCGTCTATGCCGGCGACGAGTTCGGTCTCACCGGTGCCGACGGTGAAGCCAGCCGCACACCGATGCCCTGGGGAACGGAGGAGGAGTCGGAGACGGCGCGACGCCTGGCGCTGTACCGGGATCTCATCGGCGTGCGTCGGACGCACCCGGCTCTGTCGACCGGGGGGCTGCGCTGGCTGCACGTCGAGGACGATGCGATCGTGTTCGTCCGGGAGCACCCGGACGAGAGCGTCCTTGTGCTCGCCGCGCGCGCAGAGGCACGGATCACGCTCGACGCCGCCGAGCTGTCCGATCCGCGCGGTGCGCGGACGGTGTTCGGCGATGCGCTCCTCGAGACGGATGCGCACGTCGTGGTGCTCCACGCGACGCATGCGACGTTCGGAGTGTGGTCTCTCCCGCCGGTCGTCGTGCCCGAGTCCGACAGGGGGTGACCGCCGCCGGGCGCATGGTGCGGCGGAAGCACACCGGAAAGGCTGGCAGACTGGAGGGGCGGCCCCGCGGGGCCGCGGTCCGCCGTGGTGTAATGGCAGCACGACAGCCTTTGGAGCTGTGAGGTCTAGGTTCGAGTCCTGGCGGCGGAGCATGGTGAGCACCGACACGCAGTTGGCCGTCATCGTCCTGGCCGCGGGCCAGGGCACGCGGATGAAGTCCTCGACCCCGAAGGTGTTGCACCGCATCGGCGGGCGATCGCTCGTCGGCCATGTCCTGGCCACCGCCCGTTCCCTCCGACCGGCGCGCGTGGTCGCCGTGGTCCGTCACGAACGCGACCGGGTCGCCGCCGAGATCGCCGACGAAGCCCCCGAGGCGATCGTCGTCGACCAGGACGACATCCCCGGTACCGGCCGCGCGGTGGAGGTCGCCTTGGAGGCGCTCGCCGATTTCGACGGCGATGTCGTCGTCCTCAGCGGCGATGTGCCGCTGCTGCAGGAAGACACCCTGTCGGCGCTGGTCGGCGCCCACCGCGATCGCTCGGCGGGGGCCACCGTGATGAGCGCGCTCCTGGAGGACGCGACCGGGTACGGCCGCGTGATCCGCGACGCCTCCGGTGACGTGCTGCGCATCGTGGAGCAGAAGGACGCCTCCGAAGCGGAGCGAGGCGTGGGCGAGATCAACGCCGGCGTGTACGTGTTCCAGATCGACACTCTGCGCGTGCACCTGGCCGAGATCGGGACCGACAACGCGCAGGGGGAGAAATACCTCACCGACGTGATCGCCCTCGCCCGGGCTGCGCAGCGCCCCGTCGCGGCGGCCGTCGCGCCCGACAGCGCCGCGGCGCTCGGGGTGAACGACCGCGTGCAGCTGTCGGAGGCGGCGCGGACTCTGAACGCCCGAACCGTGCGCCGTTGGCAGCTCGAGGGTGTCACGGTGCTCGACCCCGCCACCACCTGGATCGACGTCACCGCCACGCTCGCCCCCGATGTCACCCTGCTGCCCGGCACGCAGGTGCTGCGCGCGACGACGGTCGGGGAGGGCGCGACCATCGGCCCCGACACCAGCTTGGTCGGCTGCGAGGTCGGCGCGCGCGCCACGGTGACGCGCACCGACGCCACCTTCGCCGTGATCGGCGACGGAGCCAGCGTCGGGCCTTTCGCCTATCTCCGTCCCGGGGCCGAGCTGGGGCCGCGTGGCAAGGTCGGCACCTTCGTCGAGGTGAAGAACTCCACCATCGGTGAGGGCAGCAAGGTGCCCCACCTGTCGTACATCGGCGACACCGAGATCGGTGACCGCGTGAACCTCGGCGCCGGTGCGATCACGGCGAACTACGACGACGTCGACAAGCACCGCACCGTCATCGGTGACGAGGTCCACAGCGGCTCGCACAACGTCTTCGTCGCCCCCGTTAGAATCGGTGATGGCGCGAAGACCGGCGCGGGTGCCGTCATTCGCAAGGATGTGCCCCCGGGTGCCCTGGCGTTGAGCGTCGCCCCTCAGCGCAATGTCGAGGGGTGGGTCGAAAAGAACAGATCGGGTACCGGAGCCGCAGAGGCGGCGGCGAGGGCCCGGTCGGCACAGAAGGCGGACGATGGCGCGTAAGAAGAAGACGGTCGAGTTGGATCGGGAGCACGAGGTCGCCCCCGGCCTGGTCGCCAAAACCAAGAAGCGCCTGGTGGTGGCATCCGGTCGATCGCATCACGCGCTCGCCGAGGACGTCGCCACGGCGTTGGGCACCCAGCTGGTGCCCACCGAGTACCGCACGTTCGCGTCGGGTGAGATCCTCACCCGGTTCGAAGTCTCCATCCGGGGCTGCGACGTGTTCCTGGTGCAGTCGTTCGGTCCCCCGGTGAACGAGTGGATCATGGAGCTGCTCATCATGCTCGATGCCGCCAAGCGTGCATCCGCGAAGCGCATCACCGTCGTCGCGCCCTACTATCCGTATTCGCGCCAGGACAAGAAGGGGCGCGGGCGCGAGCCCATCAGCGGCCGCCTGGTCGCCGACCTGCTGAAGACCGCCGGTGCCGACCGGGTGATGAGCGTGGACCTCCACGCTGCGCAGATCCAGGGATTCTTCGACGGTCCCGTGGACCACCTGTTCGCCAAGCCGGTGCTGCTGGAGTACTTCGAGCAGAACCTCTCCGCCGCCGATCGGGAGCAGCTGACCGTCGTCTCGCCCGACACAGGTCGCGTGCGCGTGGCGGACACGTGGTCCGACAGCCTGGGGGCGCCGCTGGCGATCATCCACAAGCGACGCGATCCGAACGTGGCCAACCAGGTCACCGTCAACGAGATCGTCGGTGACGTCGAAGGTCGCGTCTGCCTCCTGGTCGACGACATGATCGACACCGGCGGCACGATCGTCAAGGCCGCTGAGGCGCTCAAGGCCAATGGCGCCCTCCGCGTGATCGTGGCCGCCACCCACGCCATCTTCAGCGACCCCGCCTCGCAGCGGCTGCAGAGCGAGGCGGTCGACGAGGTGGTCGTCACCGACACCGTCCCGGTCCCGGACGACAAGCGCTTCCCGTCCCTGACGGTGTTGCCGATCGCGCCGCTGCTGGCCCGCGCCATCCACGAGGTGTTCGAAGACGGCTCGGTCACGAGCATGTTCAACGGCGCCGCCTGATCGCGGTCGCCCCCGTCGTCCCCACCATCGCGCGGGGCGGGACGGATACCGCTCGACCCGAGGAGACCTCATGACCGTCCGTGTCGTCACCCCCGTCCGCGTGACCGCCGCGGGCGTCGGCGTGCTCGGTGCCGCCCTCCTGGGTGGCTGTGCGACGGGAGATACGGGCACCGCGGACAGCGGGGGAGGCTCGCCCTCCCACGCCGACGGCTCGTACACCGCCGAAGGCTCATACGCCACTCCCGAGTCGGTGGAGACCGTGACGGTGACCGTGACGCTCGAGGGTGACATCGTCACCGCCGTCGAAGTGGTCGGAGAGCCCACCAACGCGGAGTCGCAGCGCTACCAGTCGGAGTTCATCGGCGGGATCGCGGCCGAGGTGGTCGGCAAGGACATCGACGAGGTGTCGGTCTCGCGCGTCGCCGGCTCCTCGCTCACCAGCGGCGGTTTCCGGCAGGCGCTGGACCAGATCAAGGCCGACTCGGCGGCGTGAGCGCATCGACCCCGCGCGCGGTGTGGGGGTTCGACGCGATCGGCGTGCCCTGGCGCGTCGAGACCGGGGTGGAGACGGACGCCGCTTCCCGCGACCTGATCGGCGCCATCGTCGCGGACTTCGACCGGTCTTGGTCGCGATTCCGGCCCGACTCGACGGTCTCCCGCCTCGCTGCGGGGGCCGGTTCCCTTCCCGCACCATCCGACGCGAGCGCGATGCTGGATGCCCTCGCCGCAGCCGCGGACGCCACCTCGGATGCGGTCACGCCGCTGGCCGGTGACGCGTTGGCCGCCATCGGATACGACGCGGCGCTCACCCTCCGCCCCGGACCCGCGCGGCCCGCAGAACGCTGGAGGGGCGTGTTGTCCTGGACCCCCGAGCGGATCGGACTCGCGCGCCCGGCCCTCATCGACGTGGGGGCGCTGGGCAAGGGGCGGCTGGTCGATCTCGTCTTCGATGCGTTGGCGGATCGGCCGGGGCCGCTCACCGTCGATGCCAGCGGCGACCTCCGCACGCGCGGGGCGGTCGAACGGGTCGGTCTCGAGCATCCCCACGACGCGCACCGCGTGATCGGCGTATGGGAGATCCAGGATGCCGCGCTGTGCGCCTCGGCGACGAACCGGCGCGCCTGGGGGAACGGGCTCCACCATGTGATCGACGGACGCACCGGTCGACCGGTGCAGACGATCGTCGCGACGTGGGCCGTCGCCGACGACGCGATGCACGCCGATGCGGTTGCGACCGCGCTGTTCTTCGAGGGCGGCCCGCGCCTCGCGTGGGAGTGGGGCGTGGAGTGGGTGAGGATGACCTCCGACGGTCGCGCCGAGTACTCTCCCGGATGTACCGCGCACCTGTTCACGGCGTAGACGCGCGCGGCGGGGGTTAGCGTGGTGGGGTGATCGCGTCGTTGACCTCGTTCTCCAACCGCGTGTTCGCGGTGCTCGGCCGTATGTCGATGTACCGGGTGGTGTTCCTCGCCCTGGTCGGCTTGAGCGTCGTGGCGCTGCTCGTCTCGATGCTCGGTCTGGTCGCCCCCACCCCCGTCGAGCTGATCGTGACCCTGGCGGTGCTGGCTGTGGCGTGCGTGGTGACGGACGGGATCGCCCATCGGGTGGTGCGGCTGCCGCTTCGTCTGGAATCCGCGCTGATCACGTCCTTCATCCTCGTGTTCGTCTTGCGCCCCACCCTCGAACCGGCCGCACTGGGCGGCATCGCGATCGCCGGTGTCGTCGCGTCGGCGTCGAAGTACCTGTTGGCATGGCGAGGGCGGCACATCTTCAACCCCGCCGCCGTCGGGGCGACCGTGCTCACCCTTCTCAGCGTCGCGGTGCCGGCCCTCGGTGCCTCGTCGTGGTGGGTGGGGACCCCCGTGCTGGCCGCCCCGGTGATCCTGTTCGGGCTCGCGGTACTCTGGCGCACCGAGAAGGTGCGCGTGATCGCCCTGTTCCTCGTCGTCGCGGTCGGGGTGGGGGTGGTGCGCACCTCGGTGCAGTACCAGCAGGCGGGGATCGCGGTGGAGGGCGCCGATCTGGTGTGGCCGGTGCTGTGGTCTTCACCGTTCCTGTTCCTGGGTGCGTTCATGCTCTCCGAGCCGCTGACGCTCCCGCCACGTCGTTGGCAGCAGCTCACCGTGGCGGCTCTGGTCGGCGTGCTCGCGGGCTGGCCCATCGATGTCGGTGCCGTCGGTCTCGGCCAGGAGCGCGCGCTGCTGATCGGCAACCTGCTCGCGTTCGCCTTCACCTTCCGCACGGCGGTGCGGATGACCCTCACACGACGGCGCCACCTCACCCCGACGGTGCAGGAGCTCACCTTCCGGACGAAGCGGCCGTTGCGGTTCGCCCCGGGGCAGTTCCTCGAGCTCGACGTCCCGCACCGTCGGCCGGACGCACGCGGCACACGGCGTGAATTCAGCATCGTTTCGGCACCGGCCGACGCCCCCGATGTGCGGGTCGCGTTCCGCGACGCCGTCGGCGCGGGCGCGCCCCAGAGCAGCTACAAGAAGGCGCTCGCGGACGTGACGGAGGGTTCCTCGCTGGCGGTCACGGGGGTGTGGGGGGACTTCCTGCTTCCGACGAGCACGTCCAGCCCGGTACTCATGGTGGCGGCGGGCATCGGCGTCACCCCCTTCGTGTCGCAGCTGCGGCAGGCGCGGCTGACGGAGCAGGATCGCGATGTCGTGCTGGTCTACATCGCCGCCGAAGCCTCAGAGCTGGTGTACCGGGAGGAGATCGAGGCCTCCGGTGTGCCGGTCGTCGTCTTCACCCGCGACGAGCCGGCCGACCTCGCACCTCACTGGCGTTGGGCGCGAGGGGTCCGGCTCGATGCCGACGGGCTCGTGCGGGTCGTTCCCGACATCGCCATGCGTCACGCATACATCTCCGGGCCGCCGAGGTTGATCGCCGACCTGGCCCCCGCGCTCGAGCGGGCGCGGTCGATCACGACCGACGCCTTCTCGGGCTACTGACGAGGCCCGTCCGCGACATCCGGCTCGCCTTCCGGTTCGACTTCCGGCTCGAGTTCCGGCTCCGCCGGCGCGGCCGTCGGATCGGCCGGACGGGCGGGGATGCGGACTTCGAACACGGTGTCGCCCGGCTCGCTGCGTACGGTGATGTGGCCGCCGTGGGCGCCCACGATCGCCTTGGCGATCGACAGCCCCAGTCCGGTGCCGCCGCTCTTGCGGGCGCGGGACCGGTCGGCGCGGGAGAACCGTTCGAACAGCTCGTCGGCGATCGAGGGGTCGACCCCCGGACCGTCGTCGCGCACGCGGAGCACCGCATCGTCACCGTCGCGCACGACGCTGAGAGTCACCTTCGTGCCGGCCGGAGTGTGGGTGCGGGCATTGGCGAGAAGGTTCGCCACGACCTGATGCAGCCGTGCGGCGTCCCCGGCGACGTGCAACGACTCGTCGGGCACCTCGAGCACCCATTCGTGCTCCGGCCCCGCCGGTCGCGCGTCTGCGACGGCCTCGACCGCGATCTGGGTGAGGTCGATCGGGCTGTACACCAGCTCCTGACCTTCGTCGAGCCGTGCCAGCAGGAGCAGGTCTTCGACGAGGTCGGTCATCCGCACCGACTGGGCCTGGATGCGCTCGAGCGACTGCTCGGTGGTCTCCGCGGCCTGCGGGGAGTCCGGGTGGGTGCGCAGCGCTCGAAGGGACAACTCCGAGAACCCTCGGATGGAGGCCAGGGGGGTGCGCAACTCGTGGCTGGCGTCGGCGACGAACCGGCGCATCCGTTCTTCGTTGCGCTGGCGGGCATCCAGTGACGAGTCCACGTGGTCGAGCAGCGTGTTCAGCGCATGGCCGACGCGACCGATCTCGGTGTTCTCGTCGGTCTGATCCTCGGGGACCCGCTCGGTGATCGAGACATCTCCTTCGGCCAACGGCTGATTGGCGACCCGGGTGGCCGTCGTGGAGACCGCGCGCAGGGGTGCGAGGGAACGCCTCACGATCCACGCCACGATCGCGGCGAGGAGAATCAGCCCGCCGGTGGTCATGAGGACGACGGAGGTGATGATGGGGGTGACGGTCTCCTGGACGCCGGACTCGGGCATCCCGGCGTACGCGACATACCCGAGCGACTGGTACGGGAACATGCGGTAGTCGCCGAGCCCGTCGATGTCGACGGTGGTGTACTCCGGCGTCGTGACGCCGAGCAGGACGTCTTCGACCTGAATGTCGGTCAGGGTGACGATGTCACCGGGGCCCGCGACGTACGCGCCGGTCGCCGTGCCCTCCCCGCCGCCGCGGAGCACCAGGACGGTGCCCTGGGGCTGGTTGCCGGACTGCAACACCTCGGAGGCGGTGACCTGCTGGCTCTCGCGCGGGATCTTCAGGTCGAGCAGTGTGCCCGCCGTCTGTTGCGCGGCGCTTTGCACCTGAGCGTTGAGGTTGTCCTGCAACACCCTCCCCAGGACGGCGCTGGTGGCGATGGCCACCATCACGAGGATCAGCGCGACGACGGCGACGATGGCGGTGATCAGACGCGCCTGCAGACTCCACTGTCGGGGTCCGCGAGAAGGCGCGGCTGAGGTCATTGCGGGGCCTTGATCATGTATCCGACGCCGCGGACGGTGTGGATGAGCGGGTCGCGGCCGGCGTCCAGCTTCTTGCGGAGGTAGGAGATGTACAGCTCGACGACGCTGGAACGGCCGCCGAAGTCGTAGTTCCACACGCGGTCGAGGATCTGGGCCTTGGAGACCACGCGCCGCTGGTTGCGCATGAGGAAGCGCAGCAGCTCGAACTCCGTCGCGGTCAACTCGATCTCGTCGTCGCCGCGGATGACCTCGTGACTGTCCTCGTTCAGCGAGAGGTCGCCGACCCGCAGGATCGGCTCCGTCTCGGCCGACAGGGCTGTTCCGGCGCGCCGCATGAGACCGCGCAGACGTGCGACGACCTCTTCGAGGCTGAACGGCTTCGTGACGTAGTCGTCGCCACCGGCGGTCAGGCCGGCCACACGGTCGCCGACGGCGTCCTTGGCCGTGAGGAACAGCACCGGAACGTCGTTGCCCGACTGACGCAGGCGCTGGAGCACCGCCATACCGTCGAGGTCGGGCATCATGATGTCGAGCACGAGGGCGTCCGGGGCGAATTCGCGTGTCTCCTGCAGCGCCTGGAGGCCGGACGCGGCCGTGCGCACATCCCATCCCTCCATCCGCAGAGCCATGGACAGCAGATCGGTCAGCATCTGCTCGTCGTCCACGACGAGCACGCGCAGGGGGGAGCCATCGGGTCGCGTCAGGGCGGCGGCGGGAGTCGGGGGGGTCATGTCTCCCATTGTGCGGATCGACCTATGTGATTCCTATGGCGTGCTCTATGTGAATCCTGTGAAGGTGGCGCGTGGGGTGCACAACGATTTCATAGGCGGTCCTGCGGGTCGTCATGGACACCGTTCGTAGCGTCGCTTCGACGGCCGGCATCGTGCCCGCCGAGAGGAGACCCATGTACGCAAGGTATCTGCGGCGGGAGCTGGCCGGCCGCAAGAAGCAGACCGTGATCGTGGCCTCGGGGCTCGCGATCGCGATCGCACTCGTGATGATCGTCAACTCCCTGGCCGCCGGGGTCCGGGACGCGCAGGCGCAGACGCTCGAGGCCGTTTACGGCGTCGGTACCGACCTGACGGTGACGGGAGCCCAGGCGGAGCCGGGCGAGGGCGGTCGTGGGCAGCAGTTCCAGTTCGACGAGGACGCGGGATCGACCGACGACGACGGCACCACCTCGCTTGCGCAATCGCAGTTGATGACCGAGATGTTCCGGTCCACCCTCGACGCATCCGTGCTGGAGACCGTGCGGGAGATCGACGAGGTCGCCGCGGCGACCGGGACCCTGAGCCTGACCAACACGACCTTCTCCGGCGAGCTTCCGGAACGGCCCTCCACCGACGACATCTCCGGCGACGCCGGCGCCGGCGGTCAGGCACCGCCCACCGGCGGAGATACGGGCGGCGGCTTCGGCGGCGGAGCCTTCGACCTCGACTCCTTCACCGTGATGGGCGTCGAAGCGGACGCCGCAGCGCTCGGCCCGTTGTCGGCGGTGACCGTCAGCGATGGCCGAGGGCTCGAGTCCAGCGACAGCGGCCAGTTCGTCGCCGTCATCGACGCGACCTACGCGGCGACGGCGGAACTGGCCGTCGGAGACACGCTCGAGATCGCGGGGGAGGATTTCGAGGTGGTCGGCGTCGTCACCTCGACCTCCGACGAGGCGGACACCGCGTCGAACGTGTACATCCCGCTCGATGTCGCCCAGGATCTCTCGGGCGTCGGTGACGCGGTGTCCACCGTCTACGTGCAGGCGACGTCGTCGGATGCGATCAGTGCCGTGCAGACGGAACTGGAGGAGGCGCTGCCCGAGGCCACGGTCAGTTCGCAATCAGATCTCGCCTCGACGGTGTCGGGATCGCTGTCCAGCGCATCGGCACTCATCACGAACCTCGGGACGTGGTTGTCGGTGATCGTGCTGATCGTCGCGCTCGCGTTGGCGGTGCTGTTCACGATCTCCGGTGTCAGCCGGCGCACCCGGGAGTTCGGCACGCTCAAGGCCATCGGGTGGTCCAACGGGCGCGTGGTCGGGCAGGTGGCCGGGGAATCGGTCGTGCAGAGCCTCATCGGCGGCGCGGCGGGGCTGATCATCGGGCTCATCGGCATCGGGATCATCAACGTGGCCTCACCGACGATCTCGACCGCCGCGGCCACGACGGCAGAGCAGACCGGTCCCGGCTCCGGCGGTCCCGGATTCGGCGGGGGCCAGGCATTCGGCCAGGCCGCCACGCAGACCGCGAGCGACATCGTGCTTCAGGCGCCGGTCACCCTGTGGGTCGTGGGAGCCGCCATCGGGCTCGCGATGCTCGGAGGACTGCTCGCCGGCGCCTTCGGCGGCTGGCGCGCTTCGCGACTGAGCCCGGCCGAAGCGCTGAGGTCGGTCGGATGACCCCCGTCGCGTTCCGCGCACCCTCGACCCGCATCCTGGAAGGAGCACTCCGTTGACCTTGACCGACACCGACCACGGCAGCACGCCCGACGCGGTCCCCGCCCCCACAGCTTTGTACCGGCTGTCGGGTGTGACCCGCACCTACCAGCAGAAGGGGCGCATCGTGAAGGCGCTTACCGGGGTGGACCTCGAGATCACCACGGGAGACTTCGTCACGATCCAGGGGCCGACCGGTGGAGGCAAGTCGACGCTGCTGCAGCTGCTGGGGGCGCTCGACAAGCCGTCCTCCGGACATGTGATGCTCGGCGACGTCGACATCGCCGCGGCATCGCGCGCTCACCTCGAAGGTCTGCGCGCCAGCGAGATCGGCTTCGTCTTCCAGGGGTTCAACCTGATCCCCACGCTGACGGCGGCGGAGAACGTCGACATGGCGCTCGAGCCGCTGTCGATACCCAAGGCGGAGCGTGCCGAACGCGTCGCCGAGGCGTTGACCCAGGTCGGCCTGGCCGAACGCTCCGACCACCGTCCGTCGGAGCTGTCCGGTGGTCAGCAGCAGCGTGTCGCGATCGCGCGCGCGATCGTCAAGCGGCCCAAGGTGCTGCTGGCCGACGAGCCGACGGGGAACCTCGACGAGAGCATGCGGGATGAGATCCTCTCGCTCCTGGAGCGCCTGAACGCGGAAGGGCTGACGCTGATCGCCGTCACGCACGACTCGGCCGTCGCCCGTCGCGCGCGGCGCCGACTGCGCCTGGCGAAGGGGACGGTCACCGACATCACACGGTGACGACGTTCTCCGCTCGGAAAACAGGTCAGGGGCGGGGAGCTCGTGCTCCCCGCCCCAGACCTGTCCGCCGTCGCCGGCGCGTGGCCGATGGGCCTCAGTGGGTGTCTTCGGCCTCGATCTCGCTGCGGTCGCCCGACCACAGCGTGTGGAAGGTGCCGTCCTTGTCGATGCGCTTGTAGGTGTGCGCGCCGAAGAAGTCACGCTGGCCCTGGATGAGGGCGGCCGGCAGACGGTCCGCCCGCAGCCCGTCGTAGTAGGCCAGGGACGAGGAGAACGCCGGAGCCGGGATGCCCACGCGCGCCGAGGTGGCGACGACTTCGCGCCACGCCGCCTGCGCGCGCTGCAGCGCCTCGACGAAGTACGGTGCGGTCAGCAGCACCGGGAGCTCGGTCTCGGTGTCGTAGGCCTCGGCGATGCGGTTGAGGAACTGCGCGCGGATGATGCAACCGCCGCGCCAGATCTTCGACACCGCGCCGAGGTCGATCTTCCAGTCGTACTCGGCGGCACCCGCGCGGATCTCGTCGAAGCCCTGCGAGTACGCCACGATCTTCGACGCGTACAGCGCCAACCGGATCTTCTCGATGAACGCCTCGGGGTCTTCCACCGTCCAGTTCGACTGTGCGTCGTCGGCGGGACCGGGAAGCCCGCGGGAAACCTCCCGCTGCTCGGCGTGGCTCGACAGCGATCGCGCGAAAGTCGCCTCGGCGATGCCGGAGACGGGGACGCCCAGGGACAGCGCCGTCTGAACCGTCCATGCGCCGGTGCCCTTGGCCCCGGCCTGGTCGAGGATCACATCGACCAGCGGCTTCTGCGTGTCGGCGTCGACCTGGCGGAGCACCTCCGCGGTGATCTCGATCAGGTACGACTCCAGTTCGCCGCGGTTCCACTCGGCGAACACGTCGGCGATCTGCGCCGGGGTCTTGCCCGTGCCACGCCGGATGAGGTCGTACGCCTCGGCGATGAGCTGCATATCGGCGTACTCGATGCCGTTGTGCACCATCTTGACGAAGTGTCCGGCGCCGTTGTGCCCGACGTGGGTGACACACGGCTCGCCCTCGGCGACGGCCGCGATCGAGGTCAGGATCGGTCCGAGCGTGACCCAGGACTCGTCGGAGCCACCGGGCATGATCGACGGGCCGCGCAGTGCGCCCTCCTCGCCGCCGGAGACGCCCATGCCGACGAAGTTGATGCCGGTTTCACGCACCGCCTTCTCCCGGCGGATCGTGTCGGTGAACAGCGCGTTGCCGCCGTCCACGATGATGTCGCCGGGCTCGAAGACCTCGACGAGGGACTCGATGACCGCGTCGGTCGCGCGGCCGGCCTTGACCATGATCACCGCGGTGCGCGGCTTCTGCAGCGACGCGGCGAACTCCTCGTACGAGAAGGCGGGTACGAATCCCGCTTCGGGGTGCTCGGTGACCAGCTCGTCGGTCTTGGCACGGGAGCGGTTGTACACCGCCACCGTGTTTCCTTCGCGGCTGGCGAGGTTGCGGGCCAGGTTCGAGCCCATCACCGCCAGACCGACCACGCCGATGTTCGCTGAGTTCTCGCTCACGCGCGCTCCTTCTTGATCCGCTCGTCGGGGTTCCCGGTCGCCGCGCGGCGATCCGGGCCGTTGTACAGCCTAGGGTGTGGCGGCCCGCGCGACCGTCTTCGCGGTCAGCCGGGTGATCCGGTCCCAGTCGCGCTCTGCGACCGCGGCGCGGGGAAGCATCCACGACCCCCCGACCGCCGCGATGCACGGTTCGGCGAGGTAGTCGCCGAACGTGTCTTCGCCGATGCCGCCGGTGGGGATGAAGGTGACGTCTCCGAACGGTGCGGACAGGGCACGCACGGCGGCGAGCCCGCCGGAGGTCTCGGCGGGGAAGAATTTGAGCGTGGAGAAGCCGTGTTCCCGTGCGCTCTGCACCTCGGTCGCCGTGGCCGCGCCCGGCACGAGGGGGATTCCCCGTCCCCGGGCGCGTTCGGCCACTGAGGTGCTCAGGCCCGGGGAGACGAGGAATCGGACCCCGATGTCGGCGGCGAGGTCGACCTGGTCGGGCGTCGTGACGGTGCCTGCTCCGACGATGAGGTCGTCGCGCTCGACGAGCGCGGCCATGACCGCTACGGCGGCGGGGGTGCGGAAGGTCACCTCGGCCACGGGGAGACCGCCGGCCGCCAGCGCCGAGGCGATGCCGATGCCTTCTTCGACGCTCTCGGCGACGACGACGGGAACGATGCGGTGGGGGCGGAGGAGGTCGACGGCGTTGTTCATTTCCGGGTCCATTCGTGACACGATCGAATAAATCATACTATTGAGCGCGGGGCGACCGATGCCCCGCAAGTCACAGACGACGGACCTGGAACATGATCATTCTCGCGTTGGAATCAAGTACGACCTCGGCCAAGACGCTCCTGTTCGATTCCGAGTCCGGGAGCATCGCGGTGCGCAGCCGTCGATTCGAAGTCCCGGGCCCGGACACCTCCGTGCGGGACCCCGACGCGATCTACACGCAGCTCATGGCACTCGGCCGTGAGGCCGCCGCCGGTGTCGCGGTCGATCTCATCGTGCTCAGCGGCACGTGGCACGGACTCACCCTGGTCGACGACGACCTGCGCGTGGTCACCCCGGTGCGGGAGTGGCCGGACACCAGCGCCCAGGATCTGTCCGCGCGCGAGCGCGCCGACGCCGAGTTCACCTGGTGGTTCTACGAGCGCACCGGATGCATGGTCAACGCGATCTACCCCGCCTTCAAACTCGCTTGGCTGCAGGAGCAGGGGATGTCGCTGGAAGGGCGCCTGGCCCTGGACCAGGCGTCGTTGAATTTCGCCCGGATGACCGGCGAGGCCACCACGAACGTCTCTCTCGCGTCGGGGTCGGGTCTGCTGGGGGCGGAGAGTCTGGACTGGGACTCCGATGTGGTGGAGCGGCTCGGTATCTCCGCCGTGCGGCTCCCCGCCTTGCGGGACGCATCGCACACGGCGCCGCTGTCGGCGGACGCCGCGGTGCTGCTCGGGCTGCGTGCGGGGATCCCCGTACTCACGCCGGGCCCCGACGGGGGGCTCAGTCAGGTGGGGGATCGGGCCACGGAGCCGGGGGACATGACCTTCTCGATGGGCACCAGCGGCGCGCTCCGCTTCGCCACGCGGCATCCGTCTTTCTCCCCCGCGATGAGCACGTGGTCGTATCGCTCCCCGCTCGGCGCACTCAGTGGTGCCGCGACCTCCGGATGCGGCAACTGCGTCGACTGGGCCCGCGAACGGCTGTTCGGACTGACCACCGACTACGCCGAGATCGAACCGCTCCTGTCGGCCGACAAGTCGGACCTGCCGGTGTTCCTGCCGTTCCTGTTCGGGGAGCGCAGTCCCGGGTGGCAGGATCAGCGTCGCGGCGGCTTCCTGGACCTCAAGCCCAGCCATACCCGTGCCGACATGTACCAGGGTGTGCTGGAGGGCATCGTGTTCTCGCTCTACCACTGCTACAAAGAGCTGACCGCGCTCAACGGCATGCCCCGGCGCATCGTGCTCTCGGGCGGCGTGTTGTCCTCGCCGTTCTGGACGCAACTGGTCGCCGACGTGTTCGGCGCCGAGTTGGAGGTCTCCGCCCTCCAGCACAGCTCGGTGGTCGGTGCGGTGCGGATGGGACTGTCGGCCAGCGGTCTCCCGGCGACTCACCCCGCCTTCGACGACGCCACGCCCGGACGCGTGACGCCGCGACCCGAGAGGAAGGCGCACTACGACCGGGAGTTCGCCAGGTACCTCGACCACTACTCTCAGACGCGTCCGGGGTCGGGGGTCACGCGATGAAGGTGCTCGTCACGCCCACATCCCTGTGCCGCACCCCCGATGCCCCCGCGCTCCAGGCGCTACGGGCCGAGGTGGGGGAGGTCGTGCTCAACCCGCACGGCCGCCCGCTGACGGCGGCGGAGCTCGCCGACCTGCTCCCGGGGGTGGACGGGGTGGTCGCGGGACTGGACGAGTACTCGTCCGAGGCGCTCGCGACAGCCGACCGGCTCAAGGTGATCGCCCGCTACGGCGTCGGGGTCGACCGGGTCGATGTGGATGCCGCCGCGGCGCGGGGCATCGTCGTCACCCGCACGCCCGGGGCCAACGCGCTCTCGGTCGCCGAGCTTGCGATCGGGCTCGCCTTCACCGTCGCGCGGGGGATCACCGTGGCCGACGCCGGTGTCCGAGAGGGCGGCTGGCCGCGTGTGGACGGGCGCGAATTGACGGGCGCGACGTTCGGCGTCATCGGGTTCGGGGCGATCGGTCGTCTCGTGGCCGAACGGGCCCGCGGGATCGGAATGACGCCGATCGCGTTCGACCCGTTCCTCCCCGACGCGGTCTTCGCCGGCGCCGGTGTCGAACGGGTCGACGTCGACGAGCTGTGCCGTCGATCCGACGTTGTGAGCCTCCACGTGCCGTTGACCGCGGCCACGCGCCACCTGATCGATGCGCGACGTCTCGGGATGCTGCCCTCGGACGCGATCGTCATCAACACCGCCCGCGGCGGGCTGCTGGACGAGGCCGCCGCACGAGAGGCACTCGATCGCGGCGCGCTGTTCGGTGTGGCCGTCGACGCCTACGAGTCCGAGCCGCCCTCGGCGTCCCCGCTGGTCGGGCACCCGCGCGTCGTCTCCACGCCCCACAGCGGCGGCCACACGCGTGAGGCGGTCCAGCGGATGACCGATCAGTCGATCGCGGACCTGCTGGCCGTGCTGCGTGGCGACGGCTCGGCGAACGCGGTCAACCCGACTCGCCCCTGACCTCTCCCAAGACCGTGTCGACGTATCGGCGCGTGTGGTGTTCGGCGGCGTCGGCATCGCCGCGTGCGATCGCCGCGGCCGTCTGCATGTGGTTGTGCAACGCCTCCGGCTCCGGCGTCGCCGGGGTCAGGCCCACGCGGGACCGCCCGGCGATCACCTCGGCGATGGGCTGTTTGATCGCGGCGAGCATGAGGTTGCCGCTGGCGTCCAGGATGAGGTCGTGGAAGGCGATGTCGGCCGCGAGGTATTCCTCGCTGTCGCCGCGCCCCTGTTCCCCCAACTCCTCGAGCAGGGCGGAAAGTCGCAGGATCTCCGAGCGCTGCACGTCCGTGGCCCGGGCCGCCGCGAGACGCGCGGCGATCGGCTCGATGGCGGCCCGGAGCTCGGTGACCACGACGAGTTGCTGCGCCCGGCGCGGCCCCGCCAGCTGCCACGCGATCAGTCGAGGGTCCAGCGCACTCCATGCGCTCGGCGGCTGGACGGTGACGCCGACGCGTCGGCGCGAGGCGACCATGCCCATCGCCTCCAACACCCGCACCGTCTCGCGGATGACGGTCCGGGAGACGCCGTACTCGTCCTCGAGTCCGGCCGCGGTGAGGACCCGACCCGGCGGGAGCTCGCCCGCGGCGATGCGCACGCCGAGGTCGTCCAGCACGTTCGTATGCGAGGCCTGTGCCACGGCGACTCCAATAAATACGATCTTCTGATGGCAAAAATACGATCTTTATGTAAAGATCGGATGTCCCCACGGGAAGCCGCGGAGGACGCTCGCATAGTACACGCGGACACCACGACGACATCGTCGGTGCCCTCGGCATATCAATGGAGATTCACCGATGGAAGATTGGTCCCAGACCCTGGGGACGGCTCCGCTGCTGCTCATCGCGGCAGGCGCGATCGCCCTCATCCTCCTCCTGATCATCGTCTTCAAGGTCCACGCCTTCCTGACGCTGATCATCGTCTCGCTGCTCACCGCCTTCGCAGCCCAGATCCCGGTCAGCGCCATCGCGTCGACCTTGACGGGCGGTCTGGGGGGAACGCTCGGCTCGGTCGCTCTGCTCGTGGCCCTCGGAGCGATGCTCGGACGGCTCATCGAGCATTCGGGAGGCGCCAAAGCGCTCGCCGACCGGTTCGTCGACATCTTCGGCGAGAAGCGCGCCCCCTTCGCCCTGGGCATCGCCTCGCTGATCCTCGGCTTCCCGATGTTCTTCGACGCCGGGCTCGTGATGATGCTCCCCATCGTCTTCGCCGTGGCGCGGCGCGTGTCGAAGAACAACGTGCTGCTGTTCGGCCTGCCCACCGCCGCGGCCTTCTCGGTGATGCACGTCTTCCTGCCGCCGCACCCGGGCCCGGTCACCGCGACCGAACTGTACGGCGCGAACCTCGGGATCGTGCTCATCGTCGGCCTCGTCATCGCCTTCCCGACCTGGTACCTCTCCGGCTACCTGTGGGGCAAGTTCGTCTCGACCCGCATCCACCTGCCCGTCCCCGCGCTGTTCGGCGACATCGACGAGGACCAGCCGCTCAACCCGCCCAAGCCCGGCACGATCGTCGCGCTGCTGCTCCTGCCGATGTTCCTCATCTTCATGAACACCGGACTGACCACGCTCGCAAGCGTCGGCGCCGTCTCGGCGGATGAGCTGTGGGTGCAGGTGCTCGTGCTGCTGGGGACCTCCCCGGTCGCGCTGCTGATCACGGTGCTCGTGGCCATGGTGGTGCTCGGGACCCGCCGCGGCGAGAAGGGAACCGCGATCGAGAAGCTGCTCGACTCGGCGCTGGGCCCGGTGGCCTCGGTCATCCTCATCACCGGTGCCGGCGGCATGTTCGGCGCCGTGCTGCGCGCGTCGGGCATCGGGGAGGCCCTCGCCGACACGCTCAGCGATCTCGGGCTGCCCGTCATCGTCGCCGCCTACCTCATCGCGGTCGTCATCCGCCTGGCCCAGGGCTCGGCGACGGTCGCCCTGGTCACCGCAGCGGGCTTGGCGGCCCCCGCCGTCCTCGCCGGCGATTTCAACCCGCTGCAGATCGCGGCGATCGTCCTGGCCACCGCCGCCGGTTCGGTGTTCGCCGGTCACGTCAACGACTCGGGCTTCTGGCTCGTCGGCCGACTGATGGGCATGGACGTCAAGACCACGCTGAAGACGTGGACCGTCCAGCAGGCGATCGAGTCGGTCACCGCGTTCGTCTTCGTGCTCGCCGTGTTCGGCGTCGGCTCGCTGATCTGACCCGCACATCACCCCACCCATCGACCGGAGGAACCCCATGACCGACATCTTCGACGTCTCAGGCCGGCTCGCGCTGGTGACCGGCTCCACGCGCGGCCTGGGCCGCTCGCTCGCCACGGGGCTGGCCCGCGCCGGTGCGCACGTCATCGTGCACGGTCGCCATGCCGAGGCGGCCGCTCGCGCCGCGGCCGAGATCACCGAAGAGTCGGGCGCCCCCGCGGTGTCGGTCGCGTTCGACGTGACCGACGCCGCCGGGGTCGAGGCCGGGATCGCGGGGATGATCGCCGAACACGGCGTCCCCGACATCCTCGTCAACAACGCCGGCGTGCAGCGCCGGGCGCCCATCGAGGAGTTCGCCGTCTCCGACTGGGACGACATCATCGCCGCCAACCTCAGCGGCGTGTTCTACGTGTCGCGATTCGTCGCGCCGGCCATGATCGAGCGCGGATCGGGGAAGATCGTCAACGTCGCCTCCGTGCAGTCTCTCCTCGCGCGGCAGACGATCGCCCCCTACTCGGCCTCGAAGGGTGGCGTGGCCCAGCTGACCAAGGGCATGGCCGCCGACCTCGCCCGCCACGGGATCCAGGTCAACGCCTTGTCACCGGGGTACTTCGCCACCGAGATGAACCGTGACCTCGTCGACGATCCCGCCTTCAGCGGATGGCTCACCCAGCGCACGCCGGCGCAGCGCTGGGGTGATTTCGCCGAGCTGGACGGGGCGTTGCGCTTCCTCGTCTCCGATGCGTCGAGCTTCGTGTCGGGCCAGAACATCTTCGTCGACGGCGGAATGACCGCGGTCGTCTGATCGCACGGAAGGACAGCGAGATGCGCGCCGCGTTCATCGACAGCAGAGAGACCATCCGGATCGCGGACATCGCGACCCCGCAGCCCGCCGAGGGACAGGTGCGCGTGCGCATCGACTACGTCGGTATCTGCGGGAGCGACCTGCACTACTACTTCGAGGGTGCGAACGGGGCCTTCGTGGTGCGGGAGCCGCTCATCCCGGGCCACGAGGTCTCGGGGCGGATCGACCACGACCCCACCGGGGAGTGGCCCGTCGGTACGCCGGTGACCGTGCACCCCGCCACCTTCGGCGAGCATCGCGACGACCTCGCCGACGCGCCCCACCTGTGGCCCGGCGGCGCGTACCTCGGGTCCGCCTCCACGTGGCCGCACACCCAGGGCGGACTCGTGGAACAGCTGCTGGTCGATCGCGAGATGGTGCGTCCCCTTCCGCCCACGTTGCCGGTGCGGCGCGCGGTGCTGGCCGAACCGCTCGCCGTCGCGTTGCACGGTCTCGGCAAGGCCGGGGACGTCGCCGGCAAGAAGGTGCTGGTCACCGGCGTCGGACCGATCGGGTTGCTCGCCGTCGCGGCAGCCGTCGCCGCCGGTGCGGCCGAGGTGACCGCCACCGACGTCTTCGATGAGCCGCTCGAGCGGGCGCTCGCCCTCGGTGCCTCCACCGCGCTGAACGTCACGCGCGACGAGGTGCCCGCGAACACCTACGACGTCGTGCTCGAGTGTTCCGGGGTGGCCGCTTCGATCAACACGGCCCTCGCCGCCGTGGCGATCGCCGGGGCGGTCGTGCAGGTGGGCATGGTTCCCGACGCCGAACGACCGCTGAACATCGCCGCCTTCATCGCCAAAGAGGTGACGTGGTCGGGCACCTTCCGATTCCACGACGAAATCGACGAGGCGGTCGCCCTCCTGGACGCGAACCCCGGAATCGAGGACGTCATCACGCATGTGATCCCCGCAGACCGGCCCGTCGACGCGTTCACGGTGGCGCGGGACTCCCGCGCATCCGGCAAGGTGGTCGTGCAGGTGTGGCCCGAGGGTTGACCCCGAAGATGTGAGGAAGGCCCCGCCGAACGGCGGGGCCTTCCTCACATCCGGATGCGGGCTCAGTCGTGGTAGCCCTGACGGCCCATGCTGAAGACGGCGAGAACCACGCCCAGACCGCCGACGGCGGCGACGGCGCCCACCACCCAGAGAATGACGTGCGAAGCGAAGCCGTAGTCCATGAGAATTCCTCCGAAAGAGTGGGGTGGGGGTGCGTTCCTCATCGTACCGGCTGCGCTGGTAGACTCTCCGGTGAACTTCGGCGAGGGATCCGCGTGATGTTGCGGTATCCGTGATCGACGAGGGCGGACAGGCATTTCCTCACGCGCTCGCGTTCGAGTCGAAGACCCAGACCTCGCTCCACACGGAGCATCGAAACGGGCCTGTGCGCCCGCAAGGAGAATCCACCATGTCGACCGAAATCGATGCCAAGGTCCACGCCGAACTGCGCGAGAACTTCGGCAAGGGCTTCGCCCGCCGTCTGCGCGCCGCCGGCCAGATCCCCGCTGTCATCTACGGCCACGGCACCACCCCGGTGCACGTCGCCCTTCCGGGCCACCAGGTCTCGCTGCTCGTGCGCCGCGCCAACGCGCTGCTCGAGCTGGACATCGACGGAAAGGACCACCTGACCCTGGTCAAGGACGTCCAGCGCGACCCGGTGCGTCAGATCATCGAGCACATCGACCTGCTCGTGGTCAAGAAGGGCGAGAAGATCCACGTGGACGTTCCCGTCACCGTCGTGGGGGAGCCCTTCGCGGGCACCATCGCCAACCTCGACGCTTCGACGGTCTCGCTCGAGGTGGAGGCCACGCACATCCCCGAGCACGTCGAGGTCGACGTCGAGGGCCTCGAAGACGGCGCGCACGTGACCGCCGGTGACCTGAAGCTCCCCAAGGGCGCCTCGCTCATCACCGAGCCGGAGACGCTCGTCGTGGCCATCTACGTGCCCACCGCCACGATCGCCGCGGACGACGAGATCGCCGAGGCCGACGCAGAGGTCGCGGCCGGACAGTCCGAAGAGTCCGCGGAGTAATCGCGATCAGTCACGAGGGGGATGCGCCGGTCGCATCCCCCTCGTGCTGTCTCGCCGGACCCACCCGGACGGAGGGGGGAGCACATGGCACGCACCTGGCTCATCGTCGGACTGGGCAATCCCGGTCCGCGATACGAAGCGACCCGCCACAACGTCGGACAGCTCGTGATCGACGAACTCGCGTCGCGCCGGGGTGAGGGGTTCCGCACGCACAAGGCCGGGGCGCGGGTGGTCGAGACCTGGCTGCGTCCGGGCTCGGACAAGCTGATCCTCGCCAAACCGAACTCGTTCATGAACGTCTCCGGGGGACCGGTGTCGTCGTTGGCGAAGTTCTACGGAGTCGATCCGGAACGCGTCGTGATCGTCCATGACGAGCTCGACATCCCGTTCGATTCGATCAAACTCAAATCCGGCGGCGGGCACGGCGGACACAACGGCGTCCGCGACGTCGCCAAAGCGCTGGGGTCACCCGATTTCCCCCGCGTGCGCGTGGGGATCGGTCGCCCCCCGGGGCGCCAGGATCCGTCGGACTGGGTGCTCGACCCGTTCGGGGCGACACAGCGGCAGACGTTGCCCCATCTGATCGGAGACGCCGCCGACGCGGTCGAGCAGCTCGTCGAGGAGGGGCTGGTCGCGGCGCAGCAACGCCATCACGCCCCCCGGGGCTGATCGGCGAAGCGGACGTTCGGTCGAAGGGACGGGTCGTGCCGGTCAGGGTATCGGAAGCGTCGCCATCGCCCCGGTCGCGAGGCCGATGAACAGCAGGACGTAGACGAGCGTGCCGTAGACGATCGGACCGAGCACGGCGAGCACGATCGCCGCAATAGCCCATCCTCGCCCTCGTCCCGTGACGGCGGCGACGATGCCCTGGGCGAGACCCCAGATCCCCAGGATCGTGCCGCTCCAGAAGGTGATCTCCGCGAACAGGATGAGCTCGCGCACCGGTGCGAGAAGTGCGAGATCGAAGTCCGAGTCGGCCGGCAGATCGCCGAGCTCCGCGCCCAGCCCTTCACCGATCGCGTACCCGGTGACTGCGCCCAGCGTGGGGACGAGGAGGCCGGCGACGGCGGCCACGACGAACGCCACGATCCCGAGACCGGCCGCGCGCGCCGCATCGCCGCCGGGTTGCCATGCGGGTTGTCCGTACGCGGGTGGTGTGGCGAGGTGGCCGTACGGCGGAGCCGTGTTCGGGGCGGTGCCCGGGGTCGCCGCAGGCGGCGCCCAGGTGGGCTGAGGCGGCTGCTGCGGGTACCCGGCGGGCGGTGGCGCCGCGGCCCCGGCGGCGGGCTCCGTCGCGGCGGGCGGCACGTAGGGCGGGGGAGGGCTCACGCGGGGCGTGCCCGCCGCCGGGGGCGAGGACGCCCGGTCGGCGCCGGGGGCGCCCTGCGGATCCGGGTCGCGGGGTTCTGCGGGCTCGCTCACGCGACTCATCCTAGGAGGAGTGATCGGCCCTCGTCGGTCCGAGGGTCGGCGGGGCGGATTAGACTCGTGCGGTGACAGTTCCCGGGATCGTGCGCGCCCTCGAACAGGATGAGTCGTTCGCGGACGCGGTCTCTTCGGCATCGCGCGACATCGACGTATCCGCCCCGACCGGGTTGGACGCCCCCCTCCTGGCGGCGTTCCTGCGCCGTAGGACGGAGGCCGGCCATCCGCCCGTCCTCCTCGCCGTCGCGCCCACGGGGCGCCGTGCCGAGACTCTGGGCGCGGCGATCGAGGCGTTGATCCCAGACGTCGGGCTGCTCCATTTCCCGGCCTGGGAGACCCTTCCCCACGAGCGTCTGAGCCCGAGCCCCGAGACGGTCGGACGCCGCCTGGACGTGCTGCGGCGGCTGGCCGACCACGACGGCAGGACCCCTCTCGTGGTCACCGCCTCCGTCCGCGGCGCCGTCCAGCCGCTTGCCGCGGGCCTGACCGCGGTGCCTCCGATCACGCTGGTGGCCGGCGACCGGGGCCATGAGCTCGATGACGTCGTGGTGGCGCTGGTGGAGCGGGCCTATCATCGCGTCGACATGGTCTCGCGCCGCGGCGAGTTCGCGGTGCGCGGTGGAATCCTCGACGTCTTCCCACCCGTGGCCGATCACCCGTTCCGTGTGGAGTTCTTCGGCGACGAGGTCGACCAGATCCGCGCGTTCTCGGTCGCCGATCAGCGCTCGCTCCCGGGCGGGATCGACCGTGTCACCCTCGTCCCCAGCCGAGAGCTGCTCCTGACGCCGGAGGTGCGCGAGCGCGCACGTGACCGGATGGAGGCGTTGCCCGGTGTGCGCGGGATGCTGGAGAAGATGGCCGAGGGGATCCCCGTGGAGGGCATGGAGTCGCTCATGCCCGCTGTCGTGGACGACCTCGTCACCCTCGCTGACTATCTCCCGGAGGGGGCCGCGCTCGCCCTCGCCGATCCGGAACGCTCGGTGGCGCGAGCGGTGACGCTCAGCGAGACGAACCGGGAGTTCCTCGATGCGGCGTGGTCGGCGGCCACCGCCGGTGCCGACACCCCGGTCGATCTCGGCGCGGGCGACTTCGTCACCTTGCCCACCCTCCGCGAACGGATCACCGAGCGCGGTGGTGTCTGGTGGACGCTCAGCGGATTCGATTCCGGCGCCGCCGATGCCGCCGCCGAGGGGCTCGTCGACATCGACGCCGCGCTCGAGGCCGCCGCGACCGCGAAAGTCGCCGCGTCGCCGGTGCCGAGCTTCCAGGGCAACGTCGACGGCGCCACCGAGCACGTGCGCGCGCTGCTGGCGGACGGTTGGCGTGTGGTGGTGACCGCGTCGGGTGCGGGGTTGGTCGAACGCGCACGCGATGTGCTCGGCGACCGCGGGATCGCCGCGCAGATCGTCGAGGCGATCGACGGTGACGTCCCTGCGGGGACCGCCCACCTGACGTGCGCCGTGCTCGAGCGCGGATTCCAGTCCGACGGTGCCAAATTCGCCGTCCTCACCGAGACGGAGTTCTACGGGCGCACCATCGGCGGCGACAACCGCGTCGTCAAAAAGCTCGCCTCCCGGCGCCGGAACGTCGTCGATCCGATGCAGCTCAAGCCGGGCGACTTCGTCGTGCACTCCACGCACGGCATCGGCAGATTCGTCGAACTCGTGCAGCGCGAGGTGTCATCGGGCGGGCGCAATGCGGTGAAGAGTCAGCGTGAGTACCTCGTGCTCGAGTACGCCCCCTCCAAGCGCGGCTACCCGGGGGACAAGCTGTTCGTGCCCACGGACCAGCTCGACCTGCTCTCCCGCTACGTCGGTGGAGAGGCGCCGACGCTGTCGAAGATGGGCGGCAGCGACTGGGCACAGGCGAAGGGTCGCGCGCGAAAAGCGGTCCGGGACATCGCCGTCGAGCTCGTCAAGCTGTACTCCGCGCGGATGGCGGCGAAAGGTTACGCCTTCGGGCCGGACACGCCGTGGCAGCGTGAGCTGGAGGAGGCCTTCCCGTTCGCCGAGACGGCCGACCAGTTGCAGACCATCGACGAGATCAAGGCCGACATGGAGAAGCCGATCCCGATGGATCGGCTCCTGTCCGGCGACGTCGGCTTCGGCAAGACCGAGGTCGCGGTGCGTGCCGCGTTCAAGGCCATCCAAGACGGCAAACAGGTCGCGATGCTCGTGCCCACCACCCTGCTGGTCAAGCAGCACATCGAGACCTTCACCGAGCGGTTCGCGGGCTTCCCGGTCAAGGTGCGCTCGCTGTCGCGCTTCCAGAGCGATTCGGAAGCGAGACAGGTCGTCGCGGGCCTCGCGGACGGGTCGATCGACATGGTGATCGGTACGCACCGGATCCTCACCGAGAAGGTCGTGTTCAAGGATCTCGGTCTGATGATCATCGACGAGGAGCAGCGGTTCGGTGTGGAGCACAAGGATGCGCTGAAGAAGCTCAAAACGAACGTCGACATCCTGGCGATGAGCGCGACGCCCATCCCGCGCACCCTCGAGATGGCGGTCACGGGCATCCGGGAGATGTCCACGTTGGCGACGCCGCCGGAGGACCGCCACCCGATCCTGTCGTTCGTCGGCCCCCGCAACGACAAGCAGATCGCCGCCGCCATCCGGCGCGAGCTGTTGCGCGAGGGACAGGTCTTCTTCGTGCACAACCGCGTGCAGTCCATCCAGCGGGTCGCAGCGGACCTCGCCGAGCTGGTGCCGGAGGCCCGTGTCGCGGTCGCGCACGGTCAGATGGGCGAGCATCAGCTCGAGGCGGTCGTCGATGATTTCTGGGAGCGCCGGGCGGACGTGCTGGTGTGCACGACGATCGTCGAGACGGGGTTGGACATCTCCAACGCGAACACGATCATCATCGACCGGGCCGACAAGTACGGGCTCAGCCAGTTGCATCAGCTCCGCGGCCGCGTGGGCCGTAGCCGGGAGCGCGCCTACGCCTATTTCCTCTACGACGAGTCGAAGCCGTTGTCGGAGACCGCCGCCGACCGACTCGAGACGATCGCGGTGAACAACGACCTGGGTTCGGGTATGCAGGTGGCGATGAAGGATCTCGAGCTCCGTGGAGCGGGGAACCTGTTGGGAGCGGAGCAGGCCGGGCACATCGCCGGTGTCGGATTCGACCTCTACCTGCGCATGATCGGGGAGGCCGTGTCGCAGTTCCGCGGCGAGGACACGGAGGGTCACACCGAGCTGCGACTCGAGTTGCCGGTCCAGGCACGCATCCCCGAGCAGTACATCGACAGCGAGCGCCTCCGTCTCGAGGCCTACCAGAAGCTGTCGGCGGCCGCGTCGGCGACCGCATCGGAGGAGGCGATCGACCTGGTGCTCGAAGAGCTGACCGACCGATACGGCACGCCGCCCGAAGAGGTCGCCGGGCTCATTTCGGTCGCGCGCCTGCGACGGCGCGCGGCGCAGGCCGGCCTGGCCGATGTCGTGGCGATGGGGCCGAACCTCCGGATCGCCCCCGCGCATCTGCCCGACTCGATGCGCGTGCGTCTGCAGCGGCTCTACCCCAAGGCGAAGCTGGTCTCGAACGGTGACGCACTGGTCGTTCCCCTGCCGGCGGCCGCGGGAGCGGGGCAGGCCGACGCCGATCTGCTGAGGTGGGTCGGTCAGCTGCTGGACCAGCTGTGGCCGCAGAAGACAGACGCGGAGAAGACCCCGGCCTGATGGCGCGTCGGGCCTGTCCTCGCCGGAGAGGCATGGTCGGCCTGAAGTCCTGCGCCACCCGCGGAGGCGGCGCCAGAGCTCATCGGGGTGACGACCCGCCCTCGCGTCGAAGCTGCCGGGCACGCACGAAGATCCCTGTCCAGAACACGGCGAGGATCGTCGAGACCACCGCGAGGAACAGTCGCCACCCGTCGGGGGCCAGCGCGAACGCCGTCACCCACACGACGGTCATCGCGACCCACACGATCATCTGCATCACCACGAGCGCGAACTGTCGGGTGGCGAGGGAATGGACGAAGGCGTCCCACCAGTCGGACATCATCCGACCTTAACAGCCTGCGACGCGTCCTCCCCTGGGCAGCGGTGGCGCGTGCGGATACGCTGGCGCTGACCGCCGTCGACGAGGAGGCGCCATGCGATACGCACACCTGGGGGCGACTCCCCACATCCACCCTGATGCGGTGGTTGCCCCCACCGCGGTGATCAGCGGCGACGTCGTCGTCGGCGCAGGCTGCCAGGTGCTGCACGGCGCGGTGATCACCGCCGAGGGGGGAGCGGTGACCCTCGCCGAGAACGTCATCGTGATGGAGAACGCTCTCGTGCGGGCCACGGTGACCGATCCGGTGCACATCGGCCCGCATGTGCTCGTGGGCCCCCTGGCGAGTGTCTCCGGCGCCCGGGTCGACGAGGAGGTGTTCCTCGCAACCGGGACCCGGGTCTTCAACGGCGCACACATCGGTGCCCGGAGCGAGGTGCGGATCAACGCGGTCGTTCACCTGCGCACCATGCTCCCCCCGGAGACGGTGGTGCCCATCGGCTGGGTCGCGGTCGGTGAACCCCTGCGGATCCTCCCGCCCGAGCGCGCCGAGCAGATCCAGCAGGCGCAGCGCGATCTCGACTTTCCGGGCTACGTGTTCGGCCTCGACCGGGAGACCCCCGACCTCATGGTGCAACTCACCGAGAGGTATGGGCGTTCCCTCGCCCGACACGCCGACGACCACGAGGTCGACTGAGGGATCAGCCGGTGTTCTGCAGCCCCGCCGAGACGCCGTTGACCGACAGAAGCAGCAGACGCTGCTGGTCGGGGTCGAGGTCGCGTCCGTTCGCGGCGTCCTCGCGCAGGGTGCGCAGGGCGCGCAACTGCAGAAGCGAGAGCGCGTCGACGTAGGGGCTGCGCAGCTTCACGGCGCGCTGCAGGACGGGCTTGTTCGCCAGCAGCTCGTCGCCGTCGGTCAGCCGCACGACCCAGTCGCGGGTCAGTGCCATCTCGTCGCGCACCAGCGTCGCGAGTTCCTCGCGGTCCCCGAGATCGAGGTACCGCATCGCGATCCGGTCGTCTGTCTTGGCCAGGCTCATCGCCACGTTGTCGATCAGGGTGCGGAACAGCGGCCACTGCTCGTAGGCGCGACGCAACAGCGCCTCGTCACCGACCGCCTCCAGGGCCGTTCCCAGGCCGAACCATCCGGCGAGGTTGATACGGGCCTGCGACCATGCGAAAACCCACGGGATGGCGCGGAGGTCGGCCAGCGACTCCACAGACAGACCGCGACGAGCCGGTCGTGACCCCAGAGCCAGAAGTCCGATCTCCTCCATCGGCGTGACCTGCGCGAACCACGGTGCGAAGCCGGGCGCGTTCACCAGCGTGGCGAACCGCTCGCGGCTGGCGTTGTCCATCGCTTCGCCGATCGCGCGGAACTGCTCGGCGGCGTGGCGGTTGGTCCGCTCGACCGAGGGGGAGGAGGCCAGGAGCATGGCCGCGGCGACCTGATCGATGTGGCGCTTGGCGATCTCGGGTTCGCCGTAGCGGGCGAAGATGACCTCACCCTGCTCGGTGAGCTTGAAGCGGCCGTCCACCGAGTGGGGCGGCTGGGCGAGGATGGCCGAGTTCGCCGGACCGCCGCCGCGGCCCAGAGCGCCCCCACGCCCGTGGAAGAGGGTCAGTTCGATGCCGGACTCCTTCGCCCAGTCGGCGATCGCGGCCTGGGCTTCGTACAGGGCCAACGTCGCCGCGACCGGGCCGACGTCCTTCGAGGAGTCCGAGTAGCCGAGCATGACCTCGAGCTTGTTCCCGGTCTCCTCGAGGCGGGATGCGAAGGCCGGATGCCCCACGATCTCGCGCAGGATGGCGGGGGCCGCCTGCAGATCGGCGAAGGTCTCGAACAGCGGGATGACATCGAGCACGGGCGGCGTACCGCCCTCGCCCACGGCGTACCGGGCGAGCCGGTGCACGTTCGCCAGGTCCTCGGCGGACTGCGTGAACGACACGATGTATCGTCCCGCCGCGCGCGGGCCGTACCGGTCCTGCAGGAACTTCACGACGCGGAAGACCTCGAGCACCTCTTCGGTGAGCTCGGAGCGCTCGCCGCCGGCGTCGAGTTCATCGAGCACCTTGCGGTGCACGGCGGAGTGCTGGCGCACCTCGAGTTCGGCAAGGTGGAAGCCGAAGGTCTCGACCTGCCAGATCAACTGCTGAACCTGACCGTAGGCCTGACGCGGCGCGCCGGCCTGGATGAGCGAATCCTGCACGACACGCAGATCGGCCAGCAGCTCGTCCGGGTCCGCATAGGCCAGGTCGGCGTCGCGTGTGCGGGTCGCGGCGATCTTCCGGGTCGTCAGCAGCAGGATGCCGCGGTGCAGCTCGCCGGGGGAGCGCTTGGCGATGTCGCGCGCCGCCTCCTCGTCCGCCGCGCGCAGTCGATGCCACAGGCTCGTGGCCGCGTCACTGGGCGGCGTGGTGTCGGCGTCGAGGGTGAGCGTGCGCCCGATGCGCAGCGCGGCGCGCTCGAGTCCGAGCAACACGTGCTCGCCCGCGATCTTCGCGGCCTTGCGTGTGACGGAGGCGGTCACGAAGGGGTTGCCGTCCCGGTCGCCGCCGACCCACGAGCCGATACGGACGAAGGGTCGTACCACCGGGGATCGACTCCCCGCGGCCGGTCCCTGCAGTGCGTCGTCCACGCGACGGTAGACCTCGGGGATCGAGGTGAACAGGGTGTCGTCGAACACCGCCATGACCGCGCGCACCTCGTCGGTGGGCGAGGGCTTCTCGGCGCGCAGGGGGCCGGTGCGCCACAGGGTGTCGATCTCCTCGAGCATCTGCCGTTCGGTGCGCGCCTGGTCCGCGCCGTTGCGCAGGGTGCTGTCGCGCTCCTCCAGCAGCTCGGCCAGGCGGCGGATGCCGGTGGAGATCGCCCGTCGGCGCGCTTCGGTGGGGTGGGCGGTGAAGACGGGGTGGAATCGGAGGCCTTGTAGGCGCTGGAGTGCGGTGTCGTCGCCGATCTCTGCGGCGAGGCGTACGAACGCGGCGGCGACCGAGTCGGTGGCGTCCTCCCGGTCGGGTCGTCCGTCCCGCTGCCGGAGCACCCGCACGCGTTGGTGCTCTTCGGCGAGGTTCACCAGGTGGAAGTAGCAGGTGAACGCACGCGCCACCTCTTCGGCTCGGTCGATGCTGAACGAATCCGCGATGGCCTCCGCGCGTGCGAAGGCTTCGGGCGTCGCGTCCGTGTAGGCCTGGATGGTCGCGGCGCGGAGTCGTTCGACGTCTTCGAACAGGCCCGGGGAGCCGCTCTCGCGCAGGACCCGACCGAGCAGACCGCCCAGCAGGCGCACGTCCGAGCGCATCGTGTCGGGGATCTCCTGGCCGGCTTCGTAGCGGCCGACGAGGTCGATCGCCTCGGTGTTCGTCAGTTCGCGCATACATCAACGCTAGCGGCGTCGCACGCCCCCTCTTGACACGGACGCCGCGATCGGCTTCGCCGCGCGGAGGGGACGGGCCCGCCCGGTAGAGTGGAGGCTTGGTGTGCCGGGAAGTCTGGTCGGCGTGGTTCAGCGCATCCCAGACGACGAAAGGACCGTATGTCCCAGTCCCCTCTGTCACTGTTCCGATCCGAGCGATTCCCCGCGATCGTTCTCCTGGTGGCCGCGGCCGCAGGGCTCGCGGTGGCGAACTCGCCCGCGGGTACGGCCGTCGACGAGTTCATGCACCTCTACGTCGGCATCCCGGAGTTCTTCGAGCTGTCGGTGTCGCACTGGATCAAGGACGGGCTGCTCGCCCTGTTCTTCTTCGTGGTGGCGGTGGAGCTGCAGTTCGAGCTCACCAGCGGCCAGCTCAATTCCGCCAAGAAGGCGCTGCAACCGGCCATCGCGGCCGCCGGCGGCGTGATCGTGCCGATCATCTTCTACCTGGTCATCGCGCACGGCTCGGATGCGGTCAACGGATGGCCCATCCCCACGGCCACCGACATCGCTTTCGCACTCGGCGTGCTCGCCGTGTTCGGCAAGGGACTGCCCTCGGCCCTCCGGGTCTTCCTGCTGGCGTTGGCGATCCTCGACGACATCGTCGGCATCGTCTTCATCGCCGTGCTGTTCACCAGCGACGTCAACTACGGCATGCTCCTCGGTGCCGCCGGGCTGGTGGTCCTGTTCGGCATCCTCTCGCGCCGCGTCGACACCCGCGCACGGATCCCGATCACCATCGCGCTCATCGTCATCGGCGTGGTCACGTGGGCACTGGTGTACAAGTCGGGGGTACACGCGACCATCGCCGGTGTGGCGCTCGGCCTCGCGATGAGTCAGCAGCCCGCGCTGCACGCCCGCCATGTGCTCGAGCCCTGGGTCAATGCGATCGTGCTGCCCGTGTTCGCGTTCTCCGCCGCACTCGTGGTGATCCCCCAGGTGAGTCCGAGCGAGCTCTCGCCCGCCTTCTGGGGTGTGCTGGTCGCGTTGCCCGTCGGCAAGATCGTGGGCATCACGATCTTCGGGTGGATCTCGTTGCGCGTCGGACATCGCGAGGGCCCACCGGCGTTGACGTTCACCGACCTGCTCGCCGCCGGATCGCTCGGCGGGATCGGCTTCACCGTGTCGCTCCTGCTGTCCGAGCTGGCGTTCGCCGACAACGTCGAGATCCGCGACCAGGCCACGCTGGGTGTGCTGGGTGGATCGATGATCTCGCTCGTGTTCGCCGGTGTTCTCGTATCGTGGCGGGCATGGCACTACCGCCGACTCGAGAAGACGATCCCCGCGACGACCTGACCGACCCGCTGCGCGACGCCGCCGACACGATGCGCGCGGTGAGGGACCGGTGCGTGTGGACACAGCGGATCGACCACCGGGCGCTCGTGCCGTACCTGGTCGAGGAGAGCGCCGAGCTGATCGACGCGATCGAGGCGGGCTCGCGCGCGGAGGTCAGGGAGGAACTCGGCGATCTGCTGTGGCAGGTTTTGTTCCACGCGGAGATCGCATCGCGCGATGCGGAGGACCCCTTCGGCATCGACGAGGTCGCGAGGGGGCTCACCGACAAGATGGTGCGACGCCACCCCCATGTGTTCGCGGGGGAGACGGCTCGCACTCCTGAGGAGGTGCTCGAGCTCTGGAACGCCGCGAAGGCCGAGGAGAAATCCGACCGCACCAGCGTGCTCGACGGGGTGAGCGAGAGGATGCCCGCGCTCGCGCTCGCGCAGAAGGTGTCGGGGAAGGCGCGTGGCGTCGGTGTCGAGGTGCCCGCCCCCGTGTCGATGCCGGACTCCGAGGAGGAGCTGGGTGAGCTGCTGTTGAGCCTCGCCGCCGAGGCGCGGCGGCGCGGTTGGGATGCCGAGGGGGCGCTGCGCGCGCGGGTCCGTGGCCTCGGTGATCGCGTGCGGGCCGCGGAGGGCGGGGTGGACCCCGCCGGCCTGGAACAATAGGGGCGTGCCCATCGTCAATCCGCCGCGCGGAATGCGCGACTTCCTGCCCGCCGACAAGGCCCGCCGCGAGCGGGTGCTCGCCGTCATCCGCGAGCGCTACCGCTCCCACGGGTTCGATGAGATCGAAACGCCCGTCATGGAGGACCATGCACGGCTGCACGCGGGGATCGGCGGGGACAACGAGAAACTCGCCTACAACGTGCTCAAACGGGGACTGGACGCCGATGCGGTACGCGCGGCGGCCGACGACCCGGCGGCGCTCACCGATCTCGGCCTCCGCTACGACCTCACCGTTCCCCTCGCGCGTTTCTACGCCTCGAACCGCGCCGAGTTGCCCGCCGTCTTCCGGTCGGTGCAGATCGCGCCGGTGTGGCGCGCCGAGCGGCCGCAGAAGGGCCGCTACCGACAATTCATGCAGTGCGACATCGACATCATCGGCGACGCATCCACGCGGGCCGAGGTCGAACTGATCACCGCCACCTTGGACACCCTCGACGCGCTCGGTCTTCAGGGCGGGTCGGTCCGCATCAACGACCGCCGACTGCTCGACGCGATGCTGGAGTACTTCGGCTTCCCCGAGGCGGAACGCCCCGGTGTCCTCATCACGATCGACAAGCTCGACAAGATCGGGCCGGATGGTGTCGCCGCCGAGCTCCGGGAGCGTTCGAGTTCGCCCGCGGCCGTCGACGCGTTCGCCGGCTTCCTCGCGCGTGAGCGTCCGGACGGCGCCGGGTTCGATGAGGCCCGGATCCGCGCGGCCCTACCCGAGGGCCTCGACGGGGACGCGGTCGCCGCGCTCAGCGAGATCGGAGACGCCGTCGCCGCGGCGCGGGGAGCGCGGGTGCCGTTGGAGTTCGACCCCTTCCTCGTGCGGGGCATGGGCTATTACACCGGCACCATCTTCGAGGTCGCGCATCCCTCGGTGTCGTACTCCCTCGGGGGCGGCGGTCGTTACGACGGGATGATCGGTCGCTTCCTCGGCCAGCAGGTGCCCGCGGTGGGCTTCTCGATCGGCTTCGAGCGGATCGTCGACCTCGTCGCCGATCATGCCGGCGATGCCCGGGAGGCGGTCGTGCTCGTCCACGATCAGGATGTGCCCGTGGCGCAACTGGCCGCACTCAAGGCGGCCTTCGTGGCCCGCGGATGCCGGGTCCGTCTGGAACGGCGACCGAAGAACCTCAAGCCCCTGCTGGACCGCGCGACCGCGGACGGTTACTCCCACTTCGCCGCCGTCCGCGCCGGTACGGACGCCGATTCCCTGGAGCTGAAGCCCCTCGGCTGATCTGCGCCGGTGCTCGATCCGTTCACCGGTGCGTCAGAGACGGTTCAGCCGGGCCGGGTCGAATCACGCGTATGAGCCGGACACGTCGCGCCGTCACCGTCGCTTCCACCGCGCTGGCCGCCGCGGTGGTGGCCACCGCGGCGGCACGTATGACGTTGGACCGTCAAGCCGCGCACGCGCGACGGGTCATCGGGAAGCCGCTGGGGGAGGACGCCCTGGAGGCCGATCGCGTCTGGCGACGCAAACTCGCCGGTGATCCGCTGGAGTTGCTCATCCTGGGCGATTCGATCGCGGCCGGGCTCGGGGCCACCCGTCGCAAGGAGACGCTCGGGGCCCGCATCGCCAAAGGGCTCGCGAAGAAGGCGCATCGACCGGTGCGGTTGCGCACCGTCGCGGTGGTCGGCTCGGAATCCTCGGCGCTGCGTGAACAGCTCGATGAGTTGTCGGACGAGTACGCCCCCGATGTCGCTGTGATCGTCGTCGGGGGCAACGACATCACCCATCGGGTGCCGGTGTCGACATCGGTGGCCCATCTGGTCGACGCGATCGCGCGGCTTCGCGCCCGTGGTGCCCAGGTGGTGGTCGGCACATGCCCGGACCTCGGGGCGTTGCGCCCTGTCCCGCAGCCGTTGCGTTCGCTCGGCTCTCGCATGTCGCGCCAGCTCGCGCAGGCGCAGGCGCAGGCGGCCGTCGCGGCGGGTGCCTACGCGGTCTCGCTTCGCCACGCGGTGGGTCCGTTCTTCATCTCCCAGCCGGAGGAGATGTTCAGCCTCGACAGGTTCCATCCGAGCGCGCTCGGCTACCGGCGCACCGCCGAGGCTCTGCTGCCGGCGGTCACCGGCTCGCTCGGCCTCGGGCGTACGAGCGCCGCGACGCACCATCCCCGCGGCGACGCGCCCGTCGCGGACCCCGTCGCCGCGGCGTTCGTCGACTGAGTGCTCGCACGTGCTCGATGACGGGCGCGATCACGCGGCGCCCCCCTTTTGTGCATTGTTATAGGGGAACTATAATAGAGATGTGCTGATACGAATCGACCCTTCACGAGATGTGCCTCTGTGGGAGCAGGTGGCCGCTTCGGTGCGCACCGGCATCGCGGCGGGGCGCATGCGGGCGGGGGAGAGGTTGCCGTCGGCCCGGGAGGTCTCCGCCTCACTGGACCTCAACCTGCACACGGTGCTCCGGGCGTACCAGGAGCTGCGTGACGAGGGTCTCGTGGACATGCGGCGTGGTCGAGGCGCCGTGGTGACCGATGCCGCGGAAGGTCTGCGGCACCTCCGTGACGACATCGCCGCGCTCGCCGACCGCGCGAGAGGCCTCGGCCTCGCGCCGGGGGTGCTCGCCTCGCTGCTGGCCGATGTCGAGCCGGCCCACACGGGCGCACGCGCCCACCGAGAACAGGAGGATCGCTCATGACCGCAGCCGCTCCCGACCAGGATCGCGCGCGGGTCTCGCGCGCTCGCCGGGCGTTCGTGTGGTTCGGCATCGTGGTGCCCGTGGTACTGACCGCGACCGCGGTCGTGATCCAGCTGGCGGTCATGGGTCAGGTGCCCGACCCCGTCGCCGTCCACTGGGGCGTCGGCGGTGAGCCCGACGGCTACGCCGCGGCGTGGAGCGTCCCGCTTCTGAGCGCGGGGCTGGGGGTCGGGATGACCGTCCTCCTCTCGGCGTTCGCGCTCATCGGCGCCCGGGAGGGGGAGTGGGGGCCGACGATGCGGTTCCTCGGCTCGCTCACGCCGGCCGTCGTCGGGGGGATCCTCATGATCATCACGTGGACCTTCGTGGCCCAGGCCGGGCTGACCACCGCCACCGACGCCGACGGGATCGTCGAGCCCCTGGTGTGGGGCGGCGCGACGGCGATCGTCCTGGGCGTGGTCGCGTGGGTCTCCCAACCCCGGGTGGTCGTCAGTGGCGGGACCGTGCGTGCGACGACCGAGATCCCGTCCCTGGCGCGTGGCGAGCGCGCCGTGTGGGTGCGCACGACATCGCTCGGCAGCGCCGGGATGGTGGTCCTCGTGGGGGCGACGGTGATCCTGTTCGCCCTGGCGCTGTTCGACTTCGCCGCCGCCGGCGGCGTGTGGCCGGTCCTGCTGATCGTCGCGGGTGTCCTGGCGCTGGTGATCCTCGCGACGGTCATGTTCCGTGTCCGCGTCGACGCGGAGGGACTGAAGGTCGTCAGCCCGCTGGGGGTACCGAGGTTCTCGGTGCCGCTGGATCAGATCGTCGATGTCCGGGTGGTGTCGGTAAATCCGATGGCGGACTTCGGCGGATGGGGCGTGCGCAAAGGCCTGGACGGACGGACCGGCGTGGTGTTGCGGCGCGGCGACGCGGTGGAGGTCTCCCGCGCGTCGGGCAGCACGTTCGTGGTGACCGTCGACGATGCCACCACCGCGGCGGGGCTCCTGCTGGCCCTGCGTGATCGGGACGCGCGGGGTGGTGCCGCGTGAGCCAGCGCGTGCCGGTGGTGCCGGTCGTCGTCTTCGTCGCGGTCTCCTTCGCCGGGGCGTGGCTGGTGGTGTTGCCGCTGTGGCTCGC